>CAIMSN010000029.1 GCA_903844135.1 uncultured Rhodospirillales bacterium | reverse complement strand
GCCGTCGGCGGCGCGAACGGGCTGGTGGTGCCGGTGCTGCGCGACGCCGACCGGATGAGCTTCCCGGAGATCGAGAGTTCGATCGCCGGCTTCGGCAAGCGCGCCCGCGACGGCGCGCTGAAGCTCGACGAGCTGACCGGCGGCACCTTCTCGATCACCAACGGCGGCATCTACGGTTCGCTGATGTCGACGCCGATCCTGAACCCGCCGCAATCGGCGATCCTGGGCATGCACAAGATCCAGGACCGCCCGATCGCGGTCGCCGGCCAGGTGGTGATCCGGCCGATGATGTATGTGGCGCTGTCGTACGATCACAGGATCGTCGATGGAAAGGAGGCGGTCAGCTTCCTTGTAAGGGTGAAGGAGAGCGTCGAGGATCCGCGCAGGCTGCTGCTCGGACTCTGATCGACCGCCCCGACCCACGAGACGTTTGCGAGAACAGCCATCATGCCGACCGACATCAAGGTGCCGACCCTGGGCGAGAGCGTCACGACCGCGACCGTGGCGCGCTGGCTGAAGCAGCCGGGCGAGGCGGTCGCCGCCGACGAGGCGGTGGTCGAGCTCGAGACCGACAAGGTCAGCGTCGAGGTGTCGGCGCCCGAGGCCGGAACCCTGGGCGCGCATGCGGTCGCCGAGGGCGAGGAGGTCGCGGTCGGCGCGGTGCTGACGTCGGTCGGCGGCGCGGCCGCGGCGGGTGCGGCCGCGCCGGCTGCCAAAACGATGGCCGAGCCGGCGAACGATCTGCCGGCCTCGCCGGGGTCGGACGCCAAGCCGGCACCGCCGGCTCCGACCGGGGCGCCGGCGGCGGCTGCCGCGGAGATCGGCGAGACCGACTACGACGTGATCGTGATCGGCTCGGGGCCGGGCGGATATGTGTGCGCGATCCGTGCCGCACAGCTCGGCATGAAGGTCGCCTGCGTCGAGAAGCGGGCGACGCTGGGCGGCACCTGCCTCAATATCGGCTGCATCCCGTCCAAGGCGCTGCTGCAGAGCTCGGAGAGCTTCCACGAGGCGACGCACGGGTTCGCCGATCACGGCATCGTCGTCGGCGAGGTCAAGCTCGATCTGGCGCGGATGCATGCGCGCAAGAACGAGGTGGTCGCCGCCAACACCAAGGGCGTCGAGTTCCTGTTCAAGAAGAACAACGTCGCCTGGCTGAAGGGCGCCGGCAGGGTCACGGCGCCGCATACGGTCGAGGTGGACGGCAAGGCGTTCAAGGCCAGACATGTGGTGGTCGCCACCGGCAGCGACAGCGTCTCGCTGCCCGGCATCGCCATTGACGAGAAGCGCGTGGTCAGCTCGACCGGGGCGCTGGAGCTGGACCGCGTGCCCGGCCACCTGGTGGTGATCGGCGGCGGCGTGATCGGTCTCGAGCTCGGCAGCGTCTGGAGCCGGCTCGGCGCCAAGGTCACGGTGATCGAATATCTCGACCGCCTGGTGCCGGGCATCGACGGCGAGGTCGCCAAGGCGTTCCAGCGCGTCCTGTCCAAGCAGGGGCTCGCGTTCAAGCTCGGCCACAAGGTCACCAAGGTCGAGGCCGCGGGCGAGACGGCGCGCGTCACCGTCGAGAAGGCGGCCGGCGGCGGCGAGGAGACGATCGACGCGGACGTGGTGCTGGTGGCGATCGGCCGGCGTCCGTTCACCGACGGTCTGGGGCTGGCCGAACTCGGCGTGGCGATGAGCAAGCGCGGCCAGGTGGTGGTCGATGCGCACTACGCGACCAACGTGCCGGGGCTGTATGCGATCGGCGACGTGATCGACGGGCCGATGCTGGCGCACAAGGCCGAGGACGAGGGCGTCGCCCTGGCGGAGATGCTGGCCGGCCAGGCCGGCCATGTGAATTACGGGGTGATCCCGGCCGTGGTCTATACCTGGCCGGAGGTCGCCGGCATCGGCCGGATCGAGGAGGATCTGAAGGCCGAGGGTGTGGAGTACGTCGTCGGCAAGTTCCCCTTCACCGCCAACGGCCGTGCCCGGGCGATGAACGCGACCGACGGCTTCGTCAAGATCCTGGCCGATAAGAAGACCGATCGCCTGCTGGGCGCGCACATCCTGGGCCCGGATGCCGGCACGCTGATCGCCGAGCTGGCCACGGCGATGGAATTCGGCGCCAGCGCCGAGGATGTCGCCCGCATCTGCCATGCGCATCCGACGCTCAGCGAGGCGGTGAAGGAAGCCGCCCTGGCGGCGGACGGCCGCGCGCTCCACATTTAGCGGACCGAGGGCTCGGGGCTCTTCCCCGACCCTGCTCCGGAGGTGCGATGCTGGCCCTGACCATGGGCGACCCGGCCGGGATCGGCCCTGAAGTCACGCTGGCCGCATGGCGCGCGCTGCGCGGCGAGCTGCCGTTCGTGCTGCTGGGCGATGCGTCGCTCGGCCGTGCGGTGGGCTCGGTGGCCGAGGCCGGCGCGGTGTTCGCCGACATGCTGCCGGTCCTGCCGGTGGCGCTGGCCGCGCCGCCGACGCCAGGACGCCCCGATCCCGCCAATGCCGGCGCGGTGATTGCCAGCATCGAGCGGGCGGTGCGTCTGGCCCTGGACGGCGAGGTGGACGGCATCGTCACCAACCCGATCGCCAAGTCCGTGCTCAAGGCCGCCGGCTTCCCGCATCCGGGCCACACCGAGTTCCTGGCAGCCCTCACCGGCCGCGCCGGGCATGAGGTGATGATGCTGGCCGGTCCCGGCCTGCGGGTGGTGCCGGTGACGATCCACGTGTCGTTGCGCCAGGCGCTGGACCTGCTGCGCACGGACGAGATCGTCCGCGTGTCGCGCACGGCGGCGGAGGCGCTGCGGCGCGATTTCGGCATCGCCCGGCCGCGTCTGGCGATCGCCGGCCTCAATCCGCATGCCGGCGAGGACGGGCATATGGGATCGGAGGAGGCCACCCTGATCCGTCCGGCGATCGCGGCGCTGCGCGGCCTGGGGATCGAGGCCAGCGGCCCGATGTCGCCCGACACGATGTTCACCGCCCAGGCCAGGACGCGCTACGACGCGGCGATCTGCATGTATCACGACCAGGCGCTGATCCCGCTCAAGACCATCGACATGGCCAACGGGGTCAACCTGACGCTCGGCCTCGATCTGGTGCGGACCTCGCCGGACCACGGCACGGCGTTCGACATTGCCGGGCAGGGCATCGCCGATCCGACCAGCCTGATCGCCGCACTCAGGATGGCCGCTTCGATCGCCCGCACCAGGAGACAGGCATGATCAGGCTCGGCGTCAACATCGACCATGTCGCCACGATCAGGAACGCCCGCGGCGGGACGCATCCCGACCCGCTGCGCGCGGCTTTGTCGGCGATCGAAGCCGGCGCCGACGGCATCACCCTGCATTTGCGCGAGGATCGCCGGCACATACGCGACGACGACGTCACCAGGATCTGCGCCGCGCTGACCGCGCCGATCAATCTGGAGATGGCGGCGACCGACGACATGGTCGCGGTGGCGCTGCGCCATGCGCCGCACGCCGCCTGCATCGTGCCGGAGCGCCGCGCGGAAGTGACCACCGAAGGCGGCCTCGACGCCGCCGGCCAGGCCGCCCTGCTCGGGCCGAAGATCGCCGCGCTGAACGAAGCCGGGATACGCGTGTCGCTGTTCATCGACCCCGACCCGGCGCAGATCCGTGCCGCGGCGTCGCTGGGCGCGCCGGTGATCGAGCTGCATACCGGCGCCTACGCCGAGGGCAGGCCGGGCGAACTGCAGCGGCTGCAGGACGGCGCCGTGCTGGGGCGGTCGCTCGGACTCGAGATCCATGCCGGGCACGGGCTGACCTACGAAAATGTCGCCGCGATCGCCGCGATCCGCGAGGTGGCGGAGCTCAATATCGGCCATTTTCTGATCGGCCAGGCGATCCTGGATGGTCTGCCCGGCGTTGTAACACATATGCGGGCGCTGATCCGCGCCGCGCGCTGAGATCGGAGAACGACGATGGACTATGCCACTCTCGGGCGGACCGGCCTGAGCGTCTCGCGCCTGTGCCTGGGCTGCATGACCTATGGCGAGCCTGGCCGCGGCAACCACGCGTGGACCCTGGACGAGGAGGCCAGCCGCCCCTTCATCCGCGAGGCGGTCGAGGCGGGGATCAATTTCTTCGACACCGCCAACGTCTATTCCGACGGGTCGAGCGAGGAGATCGTCGGCCGCGCCTTGGGCGAGTTCGCCCGGCGCGACGAGATCGTGCTGGCCACCAAGGTGCACGGGGTGATGCGGCCTGGTCCGAACGGCGGCGGTCTGTCGCGCAAGGCGATCCTGACCGAGATCGACCACAGCCTGAAGCGGCTTGGCACCGACTATGTCGATCTCTACCAGATCCACCGCTTCGACCCGAACACCCCGATCGAGGAGACGCTCGAGGCGCTGCACGACGTCGTCAAGGCCGGCAAGGCCCGCTATATCGGCGCCTCGTCGATGTATGCCTGGCAGTTCTGCAAGGCGCTGATGCTGTCGGACGCGCATGGCTGGAGCCGGTTCGTGTCGATGCAGAACCATCTGAACCTGCTCTATCGCGAAGAGGAGCGGGAAATGCTCGGACTGTGCCGCGAGGAAGGGATCGGCGTGATCCCCTGGAGCCCGCTGGCGCGGGGCAAGCTGGCGCGCCCGAACGGCGAGGAGGGCACCGCGCGCGCCGAGACCGATGCGTTCTCGCGCAAGCTGTATGACGCGACGCGCGCGGCGGATGCGCGGGTGGTCGATGCGGTCGGCGCCGTGGCCGGCGAACTCGGCGCGACCCGGGCGGCGGTGTCGCTGGCATGGCTGCTGGCGAAACCCGGCGTCACCGCGCCGATCATCGGCGCCTCCAAGCCGCACCATCTGCGCGACGCGCTGGCGGCGCTGACGCTGACGCTCAGCGAGTCGCAGATCGGCCGGCTGGAGGCGGAGTATGTTCCGCATGCTGTCGCCGGCTTCTGAAAGCCGTTGGTTCCGCAGCGCAACAGAGCATGATCCACCGATCATGCTCTATTGCAGCCTAAGGTTTCTGGCAGACTAGGACTTGGCTTTTCGGCAGGACCTCATCCATCACCTTCTGCACGCGCGGTCCGCCCTCCGAGTCCAGGATGCCCTGCCAGGCGCGCGCCCAATGATCGAGCACCTCGTTCCGGGCGCCGAACTCCTGTCCGGTGGTCCAGAACAGGCTCCACCACACCGCCCAATAGAACCCGTAGCTGCTGGCCCGCCTGATGACGAAGCCGGCTTCCTCCGCCAGCGCCTTGAGCTCGTCCGACTGCAGGATGCGGATATGGTTCGGGCGCTCGAAATAGGCCGGCGGGGCCAGCTTCTGCTGCACCGCCTCGGCCCGCGGGTCCGGGCAGGAGAGCAGCAGCAGGGCGCCGGGCCGGCCGATCCGGAACAATTCGGCGAGCAGGAATTTCGGGTCCTCGACATGCTCGATGACCTCGGTGCAGATGATCCTGGTGGCGCAGCCATCCTCCAGCGGCACCGGCGCGCCCTGCACCGGATGGGCGCTGATCCGCCCCGGCGCGATCGAATCGAGCCTGTGGTAGGCCGCATCCAGGCGCGGAAGATCGACGTCGGCGAGAAGCACCCTGGCGCCGCGCCGCGCGCAGAACATCGCCGCGCCGCCGTCGCCGCAGCCGATATCGGCGACGACGTCGTGGGCGTCCACGACGAAGTCCGGATAGAGCAGCCCGCGATCGAAGTCGAACCAGCCGTGGACCGCGGCATCCCGCAGACCGACATTGTTGCTTTCGTTGGGTCCGAGATCAACCATCGCTGTCTTTTCTACCGTTCGAGGAGAGGGCGCGGAGGACGGAGCGCTGGAGCGCCGAGATCGGAACCGTGGGTCATTACCACGGCGCCTTCGAAGGTTTCCGTCACGACGTTCGACTGTAGGACATCGGAAAACGCGGCACAAACGCGCCACGAACGTCGGTGTCCGGCGCTGCATGACGGCGGATTCCCACGATGTTTCGATGACGGTGCCGGTTTGCTGCGCTGCAAAATCGCTTGCCCGGGTCCGGCAATTCATCAGCCCCGGCTCTCGGCTCTTGCGTTCGGGGTGCATGACAAGCTGTATTGTCAGGATGCAAAGCGTAACGTCAGAATCGCGAGAATGAAGATCCTGGTCCACTCGCAGGTCGACGCGCGGTCGATACGAGGCAGCCTCGGTGTCGACGAGTACAGCTACTATTTCGTGCGCAGCGCGTTCTCGAGGGCGTTGCAGGGATTTGCCGAGATTGTTGCGGTGCAGGAGCCCGCGCAGGAGGTGGATGCCCTGTACGACGCTGCGCTGGCGGAAGGCCGGCGCTGCCTGTTCCTGTCGTTCGCGCCGCCGAACAAGACGGTGCTCGGCCTGCGCTGTCCGACCGTCCCGGTGTTCGCCTGGGAGTTCGGTTCGATCCCGAACGAGGTCTGGGACGAGGATGTCCGGAACGACTGGCGATCGGTGCTCTCGGTGTGCCACGGGGCGATCGCCCTGTCCTCCTTCGCGGCCGGCGCGGTGCGTCGGGCGATGGGCGAGCACTACCCGGTCGCGTCGATCCCGGCGCCGGTGTTCGATCGCTTCGCCGTCGCGCCGCGGACCGCACCGCCCGGGTCGGGCGTCACCACAATCCGGATCACCGGCACGGTGCTCGATACCGATCTGATCCCGGCCTATCGCAGAGGCGCGGTGTGGCCGCGAGAGTCCATTCCGCTCCTGACGCCCGGTCCGATCGCGGTGCGCGGACTGCCGCCGCCGCCCGGCGTGCAGGTCGTGATCGTGCAGGCGCCGCCGCGGTTCGAGTCACAGCCCCCCGAAGCGCCGGTCGCCGAAACGGCTGCCGGACCGGTCGAAGACGTACTCGACGCTTCGCCCGCAGCGCCGCCCGGAGTAGAGCTGGGCGAAGCGTCCGCGGTATCGTCCGGCGAACCGCCCGGCGAACTGTCTGACGAAGCCGCGGCCGAGCCGCCTTTCGCGGCGGCGGTCGTCCAGGCGACCGCACCGGCGCACCCGCTCGCATTGACGGTCGTGGCACCGCGGATGGGCCTTCGCCGCCGGCTGCAGATCGTCAAGCACGTGGCGCTGGAATGGTATCGGCGGAGGCTGCGCGATCGGCTGCCCGCGCCGATCCGTAGCGCCAACGCCAAGGCCGGCCGTGCCGCCTACCGGCTCTACGCCGCCCTCTCCGCCGCGCCGCCGGCGCTGCCGCTTCCGACGCATCGCCCGGAGACGGAACGGCTGACGTTCGCGCCGCCGATTCCGATCCCTGCCGCCCCGCCGCCGGACATCGCCGCCATCGAGGCGCCCGAGCTCGCGCCGGACCTCCCGCCGGTCGCGGTGCCGGACCCGGTTCCGCATCTGGTGCCGGCACCGGAACCGGAACTCGAGCGCGAGAGTGCGGCGATGCTGCCGCACCCGGTGACCACCTGCTTCGAGGTCACCCCGGTTGCCCGCCCCGCGCCGCCCGAGCAGGTCGCCCTGGACGGGGTGATCTACGTGTCGATGTTCTCGCCGCGCGACGGACGCAAGAACTGGCAGGACATCCTGTCCGCCTTCTGCTGGGCGCTGCGTGACCGGCCGGACGCGACTCTGGTGCTCAAGGTCGTGTCGCAGGGTCCGGACCCCACCATCCTGGATCCGATGTTGCGCTGGGAACAGAACATCCGCGACCGGATCTTGGAATCGGCACCGTTCAAATGTCGCGTGGTGGTGCTGGACGGGTATCTGGAGACGCCGGATCTGCACGCCCTGATCGCGTCGGCGAGCTACTGCGTGAACGCCTCGCATTGCGAAGGGCTCTGTCTGCCGGTGACGGAATTCATGAGCGGCGGCGTGCCGGCGATCGCTCCCCGCCATACCGCGTTCGAGGACTACATCACCGCCGACAATGCGTTCGTGATCGAGTCCGGCGTCGAGTACAATGTGTGGCCGGCCGACAAGCGCGAGCTGTTCCGTACCAGCCGCTACCGGATAGACTGGAATGCGCTGATGCTGGCCTTCCGCGAAAGCTACCGCGTGGCGAAGGAAGATCCGCAGCGTTACGTCGCGATGTCGCGCAACGCCCGGGACACGATGCAGGATTTCTGCGGCATCGAGCCGGTGGCAGGCAGGCTGCGCGCCTGGCTCGACACGCACGGCGCCGAAGCCCTGGAGCGCGTGGCGTGATCATCCTGATCCATTCCGAGACCACCGAGTCGACGCTGCACGGCAATCTCGGCCGTGCCGAATACAGCTACTATTTCGTCGTGAAAGCGTTCCGTCCGGTGCTGACCCGGCTCGGTATCGTCGTCCCGGTGCGCGACCCGGTGCGCGACGTCACCGCGATCCATGCCAATGCGGCGCAGCATGGCGAGGAGTGCGTGTTCCTGTCGTTCGCGGCGCCGCACAACACCCCGCTCGGACTGTCCTGCCAGACCATCCCGGTGTTCGCCTGGGAGTTCGACACCCTTCCCAACGAGGTCTGGGACGACGATCCGCGCAACGATTGGGGCTACGTGCTGCGCCGCACCGGGCGCGCCATCACCCATTCCGGTTTCGCCGCCGATACCACCCGCGCGGCGCTCGGCCGGGATTTCCCGATCGCCAGCATTCCGGCGCCGGTCTGGGATGCGCATGCCGGCCTGTTCAGGACCTCCGGCAACGGGCCTGCGCTTCCGGCCGGGCTGACCGTGCAGGTCGCCGGACGGGTGATCGACACGCGCGCGATCGATCTGTCGCTGTATAATTCCCCGGAGCGACGCGTGAACGGCTGGGCGCCGCTGCCGCCCGCGTCCGAGGGCGCCATGCGTCTGCGCCTGGACGGGGTGATCTACACCACGGTCCTGAATCCGCATGACGGGCGCAAGAACTGGATCGACATGCTCGATGCGTTCGTCTGGGGGTTGCGCAACCAGGCCGATGCGACGCTGATCCTGAAGCTCACCCACAGCGAGCCGGACGGCGCGATCAGCCGCATGCTCGAGAGATTGTCGAAGCTGACCCCGTTCCTGTGCCGCGTGGTGCTGATCGACGGCTATCTGTCGGACGACGACTACGCCCGGCTGATGAGCGCCACCACCTTCGCGGTGAACACCTCGCACGGCGAGGGCCAGTGTCTGCCGCTGATGGAATTCATGAGCGCCGGAAAGCCGGCGGTGACCCCGGACCATACCGCGATGGCCGACTACGCCACCACCGAGAACGCCTTCCTGGTCGCCTCAAGCCCGGAGCCCGCCTTCTGGCCGCACGATCCGCGCAACATCTACCGCACCCTGCGTCGCCGGCTGGTGTTCGAGAGCCTGATGAAGGCGTTCACCGACAGCTACGCGGTGGCACGGCGCGACCCGCTGCGCTACGCCGCGATGTCGGAGGCGGCGCACGAGACCATGCGCGCGCATTGCTCGGAGGCAGAGACGATCCGCCGTCTGCGGCCGATCCTCTCGCTCTCGCCGGTGCGCGAAGTGGCGCTGCGCCCGGAGGTGCTGCGGCCCGCGCCGCCGGCCAGCGGCCTGGTCGGTCTTTGAACGACCAGGCGCCGCCGGGGTCGCATCCGCTGGCACCCGGCCTCGTCTCCACCCGCATCGACCGGTCCGCGGCGGAAATCGCGCATTCCGCGCGCCCGACCGGGCGGATCGCCGAGATCGAGGTGCTGCGCGCGATCGCCGTTCTGCTGGTGGTGGTCCAGCACGTGCCGCAGAACCTGGTGTTCTGGCACAGCCGGCTGCTGGACGACGTGACCGGTCCGTTCCAGGGCTGGGTCGGCGTCGACCTGTTCTTCGCGATCTCCGGGTTCGTCATCGCCCGCAGCCTGCTGCCCACGTTGCTGCGCTGCGCCGACACCGACCAGTTCGTGATCGAGACCGTGCGCTTCTGGCTCCGGCGCGCCTGGCGGCTGTTCCCGTCCGCCTGGCTGTGGCTGGCGATTCCGATCCTGCTCTGCCTGTGCTTCAACCGGAGCGGCGTGTTCCTCACCCTGCGGCCGAATGCCGACGCGCTGGTGGCCGGCATGCTCGACGTCGCGAATTTCCGCTTCGCCAGGACGTTCGGATCCTCGGCCTACGGGGTGACGTTTCCATACTGGAGCCTGTCGCTCGAGGAGCAGTTCTACCTGGTGCTGCCGGTGGCGGCGTTCCTGTTCCGGCGCTGGATCGCCCTGCCCCTGCTGCTGATGCTGCTGCTGCAGTTCGAGCCGGTCACCACCCCGCTGCAGATGACGCTGCGGACTGGCGCGGTCTGTGCCGGCGTGCTGCTGGCGCTCTGGGAGGGCAGCCGCACCTACCGTCTGATGGCGCCGCGGGTGCTGGCGCGCCACCGGGCCGCGCGTGTCGCGGCGGTCGGCGTGCCGCTGCTGTTCATGACCATGCTGGGCAGCGACCAGACGGTGATCGTCTCGTTCCGCCTCGGCCTGATCGCGCTGCTGTCGGCGTTCCTGGTCTGGGCGGCGTCGTACGGGCGCGGCTTCGTCTGGCGCGAGGGCTGGTCGCGGCGGCGTCTGCTCTGGGTCGCGGAACGATCCTATGCGCTCTATCTGATCCATATCCCGGTGTATCTCTCGGCGCACGAGATCTGGTTCCGGCTGCACCGGTCCGGCGATCCGCATGGCTGGGTCGCCTGCGTCTACGTGGCGTCGGCGCTGCTGGCGCTGTTCCTGCTGGCGGAGGCGAATGACCGCCTGTTCGCCAACAGGCTGCGCCGCTACGGCGCGTTCGTCGCCGCGCGCTTCGGCCAGCAGAGCTGAGGCCCGGCTTGCGAGGCCGGAACGGCGCGGTCTAGAATCGGGCGCGGGCGGATCTGGTTCATTGCAGTCGAGGGAAGTTGCAGGCAAAGGCCGTTGCAGCCAGGGGCGGTTGCGGCCATGCAGGCGTCGGGGCCCTGGCGCCGCTTCGATCGCCGGACGAGGTCGGTCCGGTCTCGATCTCCACCCCTTGGGGCCGGCGACAAGATGGATGATGGTCATAGCGTGATCGACCGGGCCGACCCTGACTCGTCTTCGCAGGATCGGATGCCGCTGTGGCGCCGGTTCGACGCCGCCTGGTATCTGGCACGGTATCCCGAGGCAGCGTCGGCGATGCGACAGGCCGGCATCACCGATCCGGAATCCTATTACTGGGACCATGGCGGCCGCCTCGGCCACGCCCCGAACCGCTATTTCGACGAGTCCTGGTATCTGGAGACCTATCCCGACATCGCCTCGCATGTCGCCGCAGGCGGCGCCAGGAGCGGCTTCGAGCATTATCTCCAGGACGGATATCACGGCCGGTCGCCGCACTGGCTGTTCGACGAGGATCATTACCGCCGGGCTCACCCGGACATCGTCTTCGTCGAGCACGCTCCCGATGGCTACGTCAACGGCTACGACCACTTCCTGGATGCCGGCGACGCCGAGGGCAGGTCCGGGCATCTGTTCTTCGATCCGGCGCTCTACCGCAAGAACGTGGCCGAGAGCGACGAGACCGCCGCCTCGCCCGGCGGTCCGTTCCGGCACTTCCTGCACGACGGATGCGCCGCCGGCAGCAGTGCCCGGCTGTCGTGGTATTTCGATCCGGCCTGGTATCTGCACACCTACCCGGACGTGGTCCTGGCGCTGCGCGAGGGCGCCTGGAGCTGCGCGCTGCATCATTACCTCTGCAACCGCACGCCGATGCGCTTCGACCCGCTCGCCTGGTTCTCCGAGGAGTTCTACGGCCGCGCCTATCCCGATGCGCTCGAGGCGGTCGGCGCCGGGGCGTTCCGCAACGGCTACCAGCATTTCGTCCGTTTCGGCGCGCTCGAGCGACGTCAACCGCACGAGGCGGTCGATCTGGGCCGGCACGGCCAGTCGCATGCGGTGCAGACCGAGATCGGAAGCGGGCGGTTCCGCGATGCGTTCGCGCACTGGGTCGCGACCGGCGGGGCCCAGGCGGCCGCCGACCGGCCGATCGAGGAGGTTCAGAGCAAGAAGCTGTTCGCCAGGATCGCCGACCTCGCCCTGACGCAGTTCGCGCGCGCCCGGCTCGATTTCACCCCGCAGGGCGAGCCGGCGGTCAGCGTGATTCTGGTGATGCACAACAAGTTCGCCTTCACCATGACGGCGCTGGCGTCGCTGCGACGCGACTATCCCGGCCCGATCGAGCTCCTGCTGGTCGATTCGGGTTCGAGCGACCAGTCCACCAGCATCGGCCGCGTCGTCGTCGGCGCGCAGATCATCCGGTTCGACGAGAATGTCGGCTTTGTCGCCGCCTGCAACGCCGCCCTGGCGCGGGTCTCGGCGCCGGCGGTGCTGTTCCTGAACAACGATCTCACGCTCGGCCATGCGACGCTGGCGACCGCGCTGGCGCGCCTGCACAGCAGCCGCAGGATCGGCGCGGTCGGCGCCAAATGCATCCGCACCAACGGCCTGCTGCAGGAGGCGGGATCGATCGTCTGGAGCGACGGCTGGACCGCGGGCTACCTGCGCGACGCCGATCCGGACCTTCCGGAAGCGAACCTCGTTCGCGACGTCGATTTCTGCTCCGGCGCCTTCCTGCTGGTGCGCGCGGACTACCTGAAGGCGCTGGGCGGGTTCGACGACGATTACCGGCCGGCCTATTACGAGGAGACCGACCTCTGCGTCAGGCTGGCCAAGGCCGGCTACCGGATCGTCTACGACCCGCAGGTGGTGGTGCATCACGTCGAGTTCGGGTCCGCCGATTCGCGCGCGTCGGAGCGCCTGATCCAGCGCAACCACCAGATCTTCGTCGAGAAGCATCGCGACTGGCTGCGCTTCAAGTGCGCGCCCGGTCCGCGCCAGAGCCTGCACGCGCGGGAGACCAGTCCCGGCAAGGGGCGGATCCTGTTCATCGAGGACCGCATCCCGATGCGCGATCTCGGTTCCGGTTTCGTGCGCTCCAACGACCTGATCCGCTGCATGTCGGCGCTCGGCTACCGGGTCGGCGTCTATCCGGTCTATCCCGCGGTGATGCGGCTGTTCGAGGCGCTGCCCGACTTTCCCGACGACGTCGAGCTTTTCTACGATCGCGGCATGGAGGAACTGCCGGGCTTCCTCGCCGAGCGGGCCGGATTCTACGACATCGTCTGGGTCGGACGCACCCACAACCTCGATCGCCTGCTGCAGATCTTCATCGATGCCGGAACGGCGCTTCCCGAATCCGGCCTGGTGCTCGATACCGAGGCGGTCGCCGCGCCGCGCAGCATCGCCCAGGCGCGTCTCCTGGGATCGCCGGTCGCGCAGGACCTGCCGACCATGCTGCGCCGCGAGCTGGCCTCCGCCTCGGCGTGCCAGCAGATCGTCGCGGTGAACGCGCTCGATGCCGGGCTGATCCGGCAGGCCGGATACCGCAACGTCGCCATCCTCGGCCATGCGCAGGAGCCGTCGCCGACCACCACGCCCTGGCGCGATCGCGACGGGATCCTGTTCGTCGGCGCGCTGCACGACGAATCCGGCCCGAACTTCGACAGCCTGCTCTGGTTCGTGACCGATATCCTGCCGCGCCTGGCCGACCGGTTGCCGCACGTGACGCTGACCATCGCCGGCTATGTCGATCCCCGCGTGGAGATGGGCCGGCTCGGGAGCGATCCCCGGGTCCGGCTGGTCGGCCGGGTCGACGATCTGGCGCCGCTCTACGACGCGCATCGCGTGTTCGTCGCGCCGACCCGGTTCGCCGGCGGCATTCCTTTCAAGGTGCACGAGTCGGCGGCGCACGGCCTGCCGGTGGTCGCGACCGAGCTGCTCTGCCGTCAGGTCGACTGGATCGACGGGCAGGAGATCCTGTCCGGCGGCGCCGACGATCCCGCCCGCTTCGCCGACCGCGTCGCCGCGCTGTACGAGCAGGAATCGCTCTGGTACGCGATCCGCGACGGCGCGCTGGCCAGGATCAGGGTGGATCACGATCCCGCCGACTATCTCGGCCGGCTCGGCGAGCTTCTCGAAGGCGTTCTGGCGGCCGGCCGTGCCGGGGACTGACGGCGCGATGAGCGAGACCCTGTTCGGCGTGGTGGACGGCATCTCCGTCGCCGGGCGGCTCAATGGCTGGATCGGGCTGGTGCGGGACGGGCGATACCTGCCGGCGAGCGGCCTGGAACTGCGTCGCGGCGCGACGCGGCTGCACGGCTTCGCGCCGCAGGGAACGCGGCCGGACCTGACCGCGGACGACATCGATCTGGCGTTCGCGCTCGACATCGGCGGGCTCGCCACCGTGCGCGAGCTGCTCGACGGCGCGGTGACGCTGGTCGGCCTCGCGCCAGGCGGCCTGGAGGCGGTGCTGGAGATCTATCCGCCGGTCCGCGAGGCGATCGAGGCGGCGCTGGCCGCGCAGCCGCCGCCGGTCCAGGTCGCGCCGGGCCCGCTCCGCAGGCGGCACGCTGCCTCCGCCGGTCCGAAGATCGTGTTTCTCGGCGCCGGCAGCACCGTGTTCGCCAAGAACCTGCTGGGCGACATCCTTGGCGAGCCGGCGCTGAGCGCCAGCCGCATCTGGCTCTACGACATCGATCCGGAGCGGCTGCGCGTGTCCGGCGTGGTCGCCAGGCGGATCGTGCAGACCCTCGGCGTCGCGGCGACGATCGAGACCACGACCGACCTGGGGCAGGCGCTGGACGGTGCCGGCTATGCCATCAACATGATCCAGGTCGGCGGCTACCGGCCCTCGACGGTCACCGATTTCGAGATCCCGAACCGGTACGGCCTGCGGCAGACCATCGCCGACACGCTGGGCATCGGCGGCATCATGCGCGCGCTGCGCACCATCCCGGTGCTGCTGGAGATGACCGGCGAGATGCAGCGGCGCTGCCCGGACGTGCTGCACCTGAACTACGTCAACCCGATGGCGATGAATTGCCGCGCGCTGTCGGCGGCGAGCACGATCCGCACCGTCGGCCTGTGCCACAGCGTGCAGGGCACCGCGTCGGAGCTGGCGCGCGACATCGGCGTTCCCGTCGAGGAGATCGACTATCTCTGCGCCGGTATCAATCACATGGCGTTCTACTTACGGTTTTCGCGACAAGGCGAGGATCTGTATCCGCGCATCCGCCAGGTCGCCGCGGAGGGGCGGGTGCCGCCGCACAACCGGGTCCGCTACGACCTGCTGTCGCGGTTCGGCTATTTCGTCACCGAATCCAGCGAGCATTTCGCCGAATACGTGCCCTGGTACATCAAGCGCGGCCGGCCGGAACTGATTCAGCGCCTGCAGATCCCGCTCGACGAATATCCCAGGCGCTGCGAATCGCAGATCGCCGACTGGGCCGGTCTCGCCGCGGCGCTGCAGGACGAGTCGCGGCCGCTGGAGGTCGTGCGCAGCAACGAATATGGCGGCCAGATCATCCATGCGATCGAGACCGGCCGTCCCGTCGTCATCTACGGCAACGTGCCGAACGACGGGCTGATCGACAATCTGCCGCGCGAGGCCTGCGTCGAGGTGCCGTGCCTGGTCGACGGCACCGGGCTGCATCCTGTGCGGGTCGGCAGGCTGCCGGTGCAGCTCGCCGCGCTGATGCAGACCAACATCAACGTGCAGACGCTGGCGGTCGAGGCGGCGCTCACCGGCCGGCGCGAGCACGTCTATCACGCCGCCATGCTCGACCCGCACACCGCCGCAGAGCTCGATCTGGACCAGATCCGGCACCTGGTCGACGATCTGCTGGCGGCGCATCGCGGCTGGCTGCCGGAAGCTCTCTACGACTGAGCGCCGAACCGCGGGGCCCGGCGCGTCTTATGGCTCCCGCCAATCGAGGACATCGACCATGACCCAGCCCGTTCGCGTCGTCGCCACTTTGCGCTGCAAGCCGGGCCTCGGCGGCGAGGCCCTCGCCCCGATGCGGGCCTGCGTCGCCGAGACCCGCAAGGAGCCCGGCTGCATCGAATACGCCGCCTATCGCGCGCCGGAGAATGCCGACAGGATCGTCGTGGTCGAATTGTGGGAAAGCCGCGACGCCCTGGCCACCCATAACCGGACGCCGCATCTGAAGGCGCTGGTGGAGGCGGTCAGCCCGCTCGCGGCGGCACCGCTCGAGGTGCTGGTGATGGAGGAGATCTAGCCTGGTCTAGCCGGCGGCCGCGTCCTCGGCCGGATCGACCAGATCGAAGAACGGCTGGCGATCCACCGTGAAGTGCTTGCTGTAGAACGGGTCGCGCACGAAGCGCGGATTCTCGCCCCAGCGCTCCTGCATGGTGCGGGTCTCGGCGTAGAAGCGGGCCTCGTGCTCCGGACGGTCGTCGCTGCCGCGCGACAGGCTCTCGTGATGGTAGGCGGTGAACTCGGCGCACCAGACGATGCGGTGGCCGGCCTCGCGCACCTTCAGGCACAGATCGACGTCGTTGTAGGCGACCTTGAGGTGCTCCTCGTCGAACCCGCCGACAGCGCGGAACGCGCTGGCCTTGATCAGCATGCCGGCGGCGGTGACCGCGGACACCTCGTGGCTCAGCATCGCCCGGCCGATATAGCCGTAGTCGGTCAACGGTGCGCCGCGATGCACGTGCGCCGCCACCCCGGCCGGCCCGACCACGACGCCGGCATGCTGGATGGTGTCGTTCGGATACAGGAACTTTCCGCCGACGATGGCGATGTCCGGCGCCGCCAGCATCTCGCCGACGATGGTGCGCAGCCAGTTCTTGTCGCCGACAAAGACGTCGTTGTTCATGAAGAAGAACAAATCGGCCGGATTGTCCCTGGTCGCCAGGTTGTTCAGCCGCGAATAGTTGAAATCCTCCTCGACGGTCAGCACCCTGACGCGATCGAGGCGCGCCATGCGCTTGCAGAAATCCGCCGCCTCGTGCGTCACCGACCAGTTGTTCACCAGCACGATGTCGAACGCCTTGTAGTCGGTGAAGGCGAGCAGGGCATCGACGCAGTTGCTGGTGATCTCGACCTGGTCCTTGAACGGGATGATGATCGAGACACGCGGCTGCTTGCGCTGCAGCCACGTCACGCCATACAGCGTCAGGCCGCGGATTGAATCCACCTTCGCCTTGATGCCGCGCCGCGCGAGATGATCGCCGACGGCGCGCACGCCGGCATCGATCGCGTAGGTCTTGTTGCCGATATTCACCGCGGTCGAATTCGGCGTCTTGCGCCAGTGGTAAAGCACTTCGGGCACGTGATGGATCTGCTCGGCGGGGATCTCCTCGGCCAGGCGCAGGATCAGGTCGTGATCCTGCGCACCGTCATAGGCGGCGCGCAACGTGCCGACCTTCGCCAGCGTCCGCGCCTCGACGAACAGCAGGTGGCAAATGTAGTTGCAGCCCAGCAGATAACGGTAATTATAGTCCGGCTTCAGGTTCGGTTCCAGAAAGTAGCCGGCCTGGTCGATCTTGTCCTCGTCCGAATACAGCATGCGCGCACCGGTCTTCAGCGCCGCGCGGACCATCATCTCGATGGCGACGTCCACCAGCAGATCGTCGTGGTCGAAGAAGGCGACGTATTCGCCGCGCACGTCGGCGAGCCCGGCATTGGTCGCGCCGCTGATGCCGAGATTCTTCTTGAGCGTGATGCAGCGTATGCGGGAATCGTCCTTGCAGTACGCCTTGATCCGATCCGCGATCTCCGAGGATTTGGCGCCGTCGTCGACGATGATCAGTTCCCAGTTGCGATAGGTCTGGGCGATCACGGAATCCACCGCGGCGGTGAAATCCGACATCATCGGCTTGTAGGTCGGCACCAGGATGCTGACCAGCGGCTGCGCGCTGTCCAAGGGTTCGTGCGAACGCTGCGAGGCGACCCGCGCGCGCAGGCGATCGTAGTAGCGTCGTGCCCAGCGATCGTAATCGCCGAGATTGTAGGCCGGCTTGGGCACCACATCCGCCACGTCGACCCGCAGGCGGTTGATCTCGCCATACAGGCGGTCGACTGTCGCCTGAATCTCCAGCAGCCTGGCCTCGAGCTTGTCGTCGACCAGGCTGGTGGTCAGCGGGCTGCCGGCGAGCTCGACATCGTCCGGGGTGACGACGAAGCGGAAGGTCTGCTGTCCGCCGCGCCGGAAGCTGTTCGGCAGGATGACCTCGAAGCCGCAATTCGGATCGCCGCCCAGCACGGCGGCGACGTCGCCGCGATAGCGGTCGGCCTTGACCTGCGCCACCCGGACGCCATTGGCGGTCACGAGCAGATGACAGCCGCCGACGCGGTTGCCGTCCACCGGATCGACCCGCTGCACCCAGCCGCGCAGCGCCCCCATCTTCATGCCGTCGATGAAGCTCTGGAAGTCGTATTCGCGTCGCATGGTGAAGACGTAGTCGTCGGCGGGACGATCAGGATCGTCGCGATCGATATACGGCACGACGCTGCGGTTTCCGAACCTGAAGCCGATCCTGTGTTCCGCGCCGTCCATCAGCTCGACCGGGATCGGGAAGCTGAAGCCGAGCCTGCCGTTCGGATGGCCGAGCGCGTTCTGCACGTCCTCGCGCAATTCGTCGGCGACGATCGTCGCCACCTCCTGGCTGTCGATCAGCACGTGCAGCGTGGTGGGCTGGCCGGGCTCGACCAGGCTCAGCGCCCAGCCTCGGGCGATCCGATCGGCGATGCCGTCGAAATAGCCGAGATACGCCTTCTTTTCCGGTCTGGACGCCGTGGCGCGGGTGGTGGTGGCGGCCTTGCTCATGGTCGATCCCGTCTCGCGCTGAGAGCCTGTCTAACACTCGAATAACGTTTTTTAAGGCCAACGTGTAGCGGCTGCGTCGGTGTTTCTGTCTCAAAAGGCGAACGGATCGAAGGTCGAGGACGGGCGCGCCGCGACGGCGGGGTCCGGCGGCCCGGAGGATGCCGGCGCGGTGGCGACCGGATTCTCCAGCCTGTCGCGCATCCTGGCGATCTCGGCCGGATTGACGCGGTAATTCTTGTGCCAGGCCGGTGAGTCCTGCGGCGTCGACAGGCCGTAACAGGCCGCGTACGGCTGGGCGCGGGTCGCCGCCAGATCCCAGTAGAACGTCTCGATCCAGCCCTCCGGGGCGATATGTCCGATCAGGGTGCCGGGCTTGCAGAACAGCGTGTTCGTCATCGACGCGCCCATGCAGCCGATCACCATGTCTGCGGCGCCGAACAGCATGGCCTGCACCAGCACCGGCATCGTGCCGGGATCGATCGAGACGAAGCCGTCGGCGGCGAGAGCGTCGGCGATCTCGGCCTGGTTGGCGAGGTCGCGATAGCCGGTCCAGGCGCGCTCCACGAACAGCCGTTTGGGCAGCGCGCGCAGCTCCGGCGGCACCATCTCGCTGTCCAGCGATGCCGTCAGGTGATCGGCGACGAACCGCATCGCCTCGGGCGACTTAAGCACCGGATGGTTGGTGACCGGAGTGACGAAATACAGTTCCTGGAAGAACAGGCGCGCCTCCCAGGAGACCGTGATCAGCTCGATGTTTTCCAGCTCCAGCGATTCTGCGATCGCGCCCGCGCTCTGCGCGTGCACGGTGTTGTGGGTCTCGCCGCAATCGATCGTGACGATGACGATCTTCGCATAGGGGCGCAGCCGCCGTAATTCGCTCAGGGCCCGCAGCTTGGGCAGATCGTCGACCAGCCAATGGCCATAATTCTTGCTTCCCGGGGAGCCGACCCAGAGATAGGCGACGAACGGATCCGCCCGCCTGTACTCGTCGACCATGCGGATCTCGCTGTCGTTGCGCAGCACCGACACCGTGCGGTCGTGCGGACGATGCGTCTCGTAGACGACCCGTACAGTGTCCTCGTCGAGCATGTACAGGACGGCCCGGCTCACGCAGGCATTTTCCGCCCGGGCCAGGACGGTTCCTGCGCCGTTGCGGAACGTGGCGTTGGTCGATCGTGCGACCGATTCGACCTGTGCGCGCTCGCGCTCGCCGCCGCCGAACAAGGCCGGATCGGGACGCTCGTAGCTGTAGGCCGGATACAGTTCGGCGACGATGTCGGGTCCGCGCGACGCGGACGGTCCGTGACGGAATTCGTTGAGCAGCACGGGGTCGTCGAACCAGGACCCGTTCCGGTAGATGTCGGCGTGCGCGCAGGAGACATACATCATGAGTCGGTTTGGCTCCGATGATCCGTGAGGTCCGCGGATTGCAACCTGATCGGGATGCACGACAGCACGAACCGACAGCGCGACTCGACCATAGCGTGCGGCGGGCCCGTCACGCCAGACGGCGGGTCCGCCCTCGTTTTATCCGGAGACACCGATCCCGCGCGGTCATCGGACGGTCTTCAGAGACCGGCCGGACGTTGTGCGTCAGCCATCGTCCGCAGGCTCTCGACCGATCGCCGCAGGCGGGTTCGCGCCAGCGCGGCGTTGCGGCCCAGCCGGATCAGGCCGGGTAGCTGGCCGGGATGGCGGACGATCGAACCGAGGATCCGGCCCGGGCGGATGCGTCCGTCCGGATCGAGCGGGATCCGGGCCGCCGGCGGCAGATCCTCGTCGCCGGCGTCGCAGATCACGCGCAGCACCGCGAAGCCGCATCCGTGACGGATCGCCAGCCGCGCCACGTGGCCGCTTTCCATGTCGAGCGCGCAGCAGAAGCTGAGCGCATGCAGTTGGCGCTTGGATCGTTCGCTGCCAATGAGCTCGTCGCTGTGCAGGAGCGGTCCGGTCTCGGCCGGCAGCCGACCCCGAAGCACGGCCAGCAGCGCCGGATCGGCCGGGAAGCTGGCGCCATCGACATGCACCGCGCCGGGGATCAGCAGGGCGCCGGGCCTGAGACGCGGATCCAGGCCGCCGGCCAGACCGAAGCTGAGCAGATGGGTCGCGCCGCCGGCGATCAGCCGGCCGATCGCGCGCTCCGCCCCGTCCCTGGTCGCGCCGCTGACGCCGATGCGCGTGTCCGGCACCAGGCCCTTCGCGCAGCGTGCCTCCTGGGCAAGTCCGACCACGATGCCGAGGCCGCCTGGCAGCGACACCTCAGAAGCCGTAGCCGACCCGCGCGCTGTTGCTGTGACGCAGCGTGCGGTAGCGCGACACCGCCAGCAGCGGGAAGAACATCCGGTAGCCGTGGTAGCGCAGATAGAACACGCGCGGGAAACCCACCGCGTTGTAAGGCTGCTCCTGCCACTCGCCGGTCTCGTCCTGGGTCGCGGTCAGGTAGGCGACGCCGCGCGTGACCGAGGGGTGGGCGTGCCGCCCGGCCGCCATCAGCCCGAGCACCGCCCAGGCGGTCTGCGACGGCAGGCTCTCGCTGTAATGGCCCGGCTCGGCGCCCTCGAAGGTGGCGCAATCCTCGCCCCAGCCGCCATCCTCGCGCTGGATCGAGGTCAGCCATGCCACCGCACGGACGATGGCCGGATCGTCCTGGTCGAGCCCGACCGCGTTCAGCGCGCACAGCACCGACCAGGTGCCGTAGATGTAGTTGGTGCCCCAGCGGCCGAACCAGCTCCCGTCGTCTTCCTGTTCGCGACGCAGATAGGCGATGCCGCGATCGATGATCGGACGGTCCTCGGCATGGCCGAGCTGGGCCAGGAACGACAGGCAGCGCGCGGTCACGTCCGCGGTCGGCGGATCGAGCAGCGCGCCATGGTCGGCGAACGGGATGTGGTTGAGGATGTCGCGGTCGTTGTCGATGTCGAACGCGCCCCAGCCGCCGTTGCTGCTCTGCATGCCGACGATCCAGTCCCGCGCCCGCGCCAGCGATTCCGCGTTGGCCGCCGGATCGTGCCGGTGCAGCAGCATGCCGACCACCGCGGTGTCGTCCACGTCCGGGTAATGCGGATTGTTGTACTGGAACGCCCAGCCGCCCGGCGCCAGGTCCGGATTGCGCACCGCCCAGTCGCCGACCACGTCCAGGATCTGCTTCGGCCGCAGCCAGGCGGCCGCCTCGCCGAGACGGGCATGGGTGGCCTCGCTGACGGCGCCGTCGATCGCCGACGCGGCCTCGGCCATCGCATGGCCGGCCAGCGCGGTGTCCCAGATCGGCGAGACGCAGGGCTGGCAATAGGCCTCGCCGTCCGGCCCGCCGGAATCGATCAGCAGCGCCTTGATCGACGCCCAGGCGGTCGCCGCGCGCGGATCGTCGGCCGGCACGCCCAGCGCGTCGAACATCATCACGCTGTTGGCCATCGCCGGATAGATCGCGCCCAGCCCGTCGAGCCCGTTCAGACGCGGCTCGATGAAGGCGCGCGCGGAGTCGATCGCGTGGCGACGCATCCTGGCCGGGATCAGGCTTTCCAGCGGGCGGATGATCTTGTCGAGCCGCGAGAACACCGGGCCCCAGGCCGACCGGTACGGGCCGCGGGTCCAGTCGCGGACGCGATCCGGGTCGTTGACGAACAGCTCGCGGACGCTGATGCCGCGCGGATTGCGCGCCCGCGGCCGCAGCGCCGACAGTGCCAGCAGCGGCACCACCACGGTGCGCGACCAGTACGCCATGTTCCAGAGATTGAAGAAGAACCATTTCGGCAGCAGCACCACCTCGACCGGCATGCAGGGCGTGCCGCGCCAGGGGATCTCGCCGAACAGCGCCAACTGGAAGCGGGTGAAGACGTTGGCGCGCTCCGCCCCGCCGGCCGCCAGCACGGCGGCGCGGGCGCGGGCCATGTGCGGCGCGTCCGGATCGTCGCCGATCGCCTTCAGCGCGAAATACGCCTTGACCGTCGCCGACAGGTCGAACTTGCCCTTGTAGTAGAGCGGCCAGCCGCCGTGCTCGCCCTGGATGCGACGCAGATAGACGCCGAGCCTGGCCTCGAGCGCAGGATCGATGCGGTCGAGATAATGCTCGAGCAGGATGTATTCCGACGGGATCGTCGCGTCGGCCTCGAGCTCGAAGACCCAGTGCCCGTCCGGCTTCTGCAGCCGTCCGAGCGCCGCCTGGGCGCGCTCGATGGTCTCGACCAGGCGCCGGTCCGGCACCGCGTCGACCGGAACGGACGCGTCGTGCACAGGCTGGGGCGGCTGTTCGACGGTCTGGCTCAGGACCGTCTTCAGCAATTCGGGGCTCCGGCCGGGCTATGGCCGGAGCGGGACGGTGAGGACCGGATCATCCTGCATCTCGCTCGGGTCAGGGACGGCCGGCAGATGGACCAAGGGCCCGGGCTGCCGCCAGACCGGACCTCATCGCACCTTCGATCGTGGCCGGCAACCCTGTTGCGGTCCAGTCGCCGGCCAGAACGAGATTGGCGATCCGGGTGCGACATTCCGGCCGCAGCCGCTCCTGCGCCGGCGTCGCCGCGAAGGTGGCGCGCTTTTCGCGCACGCAGCGATAGGCCGGCATCGCCTCCGGCAGCCGCGCCTGCTCGCCGGGCGGCACATAAGGCAGCACCACGGCGCGCAGCTCGGCCCAGATCGCCGCGGCGAGCTGCTCCTGCGGCCGTTCGGCGAGATGGTTGGCCGCACTCACCGTCACCGACAGGATGCCCTCCTTGACGAACACCCATTCGGTCAGGCCGCCGACCACGCCGGCGAACCGCGCCAGCGCCAGATCGCCGGTCAGCCGGCCCAGCAGGTCGGCACGGAAATGCAGGTTCAGGATGCTCTCGAACGCGTCCGGCACACGAAGCTCCGGCAGCACCGCGGCCGCCACGTCGCGCACCGAGTGCGCCGGCAGCGCCAGCACCACCTGGTCGCCGGGCGGCAGCGCGCGCCTGCCGTCCGGCAGCAGCATCGCGCCCACCCGGCTGCCCTGCATCTCGAGTCCCGCCACCCGGCAACCGGTGCGGATCTCCGCGCCCCGCGCGCGCAGCGTCGACAGCGCCGGATCGACCAGGCTCTCGGACAGACCGTCGCGCGGAAACCACGGAATGCAGGCGGCGCCGCCTTTGGCCATGCTCTCGCGCATCACCCGTCCCATCAGCGCCGCACTGCCCGATTCCGGCCGTGTATTGAGCGCCGACACAGCGAGCGGGATCATCAGCCGGTCCGCCAGCGCGCCCGGCCGCAGGCATTGCGCCACCGTCGTCTCCGGCCCGGCGCGCATCAGCCGGACCAGCCCGCCGAGCTCCGACAGACGCATCCCCGGCACCCGGCGCTTCCGGTCCAGCACCCACCAGGGCAGGCGCCCGCGCGACAGGCGCAGCGTCCAGCCGAGCCCGGCCGACAGATCGTGGAACGGGAACACCGGCGCGCCCGGCCCGACCAGCGTGTCGCGCGCGCCGGTCTGGTCGAGATAGTCGAACACGGTGCGGTTGGCCGACAGCAGCAGATGGTTGCCATTGTCCAGCCGGCAGCCGAGCTGGCGATCGTCGTACGACCGCGCCCTGCCGCCGCAGGCCGGCCCGGCCTCGTAGAGCACCACCGCGCGCCCGGCCCCTGTCAGCGCCAGCGCCGCCGCGAGCCCGGCCAGCCCGCCGCCGACCACATGCACCACGCCGCTCATACCGGCAGCAGCGCCCGCGCGGCGACCCGCAGCTTGCGCCACAGCGGCACCGACACCCGCTCCCGCGGCGTGCGCCAGTCGGCGGCGACCAGGCTGGCCAGCACCGCGTCGTAGCTCGCCGCCATCAGCCGGGCCGGACGCATCGCCCGTCGGTCGCAGCGCGCCATCGCCGCCCTTGCCGCGTCGAAATGCACCCGCGCCCGCTCCGCCATGGTCCGGCATGCCGCCCGCAGGCCGGGGGCGGCCAGCGCCGCCTCCGGATCGTGCGGGATCGCGTTGGCGTCCAGCACGTCGGATGGCAGATACAGCCGTCCGCGCGCCGCGTCCTCGCCCAGGTCGCGCAGGATGTTGGTGGTCTGCAGCGCCCGCCCCAGATGATGCGCGACCCGGTCCGCCTCCGCCGACGAATCGCCGAACGCCCGCACCGACAGCCGCCCCACCGCCGACGCCACCCGGTCGCAATACAGGTCGTAGGCGGCCGGGTCCGGCGCCACCACGACGATCTCGGCATCGGTCTGCATGCCGTCGATGACCGCGTCGAAATCGGCCGCGCGCAGGCCGTAGCGCGCGATCGACGCCGCCAGCACCCGGTCCAGCGCATCGCCGGTCCGGCCCTGATACAGACCCGCGATGCGCGCGCGCCAGGCATCGAGCCTGGGCAGCCGATCGGCCAGTGGACTCTCCTCGTCGGCGACGTCGTCCACCAGCCGGCAGAACGCATAGATCGCGAACATCGCGTAGCGGCGATCCGGCGGCAGCACCTTCATGCCGCGCGCGAACGAGGTGCCCGACCGGCGCACGATCGCCTCGACCGACGCCAGATCGGCCGGGTCGCAGCCAAGCGGGCTGCTCATTCGCCGGGTCCGCCCCGACCCTGGGCCGCCACCATGCTAGAACACATGCCGCAGGCTCGAGATCGCGCTCCTGGCCACGTCGCTCCTGGTCAGCTTCACCCGGCCCGCCAGCGGGTCGGCGTGCCGCAGCCGGCGCGCCAGGCGCTGCGAGGCGCCGACGATCACCGCCGCCTCCATGCGCATCCTGCGGTCGGCGATCAGCGCCGCCAGCCCGGCGGCGATCCGGTTCAGCCGGTCCACCTCGTCCAGCAGCCGGTCCAGCACCCGGCGCAGGCCCGGGCTGGCGCGGGTCCGGCGCACGCTGTCCACCGTCTCGCCCTGCTCCGCCAGCCAGGCTTCCGGCAGGTAGCTGCGGCCGAGCGTCACCAGGTCGTCCTGGCAGTCCTGCAGGTGGTTCAGGATCTGCAACGCCGTGCACAGCGCATCCGACGCGGCATGGCTGGCGGCGCCCTCGCCATGCAGGTCGAGCAGATACAGCCCGACCGGATTGGCCGAGTAGCGGCAGTAATCCAGCAGCTCGGCCAGGCTCGCGGTGCGCGGCGCGCGGGCGTCGCGCCGGAACGCGATCAGCAGGTCGGTCGCCCGCGCCGGATTGATCCCGGTCGCGTCCAGGCTGCGCTGCAGGGCGGACGCGACCGCCGCCTCCTCGCGCGACACCAGCCCGTCGCGCGCCGGCCGGCGGCCGAGCAGCAGCGCCTCCATCGCGTCCAGGCGCTCGATCTTCTGCTCGGCGGACAGCACGGCATTGTCGGCGATGTCGTCGATCGCGCGGGCGAACGCGTAATAGGCATGGACGTGCGGACGCAGCCGCCGCGCGATCAGCAGCGAGCCGACCGGGAAGTTCTCGTCCGCCTTGTCCTTGCCCGAGGCGACGCTGCGGCCCCAATCCTGGTCGCCGGAGGGCAGGGCCGCGGCGGCCTTGCTGTTCATGACGTGGTCGACGGTCGCGGTCATGCGGCGGTCTGATCCTTCTCGCCGTCGCGGTAGGCGCGGCTCTTCCAGACCACGCCACGCCCCCGATGATGGTCGATGGCCGATCCGATCGTGGCCCCCGTGTAGAACAGGCCGATCAGGGGCAGCAACAGCGCCCAGGCCGGATTGAGCCGGAAGCGCCGCAGCGTCGGCAGGAACGAGCCGGTCGACAGCAGCCACGCCGCGCCGCCGATCCAGCGCGCCGGCCCATGCCCGGCCAGCAGGGTCAGCACCGGCGCGATCCACACCACGATCATGCCGAGCACGGTGCCGGCCAGCAGCAGCGGCGAGAATCGCAGTTGCACGTAGGCGGTGCGCGCCACCATGCGCCACACGTCCGCCGCGCCCGGATAGGGCCTGACCGAG
>CAIMSN010000028.1 GCA_903844135.1 uncultured Rhodospirillales bacterium | reverse complement strand
GTCGCGGCCGCGCGCCAGGCTGATGCGTCGGATCGCTTCCGCCATCTGCTGCACCGCCAGCGCCAGGGCGCCCGCGGCGATCGCATGCGGCGCGAGCGGCGTGCCGGCCCGCGCGCACTGGTCCGACAGCGATGCGAACCCGGCCTCGACCGCGCGCACATCGAGCGGCTGGTCGCCGCCGGGGCCGAACAGGGCGGGAAACCGCTCCGGCCGGATCCGCCCGAGCAGGATGTTGGCATCGGTGACGGTAATCCGGCCGCCGCGACGATACGAGGCCGGTCCGGGATCGGCGCCGCCGCTCTCCGGCCCGACCCGCAGCCGCTCGCCATCGAAGCGCACGATCGACCCGCCGCCGGCGGCGACGGTCTCGATCGCCATCATCGGCGCCCGGACCGGCAGCCCGTCGATCACCGCCTCGTCCTGGCGCTCGAACGCGGCGTCGCCGGAGGCGCCGTCATGCAGCGAGACGTCGGTGGAGGTGCCGCCCATGTCGAAGCCGACGATGCGGTCGAATCCGGCCGCCGCGGCGGTCCTGACCGCGCCGACCACGCCGCCGGCCGGACCGGACAGGATCGCGTCCCTGGCGCGGAAGCGGCCCGCCTCGACCAGCCCGCCATGCGACTGCATGAACAGCAGCCGGACGCCGGGCAGGGCGGCATGCAGCCGATCGACATGGCGGCGCAGCACCGGCGCCAGATAGGCGTCCACCAGCGTGGTCTGCGCGCGCGGCACCAGGCGCAGATGCGGGTCGGTCCCGTGGCTGGTCGAGACATGCGCGAAACCGGCGGCGCGGGCGAGCGCGGCCAGTCGTCGCTCGTGCGTCGGGTGCGCCCAGCCGTGCAGCAGGGCGATCGCGCAGGAGGCGATTCCGTCGGCCACCGCGCGGCCGAGCACATCGCGCGCCGCCGCCTCGTCGAGCGGCGCGATCTCGGTGCCGTCAGGCGTTAGTCGGCCGGCCACCGAGGCCACCCTGGCCGCCAATGAGGCCGGCTTGCGGACGTGAAGCGCGAACAGGTCCGGCCTGGCCTGGTTGCCGATCGACAGCAGGTCCTCGAAGCCGGGCGTGACCAGCAGCAGGGTCGCGGCGCCGCGCCGCTCCAGCAGCGCGTTGGTCGCGACCGTGGTGCCCATCCGCACCATCTCGATCCTGTCGGTCGGGATCGGCGCGTCCGGGGCCAACCCGATCAGGCGCCGGATTCCGGCGAGCGCGGCGTCGTCGTAGGCGGCCGGGTTCTCGCTCAGGAGCTTGGTGGAGCGCAGGGTCCCGTCCGGGGCCAGAGCGATCAGGTCGGTGAAGGTGCCGCCCCGATCGATCCAGAACTGCCAGCCGCGCGGCCTGACCCGCCCGGAATCCTGCACCCGGTGTCCCGCCTAGTCGCTGGCGACCAGGCGCAGGTTAGGGCGGTGCTGGCTGGCGAGCTGGCGATACAGCGCGAGATAGTCGTCGGCCATGCGCCGCGCGGTGAAACGGGTCTCGAACCTGGCCCGCACCGCCTTTGGCGAGAAGCTGTCGAGGCGCGCGATCGCGGCGATCGCGCCGGTCTCGTCCTCGACCACCAGCCCGCTCACCCCGTCCTCGATCACTTCCGGCACCGAGCCGCGGTTGAACGCGATCACCGGCGTGCCGCAGGCCATCGCCTCGATCATCACCAGGCCGAACGGCTCCGGCCAGTCGATCGGCATCAGCAGGCCGCGGGCGCCGGACAGGAAGCCCGGCTTCTGGCTGTCGTTGATCTCGCCGATCAGCTCGACGCCTTCGCCCAGCATCGGCTTGATGACGGTCTCGAAGTAGCCGACATCGACCACATCGACCTTGGCGGCGATCTTGAGCGGGATGCCGACCGCGCGGGCGATGCGGATCGCCTTGTCGACGCCCTTCTCCGGGCAGATCCGGCCCAGGAAGGCGAGGTAGCTGCGATCCCGGCCGTCGGGATCGCCCTGCGGCGTCAGCAGGTTCTCGGGCAGGCCGTGCAGCACCGTCTTGACGAAGTTCGCCTCCGGCAGCGGCCGGCGCTGCGCGTCGGAGATCGACACCACCGGCACCTTGCTGAACGCCTCGAACACCGGCTTGAGCTCGGGCAGGTCGAGCCGGCCGTGCATGGTGGTCAGGAACGGCACGTTCTGGCGCGAGAAATGCGTGAACGGCCAGTAATCCATGTGGAAATGCAGCACGTCGAATTGATCGAGGCTGCGCGCCACCTTCTCCATCATCAGCATGTGCGGCGCGATCGGGTCGCGGATCGCCGGGTCCAGGCGCAGCGCGCGCGGCCAGCACGGATGGAGAGTCGCCTCCGTCACGCTGTCGCCGCTGGCGAACAGGGTGACATCGTGGCCGAGCTTGACCAGCTCCTCGGTCAGGAATGACACCACGCGCTCGGTGCCGCCATACAGCTTGGGCGGCACGGCTTCGTGGAGCGGGGCGATCTGGGCGATCCGCATCGGCGATCTCCTTGCAAGGTGTGGACCGCTGCTACGCGGCGAACGAGGCATTTTGTTGGCGAAGGTATGGTGCTAGCGCGTTAGAGGTGGAGCCGCCGGGTCGTCAACCAGGCGGAACGGATGGCGGAGTGGGGGCTTGTTGCCTCCGAAGCGGAAGAAAAGGGATCGCATGCGGGTGAATTCGAGGAAAAGAGGACGGCCGGGACGGTCCGGCGCGTCGACGATCCACGAGTTCGTTACCGTTCCGGACGCCGACCTGATCCGTCTGGCGCCCAGACCGCTCGCCTTCATGTTCCGCTACGTGCTGCGTCACAAGGTGCAGCACGGGCTCATCCTGGCCTCCGTGGTCCTGGCGGTCTCGGCGGTGGTGGGCTCCTCCTATGCGGTCAATCACCTGGTCGATACGCTCAACGCGCATCACGGCGGTTCGATGCGTGCGGTCTGGCTCGCGGTGGCGCTTTTGGCGGTGCTCATCACCGTCGACAATCTCGCCTGGCGGATCGGCGGCTGGTTCGCCACCTACGCCTTCGTCGCCGTGACCGGCGATCTACGGCGCGATCTATTCCGGCATCTGACCGGCCATGCGCCCTCCTATTTCGCCGACCGCATGCCCGGCACCCTGGCCGGACGCATCACCGCCACCTCCAACGCCATGTTCACGCTGGAGAACCTCACCACCTGGAACGTGCTGCCGCCCTGCCTCAACGTGGCGTTCTCGATCCTGCTGATGATGACCGTCAGCCCGCTGATGGGCGGCGTGCTGATCGTGCTGGCGTTCCTGATCTCTCTGCTGATGTTCCGGCTCGCCGCCGGCGGCCGTCCGCTGCATCACCGCTACGCCTCCGACGCCGCCAAGGTGGATGGCGAGCTGCTCGACATCATCAACAACATGCCGCTGGTGCGCGCCTTCGGCGCCACCCGGCGCGAGCGGGTCCGGTTCAGCCAGCGCATGGAGGGCGAGATGCAGGCCCGCGGCACCTCGCTGCGCTACCTGGAGCGGCTGCGCCTGATCCATGCGGTGCTGACCGCGATCCTGACCGCCGGGCTGCTGAGCTGGGCGGTGCTGCTGTGGCACGAGCATGTCGCCAGCGTCGGCGGCGTCGTCATGGTGGTCACGCTGGGCTTCATGATCCTGCACGGCACCCGCGACCTGGCGGTGGCGCTGGTCGAGACCATCCAGCACGTCGCCCGCCTGTCCGAGGCGCTGTCCACCCTCCTGCTGCCGCACGACATGCCGGACGCCCAGGATGCCGAGGGCTTCCCCCACCTCCCCAGGGGCGAGATCGTGTTCGAGCATGTCGACTACGCCTATCCCGGCGGCGGTGCGGTGCTGGCCGATTTCAGCCTGTCGATCGGCGCCGGAACCCGCCTCGGCCTGGTCGGCCGCTCCGGCTCCGGCAAGACCACCGTGCTCGCGGTGCTGCAGCGTCTGCGCTACATCCAGGGCGGCCGCATTCTGATCGACGGCAAGGAGCTGCGGTCGCTCACCGACGAGGCGCTGCGCTCGGCGATCTCGGTGGTGCCGCAGGACGTGTCGCTGTTCCATCGCTCGGTGCTGGAAAACATCCGCTACGGCAAGCCGGAGGCCGGCGACGCCGAGGTGCGGGCCGCCGCCGAGGCCGCCGGCTGCCGCGACTTCATCGAGGCGATGCCCGAGGGGTTCGCCACCGAGGTCGGCGATCGCGGCGTCAAGCTGTCCGGCGGCCAGCGCCAGAGGATCGCCATCGCCCGCGCCTTCCTGCGCAACGCGCCGATCCTGCTGCTCGACGAGGCGACCAGCGCGCTCGACAGCGAGAGCGAGCAGAAGGTGCAGGAGGCGCTGGAGCGTCTGATGGTCGGCCGCACCGTGGTGGCGGTGGCGCATCGCCTCTCGACGCTGCGCGATTTCGACCGGATCGTGGTGATGGAAAACGGGCGGGTGCTGCAGGACGGCGCGCCGTCGGTGCTGGAACGGACCGAAGGCGCCTATCGCGACCTGCTCTCCAGGCAGGCGATGAGCCTGGAGGACATGATCTGAGACGCGGCCGCGGTCCGATCGCGCTGCGCGTCGTCGCCGGCGAGGAGCATGATCGCCGCCTCGCGGCAAGCCGGCCGGCGTAGCGCGGGAGCAGACACGGGCCGAACCAGATCGAACTTTCTTTTTGGTTCTGAATCGTCCAAACGTCGGAGCGTTGTGAAAAATGACGAGCGCGCGCGCTTCGCTGTTGCGACGGCCCGGAAGGGCACGGCGACCCTCCGCGCGTTTCGTCCTGCGGGAAAGTGGCGCGCCGTCGTGGAAGATATTCGGACCAGTGACGTGATGGAACATCCGCACATGAGCGCCGTGGCGGGGGAGGCGGCGACCGTCTCCGAGGCCGCTCTTTCCCCGGAGCCGGCCCGCGAGAGCCTCAGCCACCGCGCCTACTGCCAGATCAGGCGCGCTCTGACCTCCAGCGCCATGCGGCCGGGCCATCGCCTGATCCTCCGCCCGCTGGCGCACGAGCTGAACCTCAGCCCGACCCCGGTGCGGGAGGCGCTGCTGCGTCTGGTCTCGGAGCAGGCCTTGTCGCTGGACGAGCGCGGCTCGGCGATCGTGCCGATCACCACCATCGACAGCTTCCGCGAGCTGACGGAGATGCGCGGCGACCTCGAAGCGCGCGCCGCCGAGCGCGCGGTGCGGTTCGCCAGCGACGCCCAGATCGACGAGATCGAGGCGATCAACGTCCCGTGCATGGCGGCCTACGACCGCAACGAGCATGTCGCCATGCTCGACCACAATGCCGGCTTCCACCGCGCCATCTGCCGGGCCGGGCGATCGCATCTGATCCTGCGCACCCTGGAGGGGCTGTGGATGCGGCTCGGGCCGATCTATGCGCTCAGCTTCGATCGTCCGCTCGAGAGCCTGACCGGCCTGCGCCACCCGCACATCAATCTGATCGACGCGCTGCGCCGGCGCGACGCCGTCGCCGCCCGCGAGGCGGCGCTCGACGACGTGCGCATGGGCGATCGGCTTTTGAGCCCCGCGCTGACCGACTGACCCGCGACCGGTGCTGGCCTCTCACGGGCCGGTTGGCAGCGCTTTCTTTCCGCTGGCCGGATCGGTCTTGGCGTCGAGGTTGCGCGCGATCGCCTCGCGCGACCCGGCAGCCGGCCCCGGCCCCGGCCCAGGACCCGGCTTGGCGCCATCCTTCGGCCCGGCCGCCTTGCTGAGCTGCGGGACCTCGATGTCGATCTCCAGCGTCGACACCGCGGCGCCGCGATCGAGCTTGATCTGCACCTTGTCGCGGTCGATCGGCACATGGCGCGCGATCACGTCCAGGATCTCCTCGCGCAGCTTGGCGATCAGCTCCGACTGGCCTTCGTTGCCGGCGCCGCCATGCGCGCGCTCGTGGGCCAGCAGGATCTGCAGCCGGTCGCGCGCCACCGGCGCCGAGCTGCGCTTGGCGAAGAGCTGGGAGAGGAAGCTCATGCCGCCCTCCAGTTGAACAGCTTGGCGAACAGGCCCTTCCGGTCCGACGGCACGCTCATGTCCAGGGTCTCGCCGCGCAGTCGCCGCGCCGCATCGAAATAGGCCCGCGCCGGCGCGCTCTCCGGCGCGTTCAGCGTCACCGGCGAGCCGAGATTCGACGCCCGCAGCACCTCCTCGCTCTCCGGGATGATGCCGATCAGCGGGATCGACAGGATCTCCAGCACGTCCTCGACCCGCAGCATCTCGCCACGCGCCGCGCGCACCGGGTCGTAGCGGGTCAGCAGCAGATGCTTGGCGATCTTCTCGCCCGCCTTGGCCTTGGCGGTGGTGCTGTCCAGCAGGCCGATGATCCGGTCGCTGTCGCGCACCGAACTCACTTCCGGGTTGGTGACCACCACCGCCTCGTCGGCGTGATACATCGCAAGCTGCGCGCCGCGCTCGATCCCGGCCGGGCTGTCGCAGACGATCCAGTCGAACTTCTCGCGCAGCTCCTCGATCACCCTGGCGACGCCGTCCGCGGTCAGCGCGTCCTTGTCCCGGGTCTGGCTGGCCGGCAGGATCGACAGCGTCTCGATCCGCTTGTCGCGAATCAGCGCCTGCGCCAGCTTCGCGTCGCCCTGCACCACGTTGATCAGGTCGAACACCACCCGGCGCTCGGCGCCCATCACCAGGTCGAGATTGCGCAGCCCGACATCGAAATCGACCACCACGACGGTCTGGTTGTTCTGCGCCAGCGCGGCGCCGAGCGACGCGGTCGAGGTGGTCTTGCCGACGCCTCCCTTGCCGGACGTGACGACCAGTACTTTGCCCATGCGGCGAACCTTCCCAGGCTTGGGTGATCGGTCGGTGGCGAACGGCTGCGAATCGGGCCGCTCCCGCGTCCGCCGCGTTTCAATCCAGCGGTAACAGCACCAGGCGCTCCCCGTCGAGACGCACCTGCACCGCTCGGCCGAGATGGGAAGCGGGAATATCCTCCGCGGTCATGTAGACGCCGCCGATCGCCACCAGCTCGGCGTTCAGGCGGCTGCACAGGATCCGCCCCGCCGCATTGCCGCCGGCACCGGCGAAGGCGCGGCCGCGCAGCGTGCCATAGATATGCACCGAGCCCCCCGCCGACACTTCCGCGCCCGACGCGACCGACCCCATCACCACCACGTCGCCATCGGGGAACGACACCGTCTGCCCGGAGCGGACCGGCTCGTCGATCACCAGCGACGCCCTGGACGGATCCGGCGGCGGGGCAGGGGCTTCCTCCGGGATCTCGATCGCGCCGATCGCCCGTCCGCCGGAATAGCCCTGCGGCCAGGTCCAGCCTTCGGTCGCCGGCCAGTCCGGGTCGGCGCCCTCGATCTCGACCAGCCGGATGCCGCGCTCCAGCAGCGCCGGCACCAGCGCGTCCAGCCCGGCATCGTCCGGCCCGAGCAGCCCGCATTCCAGGATCACCGGCTTGGCGGCGAAGAACGCCGCGGATTTGGCGATCTGCAGGTCGAGCGCCGCCATCCAGTCCGTCAGCGGCGGCTCCGGCGACAGCACCAGCGCCATGAAGGAGCGGCCGCGCACGCGGATCTGCGGCAGCGGCCGGGTTGCCGCCGATTCTGCGTGGCCGGGCTGCGACTCGGCGTCTGGTGCGACTGGATCTGACAAGCGGCGCGGGCCCCGAGGTTGAGCTTCGAGCATGCACGCGCCGCCATCGCGCATCAAACCCGCCATGCTGCGGCGCGACACGACGTCTGGCCCCGCGTGGCGGGATGAAATAGGCTGACAAGCCATGCGAATCCTGCACCATTTTCCGCTCTCGCCGTTCTCGCGCAAGGTACGCCTGGTGCTGTCCGAGAAGCGGCTGCCGTTCGAGCTCAAGATCGAGAAGGTCTGGGAGCGCCGCCCGGACTATCTCGATCTCAATCCGGCCGGCACCGTGCCGATGCTGATCGAGGAGAACGGCCTGTCGATCCCGGACTCCTCGGTGATCTGCGAGTATCTCGAGGAGGCCTATCCCGACACGCCGCTGCTCGGCCGCACGCTGGCCGAGCGGGTCGAGGTGCGTCGCCTGACCGCCTGGTTCGACGGCAAGTTCCACGCCGAGGTCACCCGCAACCTGCTGGGCGAGAAATATCTCAAGCGGCTGACCGGCCGCGGCAATCCGGACGCCACCGCGCTGCGCGCCGGCTACGCCAACATCCGCTACCATCTGGACTATATCGGCTGGCTCGCCGAGACCCGGAAATGGTTGGCCGGCCCGACGCTGAGCCAGGCCGATTTCGCCGCCGCCGCGCAGCTCTCCGCGCTCGACTATATCGGCGACATCGACTGGAGCGTCAGCCCGGCCACCAAGGACTGGTATGCCAGGGTCAAGTCCCGCCCCTGCTTCCGCGCCATCCTCAACGACCGCGTCACCGGCATGAACCCGCCCGAGCATTACGGCGACCTCGATTTCTGATCCCCCCGCCGGTCCGTTCGACGTCGTCGTGCTCGGCGCCGGCGCCGCCGGCCTGATGGTGGCGATCGCCGCCGGCCGTCGCGGACGGCGCGTGCTGGTGCTCGACCATGCCGCCGAACCCGGTCTCAAGATCGTCATCTCCGGCGGCGGGCGCTGCAACTTCACCAACCTGGACTGCAGGCCTGAGCGCTTCCTGTCCGCCAACCCCTCCTTCTGCCGCTCCGCGCTGGCGCGCTACCGGCCGGCCGATTTCCTCGCCCTGGTCGAGCGCCACCGCATCGCCTGGCATGAGAAGACCCTGGGCCAGCTCTTCTGCGACGGCTCGGCGCGCCAGATCGTCGCCATGCTGCTGGCGGAATGCGAGGCGGCCGGCGTCGCGCTGCGCCTGGGCTGCCGGATCGGCGCCATCGACCGCGCCGACCGGTTTCGCATCGCCACCGAGCAGGGCGACATCGACGCCGGGAGCCTGGTGGTCGCCACCGGCGGGCCGTCGATCCCGAAGATGGGCGCCACCGGCTTCGCCTACGACATCGCCCGGCGCTTCGACGTGCCGCTCACCGAGATCGCCCCCGCCCTGGTCCCGTTCACGCTCGCCGGCGCCGCCCAGGAGGCGATCCGCACCCTGGCCGGCGTGTCGCTGCCGGTGGTCGCGCGCTGCGGCAAGGCGGCGTTCCAGGAAGCGATGCTGTTCACCCATCGCGGCCTGTCCGGCCCGGCGCTGCTGCAGGTCTCGTCGTACTGGTCCGCCGGCCAGGAGATCCGCCTCGATCTTGCTCCCGGGCGCGACGTCGCCGCCTTCCTCAAGCAGCGCCGCCAGACCCGCGGCAAGGCGGAACTGCAGACCATCCTCGGCGAAATCCTGCCGCAACGCCTGGCACAGTCGCTCGCCGCGGAACAGGCCGCCGCCGGCCCGCTCGGCGGCCTGCCGCAAAAACTGCTCGACGCGGTCGCCGCCCGGCTGTCGGACTGGCGCCTGCTGCCGACCGGGACCGAAGGCTACGCCAAGGCGGAAGTCACCCGCGGCGGCATCGACACCAGGGCGCTGTCCTCCAGGACCATGCAGGTGGAGAAGGTCCCCGGCCTGTTCTTCGTCGGCGAGGCCGTCGACGTGACCGGATGGCTCGGCGGCTACAATTTCCAGTGGGCCTGGGCGAGCGGGTGGGCCGCCGGCACCGCCGCCTAGAGACCGTTCGGAAACGCGCCCGGGTGGTTTTCCACGGGCGATCCGCTGTGCTCCGGTGCTCGCGTCTCACCCGTGGGCGGCGTCGCTTCGCGCCGCCTCTGACTCACCAGGACCCGTTTCCGAACGGTCTCCCGGAGCTTGGTTTACGGTGCTCGCTGCGGTCGCCTTCCCGCTACTTCGCCACCCTCGGCTTCCGCCGCGGCCGTTGCAGCGATTCCTGCACCACCGTCGCCACTAGTAGCCCGGCTCGGTCGTAGATCAGCCCGCGCGACAGGCCGGTGCCGTTGAAGGCCGACGGGCTGTCGAAATCGAACAGCATCCAGGCGCCGGTCTGGCACGGGCGGTGGAACCACATCGCATGGTCCAGACTGGCGATCATCATGTCCGGGTTCGGCAGGATCACCTGATGCCGCACCACGGCGGCGCTGCTCAGCCAATGGTCGCTCATCCAGGCCAGGATCTGCTGGTTCAGCGCCGGATCGGTGATCCCGGCGGCGCTCGGCACCCGGAACCAGAGCCGCAGCCGGCTGTCCTCCTGCCGGCTCAGCAGCCGTTCCGGCTCGATCGGCCTGACCTCGATGGTGGCGCTCAGCCGGCTCAGCAGCGACTTGGCGATGCCGGCATCGATCCTGGCGGAAATCCCCGCCAGGTCCTCGAGCTGCTCCGGCGCCGGCACCTCCGGCATGGCGAGCTGATGGTCCCAGCCCGGTTCGTCGGCATGATACGAGCATTCCATGTGGAAGATCGTCTCCGCCCCCTGGGTGCCGGTGACGCGCCGCGTGGTGAAGGAGCGGCCCTCCCTGGTGCGCTCGACCCGGTAGCGCACCGGCTCGCTGCCGATGCCGGGACGCAGGAAGTAGCCGTGCATCGAATGCAGCGACCGGTCCTGCACGGTGGCGCTGGCCGCCGCCAGCGACTGACCCAGCACCTGGCCGCCGAACACGGTCTGGTTGGTGTTCATCTGGTTGCTGCGGGCGACGAAACAGTCGGTCCCGTCGGGCTCGACCCTGAGCAGGGTCTCGATCTCGGTCTCGTCCCACATCGTGACGGCGTTGTACTGCGAACTCATTCCCGCACCGTGACAGGAGCCGGCAGCACCGGCAAGAACGCCGCCGCCTACCGCGCCTCCGGCCCCGCCTCCAGCAGCGCCAGATCCTGCTGCGCCAGGTCGGCCTCGTGCGTGTCGGGCGCGACCGCCAGCACCCGGCTCCAGTCGGTGCGGGCGCCGTCCAGGTCGCCGGCCCGCTCGCGCAGGATGCCGCGCTCCAGCAGCGCCGCCGGCTCGTCCGGCTGCAGGCGGCAGGCGCGGTCGATATCCGCCCTGGCTGCGTCCAGCGCGCCGGTCTCGCGCAACGCCGCGGCCCGCACGATCAGCGCATCGGCGCGGTCCGGAGACGCCGCCAGCACCGGCGACAGGTCGGCGATCGTCAGCGCCGGGCGATGCGCCGCCAGCGCCGCGCGGCCATGCTCGATGGCGATTTCGGGCGCCGGGTCCAGCGCCAGCGCCAGTCCCGCCGAGGCCAGCGCCGGAACCGGCTCCGACGCCAGTAGCCAGGCCTTGGCCGCCTCGTCGGCCAGCATCGCCCGGCGCTGCGCCGGCAGGCTGGTGGTCTGCGACAGACCGTCCAGGGTCCTGGCGCCCGACTCCGGATCGCCCAGCGCCACCTCGGCCAGCGCCGCGCAGCGCGCCGCCCGGTCGGCACCGCCCTGGCGCGACCAGTCCTCGGCATAGTCCGCGGCGCCGGCCGGATCGTCGGCCAGCATCGACAGGCAGGCCGGCTCGGTCTGCGCCGACGCGGGCCGACGCGACGACGTCGCATCGAGCCGTGCCAGACGCTGGTCCTTTGCGGCATGATGCGATGCGGCCGGCGGCGAGTCGGCGGCCGATGCGGACGGCGGCGACAGGCTCGCGATCACCAGGCTGCACAGGAGGGTCGGGGCGTGTTTCATCGGTTCGATAACAGTGTGCGCCGGCCCGAACCGGTCGGGTCAAGTCCGACCGCGTCCCGTTGCGCGATCGTGATGGCGCCGGCTTGTGCGGATCGGTTTCCGTGACCGGCACGCCGCGCCCGCCGCATCTGTTGATCTTCGGCCTCGGCTACTCCGCCAGGGCAGTGGCGGCGCGCGCGGTCGCGGCCGGCTACCGCGTCACCGGCACCAGCCGCGACCCGGGCGCGGCGCCGCTGCCGGGCGTCTCGATCGTCGCCCCGGAGGCGGCCGCCGATCGGCTGGGCGCGGCCACCCACTGGCTGGCCAGCGCGCCTCCAGACGACCAGGGCGACCCGTTCGTGGCGATGCTGGGCCATCTGTTCACGCTGCATCGCCCGGCCTGGATCGGCTATTTCTCCACCACCGGCCTCTATGGCGACCGACAGGGTGGCTGGGTGGACGAGACCACCACGCCGGCGCCGAGCGGTGCACGCGGCCAGCGCCGTCTGCTGGCGGAACGGCAATGGGCCGGGATCGCCGACGCCACCGGTGCGCGCTACGATATCCTGCGTCTGGCCGGCATCTACGGTCCGGGCCGCAGCGTGTTCGACGCGCTCCGCGCCGGCGACAGCCGCCGGATCTCAGCCCCCGGCCATCAGTTCGGCCGTATCCATCGCGACGACATCGCCGGCGCTACCCTGGCGGCGATGGGCGCCGGCCAGGCGAACGTTCGGGGCGGCCGGGTGCTGAATCTTTCCGACGATCTGCCGGCGGAGAGCGCCGTGGTGATCGCCTACGCCGCCGGCCTGCTCGGCCTGCCGCCGCCGCCGGAGATCCCGCTTGACCAGGCGCTGGAGACGATGAGCCCGATGGGCCGCAGCTTCTGGGCGGAGAACCGCAAGGTCTCCAGCAGCCTGACCCGGCAGGCGCTGGGCCGGGACTGGCTCTACCCGACCTACCGCGAAGGCCTGGCGGCGATCCTCGCGGAGGAGGAGCCGGACCGCAGCGGCTGACCGGTGTCAGGGCATGACCGCCAGCGACGCCACCGTCTCGGTCAGCAGCGCGATATCCTGCGGCCGCGACAGGCGATGGTCGCCGTCCTTGACCAGCACCACCCGGCAATCCTCGCTCTCGACCCGCTCGGCGATCGCCAGCGCGGTGCGCCACGGCACCACCGCGTCGCGCTGCCCGTGCAGCAGCCGGACCGGGCAGGAGAGGCGGATCGGCCGGTCCATCACGCAGCATGCCTCGCCGGCATCGAGCGCCGCCCTGGTCAGCGGCAACGGATCCGGCTCGGCCGGCAGAAGCACGGTGTCGCCGCGATCCAGCGCCGCGTTCTGCGCCGCATCCAGCCCGGCCGCCATCGCCCGGGTGAAATCCGGCGCCGCGGCGATGCCGACCAGGCCCGCCAGCCGCGCGCCCAGCGCGACCCCCGCCAGCAGCCCGATCCAGCCGCCCATCGAGGAGCCGACCAGCAGCACCCTGCCGGGCGCCAGCGCCGCGATCACCGCCAGCGCATCGTCGCGCCAGACGGCGATGCTGCCGGCCTCGAAGCGGCCCTCGCTCTCGCCGTGTCCGGAATAATCCAGCCGCAGCGTCGCCAGCCCGTGCCTGTCGCCGAACGCCGCCAGCGCGGTTGCCTTGTCGCCGGTCATGTCGCTGCGCAGGCCGGGCAGGAATACCAGGGTCGGCGCATCGCCGGGCGAGGCGGCCGGGCGATGCCGCGCCGCCAGCCGGACCCCGGACCGGGTGACGAACCGTTTTGTCTCTTCGCTCATGCGCGCAGGATAAGGCGTGACGACGCCGGCACGCCATGCGCCGTTCCGGTCCGATTCGTGCCAGTCGCCGTAATCGCGCGCCCATGCTAAGGCCGCCGCCATGCCGCCCGACCTGCCTGCCGCCCGTGGTCCCGTGATCCTGCAGGTCCTGCCTGCGCTGCAGACCGGCGGCGTCGAGCGCGGCACCATCGAGATGGCGCGCGCCATCGTCGAAGCCGGCGGCACCGCCCTGGTCGCCAGCGCCGGCGGCCGTCTGGTGCCGCAGCTCGAGCGCGCCGGCGGCATCCATCTCGGCCTCGGCCTGATGACCAAGGATCCGCTGTCGATCTGGCTCAATGCCGGCAAGCTGGCCCGGCTGATCCGCCAGCACCGGGTCGATCTGGTGCATGCCCGCTCCCGTGCCCCGGCCTGGTCGGCCAGGATCGCCGCGCGGCGCGCCAAGGTGCCGTTCGTCACCACCTGGCACGGGGTCTATTCGGAGAATTTCCCGTTCAAGCGGCGCTACAATGCGGTCATGGCGTCGGGTGACCGCGTCATCGCCATCAGCCGGTTCGTGGCCGAGCGCGTCGCCGGCCGCTACGGCGTCGGCGCCGACCGGCTGCGAATCGTCCCGCGCGGCGCCGATACCGCCGCGTTCGATCCGGATGCGGTGCGCGGCGACCGGGTGCACGCGCTGGCCCGGCAATGGGGCCTGCCGGACGGCGCCAAGGTCGTCATGCTGCCCGGCCGCCTGACCGCCTGGAAGGGCCACGCCCTGCTGCTCGATGCGCTGTCGCGGATCCGCGACGTGCCGGACTGGGTCTGCGTGCTGGTCGGACCATCCGGCGCCGGCAAGAAGGACCGGTTCGGCGCCGCGCTCTCGGCCCAGGCGGCCAGGCTCGGCCTGTCCGCGCGCCTGCGCTTCGCCGGCGCCTGCTCCGACATGCCGGCCGCCTTCGCGCTGGCCGACCTGGTGGTGATCCCGTCGCTCAAGCCGGAACCGTTCGGACGCACCATCGTCGAGGCGCAGGCGATGGGGCGGGTGGTGCTGGCGGCGGCGCACGGCGCCGCGCTGGAGACGGTCGAGCACGGCATCACCGGCTTCCATTTCCCGCCCGGCGACGCGACCGCGCTGGCGCGGCTGATCGAGACCGGCCTGACCCTGGACGAGGCGCTGCGCGTAGCGATCGCCGAGGACGCCAGGGCGCACGTGCTGGCCGGCTACACCATGCAGGCGATGCAGCGCGGCACGCTCGACATCTACGCCGAACTGCTCGCCCCCCTTCCATGACGCGCATCCTGGTCATCAAGCTCGGCGCGCTCGGCGACCTGGTGCTGGCGTTCGCGCCGTTCGCCGCCATTCGCGCGCATCATCCGCAGGCTCACATCACCCTGCTGACCACCCTGCCGTTCGTCGGCCTGGCCAGTGCCAGCCCCTGGTTCGACGCGGTGGCGGTGGATGGCCGCCCGGCCTGGTGGAACCTGGCCGGGCTGCGCCGGCTGCGCGGGCAGCTCTCGGGGTTCGACTTCGTCTACGACCTGCAGACCTCCGGCCGCTCGTCGCGCTATCGCCGCCTGGCCGGCAAGGCCGGCTGGTCCGGCATCGCCCCCGGCGCCTCGCATCCCGACGCGGACCCGGACCGCGACCGGCTGCATACCCGCCGGCGCCAGGCTGGCCAGCTCGCTCAGGCCGGCATCGCCGACGTGCCGGAGCCTGACCTGTCCTGGCTGCGGCCGCACGGCCCGACCCCGCCCGGCCGGATCGCCCTGCTGGTGCCGGGTGCGGCGCCGCATCGTCCGGCCAAGCGCTGGCCGGCGGAGCGGTTCGGCGCGCTCGCCACCCATCTGGCGCGCAGTGGCCACACCCCGGTGATCGTCGGCGCCGCCGCGGACCGGAGGCTGGCCGCGATCATCCGCCAGGCCTGCCCGCCGGCGCTCGATCTCACCGGCCGCACCAGCCTGCTGGAGCTGGGCGGGCTGGCCGGCCGCGCCACCCTGGCGATCGGCAACGATACCGGGCCGATGCACCTGGCGGCCGCGATGGGCTGCCCGTCCCTGGTGCTGTTCTCCGCCGAGAGCGACCCCGCTCTGACCGCGCCGCTCGGCCGCAGCGCCGATCAGGTCGCGATCCTGCGGGTGCCGGATCTGGCGCATCTTCCGGTCGCTGCGGTGGTGGACCGGCTGGCCGCGCTCGCGCCGGACGAGAGCCTTGCGCCGGCCGCGCGCCTTGCGCCATAGGACACGCCCGCCTCACGCTCGATCCGCCCCGGAGTTGTCCGAATGCCCGCCATCACCCTGCCAGACGGAACCGTTCGCCGCTTCGACGGCCCGGTCACCGGCACGGCGGTGGCCGCCGCGATCGGTCCGGGCCTGGCCAAGGCGGCGCTGGCGATGGAGCTGGACGGCGCGCTGGTCGATCTGTCGCGCATCATCGACTCCGACGCCGCGGTCCGCTTCGTCACCCGCAAGGACGAGGCCGCGCTCGGCCTGATCCGCCACGACGTCGCCCACGTGCTGGCAGAGGCGGTGCAGTCGCTGCATCCCGGCACCCAGGTCACCATCGGGCCGGCGATCGAGAACGGTTTCTATTACGATTTCGCCCGCAACGCGCCGTTCACCCCGGACGATTTCGCCGCGATCGAGGCGCGCATGCGCGAGATCGTCGCCGCCAACGCGCCGTTCGAGCGCGAGGAATGGCCGCGCGACCAGGCGATCGGCTTCTTCGAGGCGAGGGGCGAGCGCTTCAAGGCCGAGCTGATCCGCGACCTGCCGGAGAGCGAGACCATCTCGATCTACCGCCAGGGAGACTGGCTGGATCTGTGCCGCGGCCCGCACATGCGCGGCACCGGCGATGTCGGCACCGCCTTCAAGCTGATGAAGGTGGCCGGCGCGTACTGGCGCGGCGACCATCGCAACCCGATGCTGACCCGGATCTACGGCACCGCCTGGCGCGACCAGAAGGAGCTCGACGCGCACCTGCTGCAGCTCGAAGAGGCCGAGAAGCGCGACCATCGCCGCATCGGCCGCGAGATGGACCTGTTCCATATCCAGGAGGAGGCCACCGGCTCGATCTTCTGGCACCCGAAGGGCTGGCGTCTCTACACCGTGCTGCAGGACTACATGCGCCGCATGCAGAGCCGCGCCGACTACCAGGAGGTCCGCACCCCGCAGCTCGTCGACCGCGTGCTGTGGGAGCAGTCCGGGCACTGGGAGAATTATCGCGAGCACATGTTCATCGCCACCGTCGAGGACGAGGACAAGACCCTCGCGCTCAAGCCGATGAACTGCCCCTGCCACGTGCAGATCTTCCGCCACGGGCTGCGCTCCTATCGCGAGCTGCCGCTGCGCATGGCCGAGTTCGGCGCCTGCCACCGCTACGAGCCGTCCGGCGCGCTGCACGGCATCATGCGAGTGCGCTCGTTCGTCCAGGACGACGCGCACATCTTCTGCACCGAGGACCAGATCGCGCCGGAGACCGCTTCCTTCGTCGCCATGCTGGCCGAGGTGTATCGCGATCTCGGGTTCGACGGCTTCCGGGTCAAGTTCGCCGACCGGCCCGACAACCGGGCCGGCGACGAGCAGAGCTGGGACAAGGCCGAGGCGGCGCTGATCGAGGCCTGCCGCCTGGCCGGCGTCGCATACGAGCACAATCCAGGCGAGGGCGCCTTCTATGGCCCCAAGCTGGAGTTCGTGCTGCGCGACGCGATCGGACGCGACTGGCAGTGCGGCACGCTGCAGGTCGACTACGTGCTGCCGGACCGGCTCGACGCCTCCTATATCGGCGAGGACAGCGCCCGGCATCGTCCGGTGATGCTGCATCGGGCGATCCTGGGCAGCTTCGAGCGCTTCCTCGGCATCCTGATCGAGCAGTTCGCCGGCCGGTTCCCGCTCTGGCTGGCGCCGGTGCAGGTGGTGGTCGCCTCGATCGTCTCCGACGCCGAACCCTATGCGCTGGAGGTCGCGGACGCGCTGAAGCGCGCCGGCCTGGTCGCCCACGCCGACATCGCCAACGAGAAGATCAACGCCAAGATCCGTACCCACAGCCTGGCCAGGGTGCCGGTGATCCTGGTGGTCGGTCGAAAGGAGGCGGAGGCGCGCACGGTGGCGATGCGCCGTCTGGGCGGCGCCGACCAGACCCTGCTCGGTCTCGAGGAGGCGGTCGCCGCCCTTGCGTCGGAGGCGACGCCACCCGATCTCAAGCGTGAAACCGCGTAACTGGGTTGCACGTCCGCATTCACCACTTGACAGGAGGTGCGTGCTAGTCTCACCCACGGCACCCATCATAGCAGGAGCAGTCCGATAGCCAGACCCCCGATGCCCGCCGCGCCGACTCGCGAGGGCCCCCGCGTCAACGAAGAAATCCGCGTTCCCTCGGTCCGTCTGATCGACGAGGAAGGCGAGATGCAGGGCGTGATGACGACCCGCGACGCGATGCAGCGTGCTTTCTCGGTCGGTCTCGACCTTCTCGAAATCAGCCCGAACGCCGAACCGCCGGTCGTGAAGATCCTCGACTACGGCAAGTTCAAGTACGAGCAGCAGAAGAAGAAGAACGAGGCGCGCAAGAAGCAGAAAGTCATCGAGATCAAGGAAGTCAAGGTCCGTCCGAACATCGACGAGAACGACTACCAGGTCAAAATGCGCGCCATGAAGTCCTTCATCGAGGAGGGCGACAAGGTGAAGGTGACGCTGCGTTTCCGCGGCCGCGAGATGGCCCACCAGGATCTCGGCGTGAAGGTCCTGGAACGCATCCGCGGCGACCTGGACGAGCGCGCCAAGGTTGAACAGATGCCCCGCATGGAGAACCGCCAGATGATCATGGTGTTGTCGCCGCGTTGAGGCGTCAGCCCGCATCGTGAGGCTCGAAGAAGCCCGGTCGTCGTCGGCGACCGGGCTTTTCGTCGTCGGCCGGACGTGATTTGCATCCAAAGCCCACCCTCACCACGTTCCGGGACGGTATAGCTCGGTGCGACGATGACGGACGCCTACCTGAACGCCGTCGGAACCTCGGTTCCGCCGCATGACGTGCATCAGAGTTTCCTGCGCTTCGCCGCGACCTTGCTCCCCGACGACCGCCAGCGCCGCCTGTTCGCCCGCATGGCCGACCGCAGCGGCATCACCCACCGCTACTCGACCATCGACACCATCACCGACCCGGCCGGCGCCGAGCTCGACCATGACGGCTTCTACCGGCGCGGCGACTTCCCCTCGACCAAGGCGCGGATGCAGCGTTTCGAGGCCACCGCCCTGCCGTTGGCCCGCGATGCGATTGCCTCGCTGGGCAGTCGGCTCTCCGGCGGGTTCGTCGCGTCCGGCATCACCCATCTGGTCGTCACCTCCTGCACCGGCTTCTTCGCCCCCGGCCTCGACCTGCAGCTCGTCGCCGCGCTCGGCCTGCCCTCCTCGGTCGAGCGCACCATGGTCGGCTTCATGGGCTGCTACGCCGCCTTCAACGCCCTGAAGCTCGCCCGCCACATCGTCCGCTCCGAGCCGAGCGCGCGGGTGCTTCTGGTCAATCTCGAACTCTGCACCCTGCATCTGCAGGAAACCGCCGATCTGGAGCAGATCCTCTCCTTCATGGTGTTCGCCGACGGCTGCACCGCGTCCCTGGTCAGCGCCGATCCGCACGGGCTGGTGCTCGACCGCTTCCACGCCGAGCTGATCCCCGACACCGACCCGCTGATCACCTGGCATATCGGCGATCTCGGCTTCGACATGCTGCTCTCCGGCCAGGTCCCCGGCGCCATCGCCACCGGTCTCGGCGGCAATGCCGACCGAATCCTCGGTCCAGGACCGGCGCCGTCGCTCTGGGCGGTGCATCCTGGCGGCCGCTCGGTGCTGGACGCGGTGGCCGGCGCGCTGTCGCTCGACGCGGACGATCTCGCCGACTCCCGCGCCGTGCTCGACAAGTTCGGCAACATGAGCTCCTGCACCATCCTGTTCGTGCTCGACCGCATGCTGCGCGCCGGGCTGGAGCCGGGCACGCCCGGCATCGCCATGGGGTTCGGACCTGGGCTGGTCGCGGAGACGCTTCGGTTCAGGATGGCGTGAGATGAAGGCAGGCAAGGTCGGGCTCTGCCCAAACCCGCCAAAGGCGGTCGCCTTTGGAAACCAAACGATCGGATTCTCAAGGCTTCGCCTTGAGCGGGTCCAGGGCAGAGCCCTGGCCTGATGCCCCGCTTTTCGCATCGGGTCCTGGTCCCGGAACTGATGGACACCGAGCCCTGCGGCTCGGACACCTTCCGCGCCTGCCTGGTCGACCTCTCCAAGGTCAACCGGCTGACCCTCGCCTACCGCCCCACGCTCGCCTTCCTGCGCCAGGCCGCGCGCCGCCTGCCGCCCGGCCGGCCGCTGCGCCTGCTCGATGTCGGCGGCGGCTACGGCGACACGCTGCGCCAGCTCGACCGCTGGGCCGCCCGGCGCGGCATCGCGCTGGACATGACCAGCGTCGACCTCTCGCCCTGGTCGCGCACCGCCGGCGAGACGGCGGCGGCGACCCGCACTCCGATCCGCTTCGTCACCGCCAACATCTTCGACCATGTCCCCGACGCGCCGCCGGACGTGGTGATCTCGTCCTTGTTCACCCACCATCTCGAGGACCGCGACGTGGTGCGTTTCCTGCGCTGGATGGAGCGTCACGCCACGCTCGGCTGGTTCGTCAACGACCTGCACCGCCATCCGGTGCCGTACTGGTTCTTCCGGTATTTCTCGCAGGCGATGCGCTGGCATCGCTTCGTCCGGCATGACGGCCCGGTCTCGATCGGCCGCGCCTTCACCCGCCAGGACTGGCAGCGCATGCTGGCCGAGGCCGGCCTGCGCCCAAGCGATGCGACCATCCGCTGGTGGATGCCGTTCCGCTACGGCATCACCCGCTTCAAGCCCGGCCCGGCCGCATGATCCCCGATCTCGCCATCGTCGGCGCCGGGCTGGCCGGCAGCGCGCTCGCCATCAGGGCCGCGCAGGCGGGCAGGCGGGTGCTGCTGGTCGAGCGCGAGACCGGGCCGCACGACAAGGTCTGCGGCGAGTTCCTGTCCCGCGAGGCGGTGCTGCATTTGCACGCGCTCGGCCTCGATCCGCTCGCCCTCGGCGGCGTGCCGATCGACCATGTCGGCCTGTCGCGCGGCCGGCTCGCCACCCGCACCCGCCTGCCGTTCTCCGCCGTCGGCCTGTCGCGGCGCATCCTCGACGAGGCGCTGATCGTCCGCGCCCAGGCGTGCGGCGCCATCGTGCGGCGCGGCGTCGTGGTTCGCGCCATCTCGCCGCCCGGGTCCGGACAGCGGCTCCGTCTCGACCGCGGCGACGACATCGCCGCCGGCTCGATCGTGCTGGCCACCGGCAAGCACGAGCTGCGCTCGCACCCGCGCCAGCCCGGCCGTCAGAACGACCTGGTTGGTTTCAAGCAGCATCTGCGCCTCTCCGACGCGCAGCGCGCCGCCCTGGACGGCGCCAGCGAGCTGACGCTGTTTCCCGGCGGCTATGCCGGGCTGCAGATGGTCTCGCACCACCACGCCTCGCTGTGCCTGCTGGTGCGCAGCGCCCGGCTGAAAGCGCTCGGCGGCACCTGGCCGGCGCTGCGCGACGCGATCCTGGCCGGGTCGCCGCTGCTCGCCCGTCGCCTTTCCGGCGCCGAGCCGGTGCAGGACCGGCCGCTGAGCATCGCCCGCATCCCCTACGGGCTGGTCTCCACGCTGCAGGACGGTCTCTGGCGGCTCGGCGACCAGGCGGCGGTGATCCCGTCCTTCACCGGCGACGGCATGTCGATCGCGCTGCACAGCGCCGCGGTCTGCGCCCGGCTGATCGAGCGGGGCGCATCGCCGGACGCGCTGCAGCGCGCGCTGGCCGCCGATCTGTCGCCGCAGATCCGCCTCGCCACCACCCTGTCGCGCGCCGCGGTGCGGCCCTGGGTCCAGCACGCCGCCGTCGCCGCCGCGCATCTGCTGCCGGCCCTCGCCGACCGGATCGCCGCCCGCACCCGGATCCCGGAACCGGCCCTGGCGCGTGCGCTCGGCCATGCCGGCGCCGCGCCTGCCCCCGGGACTCCCGCGCCCGCGACCGGGCTGCTAGCCTCCTCTCCGTCCTGAGGCCGGTCCTTCCCCGACGACAACGAGACCGGCGCAGGCGGGAGAACGACGCATGACGCTTCCGGTCCAGCTCGCAGGGCGGCTCTCGCTGCCGATGATGGCGGCACCCCTGTTCATCATCTCGAATCCGAAGCTGCTGATCGCGCAATGCGTCGCCGGCGTGGTCGGCAGCACGCCGTCGCTGAACGCCCGCCCGATCGAGACGCTGGACGCGTGGTTGACCGAAATCCGCGCCGCGCTGGACGCGCACGACCAGGCCTATCCCGACCGGCCCTCGGCACCGTTCGCGATCAACCTGATCGTGCACCGCTCCAACACCCGCATCGAGCAGGACCTCGCGCTGTGCATCAAGCATCGCGTGCCGATCATCATCACCTCGCTCGGCGCCCGGCCGGAGATCAACGACGCGGTGCACGCCTATGGCGGCATCGTGTTCCACGACGTCATCGACGACCGCTTCGCCCGCAAGGCGATCGAGAAGGGCGCCGACGGGCTGATCGCGGTCGCCGCCGGCGCCGGCGGCCATGCCGGCACCTTGTCGCCGTTCGCGCTGGTCTCGGAGATACGGCGCTGGTTCGACGGACCGCTGGCCCTGTCCGGCTCGATCGCCACCGGCGGCGCCCTGCTCGCCGCCCGCGCCATGGGTGCGGATCTCGGCTATGTCGGCTCCGCCTTCATCGCCACCGAGGAAGCCAACGCCGCACCCGCGTACAAGCAGATGATCGTCGACGACAAGGCGGCCGACATCGTCTATTCCGATCTCTTCACCGGCGTCAGCGGCAACTATCTCAAGCACAGCATCGTCGCCGCCGGCCTCGATCCGGACAACCTGCCGAAATCCGATCCGTCCAACATGAATTTCGGCGACGGCGCCGCCAAGGCGTGGCGCGACGTGTGGGGCAGCGGGCAGGGGATCGGCGCGATCGAGGCGGTGGTACCGGCAGCCGCGCTCGTCGCCCGGCTCAAGCGCGAATACGATTCCGCCCGCGCCAGGCTGAACCAGGGCGATCTCTGAGATGGCCGCGTCCGATTTCCGCTGGGACGACGCGCTGCTGCTCGACGACCAGCTCAGCGACGACGAACGCGCGATCCGCGAGTCCGCCCGCGCCTTCTGCCAGGATCGCCTGCAGCCCGGCATCCTGGAGGCCAACCGGCACGAGCGGTTCGACCGCTCGATCATGAACGCGTTCGGCGAGATGGGCTTTCTCGGCGCGACTTTGACCACGCATGGCTGCGCCGGCGTCGGCCATGTCGCCTACGGTCTGATGGCGCGCGAGGTCGAGCGCGTCGATAGCGGGTATCGCAGCGCCTTCTCGGTGCAGTCGTCGCTGGTGATGTATCCGATCGCCAGCTTCGGCTCCGAGGATCAGAAGGACCGCCTGCTGCCCGGCCTGCGCAGCGGCGAACTGGTCGGCTGTTTCGGATTGACCGAGCCCGACGCTGGATCCGATCCGAACAGCATGCGCACCCGCGCCCGCAGCGTGCCGGGCGGCTATCGTCTCAGCGGCTCGAAATGCTGGATCACCAACGCGCCGATCGCCGACGTCGCCCTGGTCTGGGCTCGCGACGACCAGGGCCTGATCCGCGGCTTCCTGGTCGAGCGCGGCGCCGAGGGATTCGAGACGCCGAAGATCGACGGCAAGTTCTCGCTGCGCGCCAGCATCACCGGCATGATCATGCTCGACGAGTGCTTCGTGCCGGAGGAGATGGTGCTGCCGGACGTCACCGGCCTGCGCGGTCCGTTCTCCTGCCTGAACAAGGCGCGCTACGGCATCTCCTGGGGCGCGCTCGGCGCCGCCGAGTTCTGCTGGCACGCTGCGCGCCAATACACGCTCGACCGCATCCTGTTCGGCCGTCCCCTGGCCGCCACCCAACTGGTGCAGAAGAAGCTGGCCGACATGCAGACCGAGATCACCATCGCCCTGCAATCGGTGCTGCGGCTGGGCCGGCTGATGGACGAGGGCCGCGCCGCGCCGGAGATGATCAGCTTGTGCAAGCGCAACAGTTGCGGCAAGTCGCTCGACATCGCCCGCCAGTCCCGCGACATGCATGGCGGCAACGGCATCGTCGACGAATACCACGTCATCCGCCACATGATGAATCTGGAGACCGTCAACACCTACGAGGGCACGCACGACGTACACGCGCTGATCCTCGGCCGTGCCCAGACCGGGATCAATGCGTTCGGATGATGCATCATCTTCTCGGTTAAGCGGCGCTGACCTGCCCGCCTATCGTCCACGCACGGCCGTGGCGGTCGCCCGTTATTCAGCCCCGCGCCCGGTTGAGGAACGCGCCGAACGCCGCCTTCGCCTCGTCCGAGCGCAGCGCGCGGCCGAACGCGACCAGCTCCTCGTCGATCCTGGCGTCCAGCAGCGTCCGGTCGCCCTGGATCAGCGCCTTCGACGCCAGCAGCGCGGCAGCGGGCAGGGCGGCCAGGGCGCGGGCCTTGTCGAGCGCCTGCGCCACCAGCGTCTCGGCCGGGAACAGCGCGTTCACCAGCCCGGCGACCACCGCATTCTCCGCATCCAGCGCCTCGCCCAGCATCAGCATCGCGTTGGCGCGCACCGCGCCGATGCGTTGCGGCAGCAGCAGGCTCGATCCCGCCTCCGGAACCAGTCCCAGCTTGGAGAACGGGGTCGAGAAGCGCGCGTCGGCGCTCGCATAGACCAGGTCGCAATGCAGCAGCATCGTCGTGCCGATGCCCACCGCCAGCCCCTGCACCGCCGCCACCAGCGGCTTGTCGAACCGCGCCAGCGCCTTGATGAAGCGGACCGACGGCGTGGTCTGTGGGTCCGCGTCGCCACGCGACAGGAAATCGTTCACGTCGTTGCCCGACGAGAACGCCGGACCGTTGCCGCACAGCAGCACGGCGCGAATCGCCGCGTTCGCGCTTGCTTGCTCCAGCCCGTCCGACAGCGCGTGATACATGTCGCCGGTCAGCGCGTTTTTCTTCTCCGGCCGGTCGAGCGTGAGTTGCAGCACGCCGTCGGTTTCGTGGGACAGGACGTGGCTCATGCGGCGTCTCCGGCTTTGGCGCGTTCCTCCGCTTCGAGCACACTGGCCAGCAACTTGCCAGCCGGGCTGCGCGGCAGCGCGTCGCGCAGCTCCAGCGCCGCCGGCATCTCGTGCGCGCCGAGCCGGTCCTTGAGGAATGATTTCAGCGCCTCGAGCGTCAGCGTATCGGCGCCCGGCTTGAGGGTGACGAACGCCTTGGCGGACTGCCCGCGATAGGCGTCGTCGATGCCGATCACGATCGCCTCGGCAACGTCCGGATGTTCGTAGATCGCGCCCTCTATCATCGCCGGATAGACGTTGAAGCCGCTGCAGATCAGCATGTTCTTGCGCCGTCCGACGATGGTGAACAGCCCCTCCTTGTCGACCGCGCCGAGATCGCCGGTCAGGAAGTAGCCGTCGCGGAAACTCTCCTTGGTCGCTTCCGGCTTGTTCCAGTATCCGGCGAACACGTTCGGACCCTGGATGGCGATCTCGCCGATCTCGTCCACGCCGAGCACGCGCGACGCATCGTCCATCGCCACGATCCGCATCGAGACGCCCGGCAGCGGCAGGCCGATCAGTCCGGGCCGCGGCGTCACGCCCGGCGGCACCCTGGTTCCGGCCGGCGCGGTCTCGGTCATGCCCCAGCCGTTGAACAGCGGCACGCCGATCAGCGCCTCCACCTTGCGCTGCACCTCGAACGGCAGCGGCGCGCCGCCGGAGACGCACATCTTCAGCGACGAGAAATCCGTCCCCGCCGCGTCCGGATGGTTCAGCAGCGCGATCCACATGGTCGGCACGCCGGGGAACAGCGACACCCGACGCACCGCGATGTCGTGCAGCGTGGTCGCGGGATCGAAGCGCGGCCGCAGCAGGATGGTCGCGCCATCCACCACCGGCCGCAGCAGCACCGTGGTCAGCGCGTAGATATGGAACAGCGGCAGCACCGCCAGCATCCGCTCCGGCGCCACCGGGTCGGGCAGGGGGTCCCACAGCGCCGAACAGGCGCGATAGCTGCCGACCGCGGCCGACAGGTTGCCGTGCGTCAGCATCGCCCCCTTCGGCAGGCCGGTGGTGCCGCCGGTATATTGCAGCGCGGCGATGTCGTCCGGCGCGATCGCCGGCCAGAACGAGGGCGGCTCGGCCTCGGGCAGGCCGGACTCCGCCGTGCCGCTCCAGTAGCCGTCCGAAGCGACCAGGATGTCGTCGACCGCGCCGGCCTCCCTGAGCGCCCGCGCGCCGTCGGACAGCCCGAACAGGTCGGTGGTGATCAGCAGCCGCGCGTCGCTGTCGCGCAGCTTGTGCATCCGCTCGCGCAGCGCCTCCAGCGGGCTGATCATCACCAGCCTGGCGCCGGTCCTGAGCACCGCGAACAGCGCGATCGGGTGCCAGGGCGTGTTGGGCAGCAGCAGCGCCACGGTGCGGCCGCGTCCGATGCCGCGCGCCAGCAGCGCCGCCGCCAGCCGGTCGGCATGACGCTTCAGCGCGTCGTAGCCGATCTCAACGCCGGCATAATCCAGCGCGACGCGCGCCCCCCAGCGCGCGACGGCGCGATCCAGCAGGTCGGTGAGGGTGCCGTCGCCGAGCGGCTGATCCCCGGCATGGTCCACATAGTCGGCGCGTTGCAGCATGGCGGCGTCTCCACAGGCGCCGCCTGCGCTTTCCGCGCCATGGTCGCCGCCTCGTCCCGGCAACGACGATGCACCGGACTGGCCTTCAAGCCAACCTAGCCGTCGATCGCAGCGAAATCCGCAACCTGGCTGAGGGTCGCCCTGATCCTGGACAGCAGGCGCAGACGGTTGCGCCTGACCTCCGCCTGCTCGGCATTGACCATCACCGCGGCGAAGAACCGGTCGAGCGGCCCGCGCAGCGTGGCCATCACCGCCATTGCTTCCTCGTAGCGCTCCGCCCGCATCGCCTGCGCGATTGCCGGTCCGGCCTGCGCCAGGGAAGCTTCCAGCGCCCGCTCCTCGTCCTGGGCGAGCAGCGCCGGATCGAGCGGCCCGTCATGCGGCCCATCCCTTTTTTCCTCGATGCGCAGGATGTTGGCGGCGCGTTTCGCCGCCGCCAGCAGGTTGCGCCCGTCCTCGGTGCCGAGCAGCGCGGCGACCGCCTCGGTGCGCGCCAGCAGACGGGTGATGTCGGCATCCCTGCCGGCGGCGGTGACGGCGGCCAGCACGTCGTGCCGCGCCCCCTCGGCGCGCAACTGCACCCGCAGCCGCTCGGCGATGAAGTCCGGCAGCAGCGCGAGGTCCTCGGCGTCCGACAGCGTCGGCGGATACAGCGCCGCCGCCTCGGCGAACACCGCGTCCAGATCCAGCCGGAGCCGGTTCTCGCGCACGATCCTGATCACCCCCAGCGCCGCACGCCGCAGCGCATACGGATCGCCCGACCCGCCGGGCTTTTCCCCGGCGGCGAAGAAGCCGGTCAGCGTGTCGATCTTGTCGGCCAGCGCCACGGCGACCGACACCGGCGCCGCCTGCACCGTGTCGCCCGGCCCGCGCGGCAGATACTGCGCCGCCACCGCCTCGGCCACCGCGTCCGGCTCGCCGTCATGGCGTGCGTAATAGCCGCCCATCACGCCCTGCAGTTCCGGGAACTCGCCGACCATGCCGGTGGTCAGGTCCGCCTTCGCCAGCAGGCCGGCGCGGGCCGCCTGGTGCGGGTCGGCGCCGATCCTGGCGGCGATCGACCCGGCCAGGCGCGACAGGCGCTGCGCCCGTTCGAACTGGGTTCCGAGCCTGGCATGGAACGTCACCGCCTGCAGCGCGTCGAGGCGCGCGGCCAGAGTGGTCGCGCGGTCGAGATCCCAGAAATAGCGCGCATCGGCGAACCGCGCCCGCAGCACCCGCTCGTTGCCGGCGACGATCGCCGCACCGCCATCGCGCGGCACCGTGTTGGCGATGAAGCCGAACCGCGGCGCGGCGCGTCCGTCCGCGGTGCGCAGCGCGAAATAGCGCTGGTTCACCCGCATCGAGACCTGCATCACCTCGGGCGGCAG
>CAIMSN010000027.1 GCA_903844135.1 uncultured Rhodospirillales bacterium | reverse complement strand
TCGACGAACGCGACCGCGCGCGGTTGCCCTGCCGCGTCGCAGACCGCGTGCGCCAGATCGAGATAGGTGCGCGCCGTGCCGGTGCCGAGATTGAACAGGCCGTTGGCGCCGTGCGCGTCCAGCAGCCAGCACAGCACGTCGACCACGTCGCCGACCCAGACGAAATCGCGCGCCTGGGCGCCGTCGGCCAGACCGGGGCGGTCGGAGCGGAACAGCCGCGCCGGCCGGCCGGACGCCACCTCGTCGTGCTTGACCTTCACCACCGAGATCATGCCGCCTTTGTGATACTCGTTCGGGCCATAGACGTTGAAGAATTTGAGGCCGGCCCAGTGCGGCGGCGCGGGCGCGCCCTCGGCGACCTGGCGGCGCACCCACAGGTCGAACGCATGCTTCGACCAGCCATAGAGGTTGAGCGGACGGAGCCGGTCGAGCAGGGCCGGATCGTCGGAGAACCCGTCCGGGCCGTCGGCGGCGCCGTAGGTGGCGGCCGAGGAGGCGTAGAGGAACGGCACGCCATGCGCCGCGCACCAGCTCCAGAGGGTCTGCGACAGGGCGACGTTGCTGGACCAGACCAGGTCGCCGTCGCGCGCCGTGGTCTCGCTGATCGCGCCGAGATGGACCACCGCCTCGATCGCGACACCGGCGCGCGTCAGAAGCGCGTCGAGCGCCTCCGGTGGCACCAGACGCTGCGGCGGCGCATGGGCCAGGTTGCGCCATTTGCCGTCGCTGCCGAGCCGGTCGACGATGGTGACGTCCCGCCCCTGGCGCTGCAGGGCGGCGTTCAGGCACGAGCCGATGAAGCCGGCACCGCCGGTGAGCAGGATCATGCCGGCTTTATAGGCGGCGGCGGCGCGCGAGGCGAGGCGAGGCGATGCGCGCCGATGACAGGCCGTCGCCGCGTCGCCATATAGGGGGCCTGACCGACCCGTCGCAGGAGTGACCCAGATGGCCGAACGCTCGCGGATTTTCGACGATGTCGCCGGCGTGGCCGGCGGTGCCTTCTCTGCCCTGGCCGGGATCGGCGAGGAACTGGGCGCTCTGGTGCGGGCCCGGGTCGACGAGGCACTGTCCAGATTGTCGCTGGTCAGGCGGGAAGAGTTCGAGGCGGTGAGCGAACTGGCCGCCAATGCGCGCGACATGCAGGAGACGCTGGATTCGCGGATCGCGCTGCTGGAGGCTAGGATCGCGGCGCTCGAATCGATACCGCGTCCCGCGGCGACCGAACAGCACGGGCTGGATGGGGCGCCTGGCGGCCCGCCGCCGCGACATGACGATTCCGGGTCGGACGCGCCGCCTCCCGCGATCTGAGCAGCCTGGGGTCAGCGCGAAGCGCTGTGCATGGGTCGGGCTGTCGGCTCCGGGGGATGCCCCCCGGAGCCGCGAGGATCAGTAATAGCGCCAGACGCCGTGATACCAGCGGCGGTGATGCCAGTGCCGGCCGTGCCAGTAATAATGCGGCCCGACCCAGCCGGGAGGCGGCGGCCCGACGATCACCGCGCGAGGCGGCGGCGGGTAGGGCTGTGCCGCGGCGACCGAGATGGTCGCCGTCAGACCGAGCGCCGCGGCGAGCGTCGCCCCGATCGCGGTCCTGGCCGACAATGTCGCGCGTGTCATGCGAATACGTCCCTTCCTGTTGTCTGCTGCACTCAACGCATATTCCATGGCGCGTTCGTGGTCGGATTGTTACAGAAGGAAATCCGCCCGCATGCGGCAAAGGCGACACAGGCTTGCAGCCTGCGCGCCACACCCATAGGCTCGCGACCGGGTCTAACATTCAGGAATCGGGCGCCTGATTCGCGGCAGACCTTCGCGACGCTAGAGGCGGTTCGCAGACTGGGGTTGGATCCGGTTCGCAGACAAAAGGGGCCCGGGCGACGCCTGGGCCGACCTCCATCGCCGGGGAGCCCACCATGCCTGCTGTCGACACCCATAGCGCTCAGCCCGCCGCGAACCCGCTGGATCTGATGGAACAGATCGTCGGCGGTTACGAATGGGCGTTCGACCGTCGCAACGATACCGAGATGGCGGCTGAAGCTCCTGGCAAATGGTGCGATTACGGTCTGTATTTCTCATGGTCGCGCGAGATCAGCGCCATGCACTTCACCTGCGCCTTCGATCTCAAGGTGCCGGCAGCGCAGCGGCGCGCTTTGTTCGAACTCCTGGCGCTGGCCAACGAGCGGTTGTGGATCGGGCATTTCGGCATGGACCCCGAGGACGGCATGCCGCTGTTCCGCCACGCGGTCCTGTTGCGCGGCACCCAGAGCGCCTCGGTCGAGAGCCTCGAGGACATGATCGACATCGCCATCACCGAATGCGAACGCTTCTATCCTGCGTTCCAGTTCGTGCTGTGGGGCGGCAAGACGCCGGCGGAGGCGCTGGAATGCGCCATGCTGGAATGCGTCGGCGAAGCCTGAGACCATGACCGGCCAGCGGGACGCGATACCGCCGATCCTGCTGGTCGGGTGCGGCAGGATGGGCAGTGCGCTGCTGGCCGGCTGGGAGGCGGACGGGCTGCAGCGATCGGCGATCGTCGACCCTGATCCGGCCTTCCCGGCGACGTCCGCCTCGCCGTCATTCGCGTCGCGTCATGATCTGGTGCGCGACATCGCGTCGCTGCCGGCCGAGTTCCGGCCGCGCGCCGTCGTCCTGGCGGTCAAGCCGCAGGCGGCCGACGCGGCGATGGCCGCCTTGGCCGAACGCCTCGGCGACAGGCTGGGCGACGCGGTGATCCTGTCGATCATGGCCGGGCGCACCCTGTCCGGACTGGCAGCGGCGCTGCCGCGCGCGTCCGGGCTGGTGCGGGCGATGCCGAACACGCCGGCTTCGATCGGGCGGGGCATTTCCGTCGCCGTGGCCAGCCCGGGCACCAGCGCCGCGCAGCATGCGCTGTGCGACCGGCTGCTGCGGGCCGCGGGCGGCGTCGAATGGGTGGAGGACGAGGCGCTGCTCGACCCGGTGACGGCGGTGTCGGGCAGCGGACCGGCCTACGTGTTCCTGCTGGCCGAGCTGATGGAGCAGGCCGGCCGCGCGCAGGGCCTGCCGCCGGCGCTGGCCAGGCGCCTGGCGCGCGAGACCGTCACCGGCGCCGGCGCCCTGCTGGCCGCGTCGCCGGACGAGGACGCCGCCGCCCTCAGGATCGCGGTCACCAGCCCGGGCGGCACCACCCAGGCGGCACTCGGCGTGCTGATGCGCCAGGACGCCTGGCCGACGAGCGTCGCCGACGCGATCGAAGCCGCCACCGAACGCTCGCGCGCGCTGGCGCGCTGAGACACGGGGCAGCGCGCCTAACCCGACAGCCCCTCATCACGCGCTTGCGCGTTGGGGCTTCTTCCCTCATCCCGCCATAAAGCCGCGTCATCGTCGACGACGACGCGCTCAGGATCGAGGACCCGTTCCATGGACCAACAGCATTTCGACTCAACCCTGATCCAGGCGGCGATGGCCAGGGCCGAGGCGGTCGGCTGGCGTCACGTCACCATCGTCGAAGCGGCCAGGCAGGCGGGTCTGCCGCTCGACGAGGCGCGGGCGCGCTTTCCGATGCGGGCGACGGTGCTGCTGCGTCTCGGCATGCTGGCGGACCAGTCGGCACTGGTCGATGACGGCAGCACCGGCTCGGTGCGCGAGCGCCTGTTCGACCTGCTGATGAAGCGCATCGACGTGCTGCAGCAATATCGCGGTGGCGTGGTGGCGGTGATGCGTGCCCTGCCGTTCGATCCCGCCCTGTCGGTGCTGCTGTCGGCGTCGACGCTCGACAGCATGGGCTGGATCGCGGCCGCGGCCAACGTAGAGACCGCGGGCCTTGCCGGACGGCTCAGGGTGAAGGGGCTGGTCGCGGTCTGGCTGCAGACGGTGCGCGCCTGGAGCCGGGACGAGAGCGAGGATCTGTCGGCCACCATGGCGGCGCTGGACAAGGCGCTCGACCGCGCCGAGGCGCTGGCGCGGATGCTGGAGCGGCCGCTGTTCGAGCGTGGCGGCGCGTTCCGCGAGGAAGTCGGACCGGTGGTCGCGCCGTCCGGCGACGAACCGATGCTGCCGCCGGATCCGGCGCATCTGGCTTGAGCACCAGGACCGGGACGGTTCCCGGAGGCGGGGCTTTACGGGCCGCCGGGCTGCTCCTATCTAGGGCCGCCGCGCCGTAGCGACGACAGAGACGGTCCGGATGGGGCGTCGCCAAGTGGTAAGGCAGCGGATTTTGATTCCGCCATGCGGAGGTTCGAATCCTCCCGCCCCAGCCAG
>CAIMSN010000026.1 GCA_903844135.1 uncultured Rhodospirillales bacterium | reverse complement strand
CGGGAACAGGTCGGCGCGCTGCACGCGGAACTGCGCCTGCGACTGGGCGACGTCGAGCACCGCGGTGCGCAGGTCGCGGTTCTCGCGCAGCGAGAGCGCGATCAGGCGCTGCAGCCGCGGATCGACGAAGAAGTCGCGCCAACCGAGCGAATCCGCCGACATGGCGAGCGTGGCGTCGGCGGACGAATGCTGCGCCGAGGCGGGATAGGCGGGAGAGACCGGCAGGTCCGGTTGCAGGAAATGCGGCGCCAGGGTGCAGCCGGACAGAACCGTCGACAGCAGGGCGGGCAATGCTCTCGACGGCAGCGCGCGCGGCCTCGATTCGACCTGGCGGGTCATGCTCGGCTCTCCGTGCCACCGTGGTCGTTTTCGTCGGACGCCTCGCCGGGCCGGCCCGGCTTGACGCGGAACACGCCCAGCACCAGCACGAAGAACAGCGGCACGAAGAAGATCGCCAGGAAGGTCGCCGACAGCATGCCGCCGACCACCGCGGTGCCGATCGCGTTCTGCGACCCGGAGCCGGCGCCGGTCGAGATCGCCAGAGGCAGCACGCCCAGGATGAAGGCGAGCGAGGTCATCAGGATCGGACGCAGGCGCTGCCGCGCGGCATCGGTGGCGGCCTCGACCAGCCCCTGCCCGGCATCGAAATTGGCCTTGGCGAATTCGACGATCAGGATCGCGTTCTTGGCGGCGAGGCCGATCGTGGTCAGCAGCCCGACCTGGAAATACACGTCGTTCGACAGCCCGCGCACGGTGGTGGCCAGAACCACGCCGAGGATGCCGAGCGGCACCACCAGGATGACCGCGGTCGGGATCGACCAGCTTTCGTAGAGCGCCGCCAGGCACAGGAACACCACCACCAGCGACAGCGCGTATAGCTCGGTGGTCTGCGAACCCGCCTTCTGCTCCTCGTAGGACAGGCCGGTCCATTCGTAGCCGATACCCTTGGGAAGCTTGGCGCTGAGTTTCTCCATCTCCATCATCGCCGAACCGCTGCTCTGGCCGGGGGCCGGCATGCCGAGCAGCTCGACCGAGGACACGCCGTTATAGCGCTCCAGCTTCGGCGATCCATAGATCCATTCGCCCTTCGAGAAGCTCGAGAACGGCACCATCTGCTGCTGGCTGCCGACGGTCGTCGTCGAGGCGGCGGAGGTGGAGGCGGCGGCGTTACGCACATACCATTTGTCGAAGTCGCCCGGCAGCATGCGGGACTCGTCGACGCCCTGGATATAGACGCGCTTGATCCGCCCATCGTCGAGGAAGTCGTTGACGTAGGACGAGCCCCAGGCGGAACCGAGCTGGGTGTTGATGTCCGACAGGGTGATGCCGAGTGCCGCCGCCTTCTCGCGATCGATGGTGATGCGGTATTGCGGCTCGTCGTCCAGCCCGTTCGGGCGCACGCCGGTCAGCATCGGATCCTGCGCCGCCATGCCGAGCAACTGGTTGCGCGCCGCCATGAGCGCGTCGTGACCGAGATTGGCGTTGTCCTTCAGCTCGAAATCGAATCCGGTGGCGTTGCCGAGTTCCAGCACCGCGGGCGGGGTGAAGGCGAACACCTGCGCATCGCGTATCGCCGCGAAATGGCGCATCGCCCGTCCGGCCAGCGCCTGCACCGATCCGTCGGCGCCGGTGCGCTTGCTCCAGTCCTTCAGATTGATGAAGGCGAGGCCGGAGCTCTGGCCGCGGCCGGCGAATCCGAACCCGTTGACCTCGAACACGCCGTTCACAACTGCCTTCTCGTCGGTCAGCAGATAATGGGTGACATCGTCGAGCACCTGCTGCGTACGGTTCGAGGTGGCGCCGGGCGGGGTGGTGATCTGCACGAACATCACGCCCTGGTCCTCGTCCGGGAGGAAGCCGCCGGGGATGCGCAGGAACAGCAGCGCCATCACCGCGACGATGCCGGCGAAGGCCAGCATGGCGATCCAGCGCAACCGGATCAGCACGCCGACGCCGCGGACATAGCCGCGCGTGAAGCGGTCGAAATTGCGGTTGAACCAGCCATAGACGCCCCTCTTCTTGGCGTCCGGCCTGGGGCGGCGCAGGATCGTGGCGCAGAGCGCCGGCGTCAGGATCAGCGCGGTCGCGACCGAGAGCACCATCGACGAGACGATGGTGATGGAGAATTGCCGGTAGATCACGCCGGTCGAGCCGCCGAAGAACGACATCGGCAGGAACACCGCCGACAGCACCAGCGCGATGCCGACCAGGGCGCCGGTGATCTGGTCCATCGACAGCCGCGCCGCCTGTTTCGGCGTCAGGCTCTCGTCCTCCTCCATGACCCGCTCGACATTCTCGACCACGACGATGGCGTCGTCGACCAGCAGGCCGATCGCCAGCACCATGCCGAACATGGTCAGGGTGTTGATCGAGTAGCCGGCGAGCCCCAGCACGCCGCAGGTGCCTAGCAGCACCACCGGCACGGCGATCGTCGGGATCAGCGTCGCCCGGAAACTCTGCAGGAAGATGAACATGATCACGAAGACGAGCCCGATCGCGATGAACAGGGTCTCGACCACGTCGTGGATCGACAGGCGGACGAACGGAGAGGTGTCGTAGGGATAGACCACGTCGAGCCCGGCCGGAAAGTTCGGGCGCAGCCTCTCGATAGTCTGCTTGACCGCGGTCACGGTATCCAGCGCGTTGGCGCCGCTGGCCAGCTTCACCGCGATGCCGGAGGCGGGCTTGTCGTTGTAGCGCGTGGAGATCGAGTACTGCTCTGCGCCGAGCTCGACATGACCGACGTCGCTGATCCTGACCCGGGCGCCGGACGGCGTCACCTTGAGCAGGATCTTGCCGAACTCCTCCGGCGTGCTGAGGTAGGACGGGCCGATGATGGTGGCGTTGAGCTGCTGGCTGGCGACCGACGGCAGGCCGCCGAGCTCGCCGGCGGCGACCTGCACGTTCTGCGCCTGGATCGCGGTCGAGACGTCCTGCGTGGTCAGCGCGTAGTTGTTCAGCTTGGTCGGATCGAGCCAGATGCGCATCGCATACTCGGTGCCGAAGAGCTGGAAGTCGCCGACGCCATCGGTGCGGCTGATCGGGTCCTGCACCTTGGAGGCGACGAAGTTGGAAATGTCCGACGAGTTCATGCTGCCGTCGGTGGAGACGAAGCCCGCGATCAGCAGGAAGTTCTTGGTCGCCTTGGCGACGCGGATACCCTGCTGCTGCACCACCGACGGCAGCCTGGGCTCGGCGAGCTGCAGCTTGTTCTGCACCTGAACCTGGGCGATGTCGGGATTGCTGCCCTGGGCGAAATACAGCGTGATGGTGATCGAGCCGTCCTTGTCGCTCTCCGAGCTGAAATACAGCAGATGGTCGATTCCGGAGAGCTGCTGCTCGATCACCTGCACCACGGTCGACTGCACGGTCTCGGCGGAGGCGCCGGGATAGGTGACGGTCATCGACACCGCGGGCGGCGCGATCGAGGGATATTGCGCGATCGGCAGGGTGCTGATCGAGATGGCGCCGCCGATCATCATGATGATCGCCAGCACCCAGGCGAAGACCGGGCGGTCGATGAAGAAACGCGACATGGGTGCGGTCCTAACGAGCCTGGGAATTCGCAGCCGGCTGCACCGGCTTCACCTGGGTCCCGTCGACGGTCACCTCGCGCGGCTGCACCTTGTCGCCCGGATGGACGTTCTGCAGCCCGTCGACCAGCACCTTGTCGCCGGCGGCCAGTCCCTTGTCGATCAGCCAGTCGGTGCCGATCGCCCGGTCGGTGACGACGACCCGGGTCGCGACCTTGTCGTCGGCGTCCAGCACCATCGCGGTGGCGTCGCCATGCTGGTTGTGGGTGATGCCGCGCTGCGGCACCAGGATCGCGTTCTGCCGCACCCCCTCCTCGATGGTCTCGCGCACGAACATGCCCGGTAGCAGCAGCCCGTCATGGTTCGGGAACAGGGCGCGCAGGGTGATCGATCCGGTGGTCTGGTCGACGCTCACCTCGGAGAACAGCAACTGGCCCGGCTGGCCGTAGTCGCTGCCATCGTCGAGCACCAGCCGGACCTCGGCGCCGCCGTTGGCGGCGCGCTTCAGGGTGCCGGCGGCGAACTCGCGCTTGAGACGCAGCACCGTGGTGCTGTCCTCGGTCACGTCGACATAGATCGGATCGAGTTCGGTCACGGTGACCAGCACGTCGGTCTGGTTCTGCGTCACCAGGGCGCCCTCGGTGACGGAGGAACGGCCGGTGCGCCCGGAGATCGGCGCGTACATCCGCGTGTAGGCGAGATTGATCGCCGCGGATTGCACCGAGGCCTGGCCGCTGGCGACGTCGGCCTGGTCCTGGCCCAGCGTCGCCACCGCGTTGTCGAGATCGAGCTTGCTGACGGCGAAAGCCTTGGCCAGCGGCCGGTAGCGGTTGACGGTGTTCTGCGCCGAAACGACGGCGGCCCGGGCCTTGGCCAGGGTCGCCTTGGCGCTGGCCAGGCTCGCCTCGTACGGCTTGGGGTCGATCTGGTAGAGCTGCTGCCCGGCCTGGACCGTGTCGCCCTCGGTGAACAGCCGCTTCAGGACCACACCGCTTACCTGGGGCCTGATCTCGGCGACCCGATGCGCGCTCAGCCGTCCGGGCAGCGACGTGGACAGCGTCACCGGCGCCGCCCGCAACGTGACGTAGTCGACCTGGGCGGGTGGGCGCGGCGCCTTGCTGTCGTCCTTCTTGCCGCACCCGGCGAGCAGGGGCGCGAGCGGGGCGGCGAGCAGCACAGCAGCCAAAAGCGGGAGGCGGCGCATGGCGTTCATCGAGGGCGATCTTTCCTGACTGCGACAATGCGGCCGCTGTAAACCAGTCGGTTTCCGGAGCGGAAACTATGTAGTTTCCATTTGCAGGTCAACTGGTATCATTCGCTCCCGGAGCGCCGGCGAGGACAGAGACAGATGATGCGACGCATGGCGAAGGAACGACAGGGCGCCGCAACCGCGGCACCGCGCCGCGGCAACCTGTCCGAGGTCGAGCGGCTTCGTCGCCTGCTCGATGCCGCCGCGACCATCTTTCTCGCCAACGGGTACGCCTCGGCCACGATGGATGCCATCGCCCTGGTCGCCGGCATGTCGAAGAAGACCCTCTACCAGATCTACCCGTCGAAACTGGCGCTGTTCGATGCCCTGCTCTCCGACCGGATCTTCGAGATCCCGATCCCGACCATCGACCCCGACTTGCCGCAGCAGGAGCGGCTCACGCAGTTCCTGCTGGGTATCGGCCGCGCGCTGCTGCAGCCGGAACGGATCGGGCTGATCCGGCTGGTGATCGCCGCGCGGGGCGAGGCCAGCGCGATCGTCAGCAGCTTCGAGCGGGCGCGCACCGAACGCGGCATGTACGTGCTCGAACAATGGTTCGCCGACGAGACCGGACGCGGCCGCCTGCCGCCGGGCGACCAGGAGGCGCGCGCCCGGCTGGCGTTCGGCCTGACGATCGCCGAATCCATGCTGTCCGCCCTGATCGGCATGCGGCCGCTGGCCGGACCGGACGACGCGGAATTCGAGACCCATGTCCGGCGCGGCGCGACGCTGTTCCTGGCCGGACTGGACAGGATGGAGGCGGGACGCAGGCCCGCATCCAGCGGCGAGGCTGGTCCGTAACTCTGGCGAAGGGTCGTCGAAGGTCCCTCGCAAAGGAAACGTACCAATGAAAATGACCCGAGTTTCGGGAGCGGCGTTCGCCGTGGCCCTGCTTGCAGGATGCGCCCAGCCGATGGGGTCCTCCCAGATGGCGCCGGGCACCGCCATGACCGATCCGATGGTCGGCGGCGCCGCGATGTACCCGACCCAGACCATCGTTCAGAATGCGGTCAATTCGAAGGATCACACCACGCTGGTCGCGGCGGTCAAGGCGGCCGGGCTGGTCGACACGCTGTCTGGACCAGGTCCGTTCACGGTGTTCGCTCCCACCAACGAGGCGTTCGCGCTGCTGCCCGCCGGCACCGTGGACACGCTGCTCAAGCCGGAGAACAAGGCCACCCTGAGCAAGATCCTGACCTACCACGTCGTCGCCGGAACGATGGATTCGAAGGCGCTGATGGCGGCGATCACCCAGGGCGGCGGCAGGGCGACCCTGACCACGGTCGAGGGCGAGCCTCTGACGGCGACCATGGGCGGGCCCGGCAGCATCGTGCTGACCGACGCGAAGGGCGGCATGGCGACGGTGACGATCGCCGACGTGTATCAGTCCAACGGCGTGATCCACGTCATCGACCACGTGCTGATGCCGTAAGACGTGCGGGCCCGGGGGATATCTTGCCTCCCTCGGGCCGCCGGAGGCGTGACTAGGACTGCGCCGTGTCGACCCAGGCCCGTGCCGACTGGATCCGCTCCAGCAGCGGCTCCAGCGCCGGCACGTCCGCCTTGTCGGCCTGCTCGTAGGCCGCCTCGGCGTCGCGCAGCCGAGCCTCGCCGTCGGTGCGGGAAAGTTCGCCGACCGGGACTGCAGAGTCGGCGAGAATGGTGCAGCGTTCCGACGTGATCTCGGCGAAGCCGCCGGCGACGAAGAACTGGTCGGTGACCCGGCCGCCCTCGTGCAGCGACACCACCCCGCCGCGCAGCAGCACGATCATCGGCGCATGGTCGGGCATCGCCGCGAGATCGCCCTCGGAGCCAGGCACCACCACCATGTCGACGGCGCGCGAGAGCAGGCGCTTCTCCGGGCTGACGATCTCGACGTCGATCGGCATGGGCTCAGCCCTTGTCCTTCATCGACTTGGCCTTCTCGATCGCCTCGTCGATCGAGCCGACCATGTAGAACGCGCCCTCAGGAAGATCGTCGTGCTCGCCGGCGACGATCGCCTTGAAGGAGCGTACCGTGTCCTCGATCGAGACCAGCTTGCCGGGTGCGCCGGTGAACACCTCGGCGACATGGAACGGCTGGCTCAGGAAGCGCTGAATGCGGCGGGCGCGGGCCACCACCTGCTTGTCGTCCTCGGACAGCTCGTCCATGCCGAGAATGGCGATGATGTCCTGCAGCGACTTGTAGGTCTGCAGGATGCGCTGCACGTCGCGCGCCACCTGGTAGTGCTCCTCGCCGACGATCTTGGGGTCGAGCGAGCGCGAGGTGCTGTCCAGCGGATCGACCGCGGGATAGATGCCGAGCTCGGCGATCGAGCGGTTCAGCACCGTGGTGGCGTCGAGATGCGCGAACGAGGTGGCCGGCGCCGGGTCGGTCAGATCGTCGGCGGGCACGTAGATCGCCTGCACCGAGGTGATCGAGCCCTTCTTGGTCGAGGTGATGCGCTCCTGCAGCGCGCCCATGTCGGTGGCGAGCGTCGGCTGGTAGCCGACCGCGGACGGGATGCGGCCCAGCAGCGCCGAGACCTCCGAGCCGGCCTGGGTGAAGCGGAAGATGTTGTCGACGAAGAACAGGACGTCCTGGCCTTCCTCGTCGCGGAAATACTCGGCGAGCGACAGCCCGGACAGGGCGACGCGGGCGCGGGCGCCCGGCGGCTCGTTCATCTGGCCGTAGACCAGCGCCACCTTCGAGCCCTCGGTGGTATCGTCGCCGAGCTTGATCACGCCGGCGTCGATCATCTCGTAATACAGGTCGTTGCCCTCGCGGGTACGCTCGCCGACGCCGGCGAACACCGACACGCCGCCATGCGCCTTGGCGATGTTGTTGATCAGCTCCTGGATCAGCACCGTCTTGCCGACGCCGGCGCCGCCGAACAGGCCGATCTTGCCGCCCTTGAGGTAGGGGCAGAGCAGGTCGACCACCTTGATGCCGGTGACCAGGATCTCGGACGACGCGGCCTGGTCCTCGAAGGACGGCGCGTCGCGATGGATCGAATAGTATTTGGCGGCCTGCACCGGGCCGCGATCGTCGATCGGCTCGCCGATCACGTTCAGGATCCGGCCCAGCGTTCCGGGTCCGACCGGCACCTGGATCGGCGCGCCGGTATCGCGCACCTCGGTGCCGCGCACCAGCCCGTCGGTGGTGTCCATGGCGATGCAGCGCACCTCGCGCTCGCCGATCTCCTGGGCGACTTCGAGCACCAGCTTGAGATCGCCGACCTGGCAGGTCAGCGCGCTCTGGATGTACGGCAGCTCGCCCTCGAACTGCACGTCCACCACCGCGCCCTTCACCTGGGTGACGCGGCCGACGATGTTGCGGCCGGCATTGTCGCCGCCCTGGCTGGCAACGGGAGCCTCGAGAGTGGTGGACATGGTGTCAGCTCCTGCGAAACGGGTCTTGCGAACGCGATCAGACGGCTTCGGCGCCGGAAATGATCTCGATCAGTTCCTTGGTGATGTTGGCCTGGCGGGTGCGGTTGTATTTCTGCGTCAACTGGTCGATCGCCTTGCCGGCGTTGCGGGTGGCGCTGTCCATCGCGGTCATGCGCGCGCCCTGCTCGCCGGCGGCACTTTCCAGCATCGCGCGATAGAGCTGGATCTGCAGGTTGCGCGGCAGCAGCCTGGCCAGGATGGTCTCCTCGTCCGGCTCGAACTCGTAGGTCGCCTCGCTGCCGTCGCCGACCACGTTGTCGTTGGTCGGCAGCGCCAGCGGCACAAGCTGGACCTCGGTGGGGGTCTGCGACATGACGTTGTTGAAGCGGTTGAACACCAGCGTCACCACGTCGACCTCGTCGCGCTCGACCATCTCGGCGATCCTGGCGCCGAGCGCCTCGGCGGCGGAGAACGGCACGTCCTTGCCGGCCGAGCCGGGTATGCGATCGAGGATCTGTTCGCGGAACTCGCGCGCCAGATAGTCCGCGCCCTTGCGGCCGACCGGCAGCAGCTTGACGGTCTTGCCCTCGGCCTGGCGCTGCTGGATCAGGCGGCGGGTGGCGCGGCCGATATTGGAATTGAACCCGCCGGCGAGCCCGCGATCGCTGGTGACGGAGACGATCAGATGGGTCTGGTCGCGTCCGTTGCCGGCCAGCAGCTTCGGCGCGCCGTCCCGGCCGGCCATGCTGCGCGCCAGGGTGGCCAGCATGCGCTGCATCGCCTCGGCGTACGGGCGTGCCGCCTCGGCGCGGCTCTGCGCCCGACGCAGCTTGGCGGCGGCGACCATCTTCATCGCGCTGGTGATCTTGCGCGTCGACTTCACGCTGGTGATCCGCGCCTTGAGGTCCTTCAGCGAGGGCATGGACGGATCAGGCCTCGAAGCGGCGGGTGAAGTCGGTCAGGAACTGGGTCAGCTTCTCCTCGGTGTCCTTCTTGATCTCGCGCTGGTCGCGGATCGACTCCAGGATGCCGTTGCCGTTGGCGCGCAGCTCGGAGAGCAGGTGCTTCTCGTAGCCGACGACCTTCTCGACCGGCACCTTGTCCAGGAAGCCGCGGGTGCCGGCGAACAGCACCACCACCTGCTCCTGCACCGGATAGGGCGTGTTCTGCGGCTGCTTCAGCAGCTCGGTCAGGCGGGCGCCGCGGGCGAGCTGCTTCTGGGTGGCGGCGTCGAGATCCGACGCGAACTGCGAGAAGGCGGCCATCTCGCGATACTGCGCCAGCTCCAGCTTGATCTTGCCGGCGACCTGCTTCATCGCCTTGATCTGCGCGGCGGAGCCGACGCGCGACACCGAGCCGCCGACATTCACCGCCGGCCGGATGCCTTTGAAGAACAGTTCGGTCTCGAGGAAGATCTGCCCGTCGGTGATCGAGATCACGTTGGTCGGGATATAGGCCGACACGTCGCCGGCCTGGGTCTCGATCACCGGCAGCGCGGTCAGCGAGCCGGCGCCGAACGCGTCCGACATCTTCGCGGCGCGCTCCAGCAGGCGGGAATGAAGATAGAACACGTCGCCGGGATAGGCCTCGCGGGCCGGCGGGCGGCGCAGCAGCAGCGACATCTGGCGATAGGCGACCGCCTGCTTGGACAGGTCGTCGTAGGCGATCAGCGCATGCATGCCGTTGTCGCGGAAATACTCGCCCATCGCGGCACCGGTATAGGGCGCCAGATACTGCATCGGCGCCGGCTCGGACGCGGTCGCGGCGACGACGATGGAATAGTCCATCGCGCCGTTCTCCTCGAGCGTGCGCACGATCTGCGCCACGGTCGAGCGCTTCTGGCCGATCGCGACGTAGATGCAGTACATCGACGTCTTGTCGTCGCCGAGCGCGTTGACCGGCTTCTGGGCGATGAAGCTGTCGAGGATGATCGCGGTCTTGCCGGTCTGGCGGTCGCCGATGATCAGCTCGCGCTGGCCGCGCCCGATCGGCACCAGGCTGTCGATCGACTTGATGCCGGTCTGCATCGGCTCGGACACCGACTGGCGCGGCATGATGCCGGGCGCCTTCACCTCGGCCCGCTTGCGCTCGACATCGACCAGCGGCCCCTTGCCGTCGATCGGGTTGCCGAGACCGTCGACCACGCGGCCGAGCAGGCCGCGTCCCACCGGCACGTCGACCACGGTGCCGGTGCGGCTCACGGTGTCGCCCTCGCGGATCGCCCGGTCGTCGCCGAAGATGACGATGCCGACATTGTCGCTCTCGAGGTTGAGCGCCATGCCGCGCACGCCGGCCGACGGGAACTCGACCATCTCGCCCGACATCACGTTCGCCAGCCCGTAGGCGCGGGCGATGCCGTCGCCGACCGACAGTACCGTCCCGGTCTCGGCGATGTCGCTCTCGCTGTCGAAGGAGGCGATCTGCTGCTTGAGGATGTCCGAAATCTCGGCGGGACGGATTTCCATCACGCGGCTCCCTTCATGGCGTACTGCAGGCGTGCGAGGCGTGATTTGAGGCTGGCGTCGTAGAGCCGCGCGCCGACGCGCACCACCAGGCCGCCGAGCAGGGCGGGATCGACCCGCTCCTGGATGTTCACCCTGCCATAGCCGGCCTCGGCCAGGCGGGCCTGGAGCTGGGTGCGCTGCAGGTCGGTGAGCGCGTGCGCGCTGGCGACCTCGGCGACGATGATGCCGCGCCGGCTGGCGACCAGGCCGGCGAAACCGGACAGGATGGCGCGCAGCCGCGGCAGGCGGCGGTTGGCGGCGACGACGCCGACGAAATGGCGGATCAGTTCGCCGAAGCCCTGCTGCGCCAGGACGGCGTCGAGCGCCTTGCGGCTCTGGGCGATATCGAGCGTCGGGTCGGCGAGCAGGGCCCGAAGCGGCTGGCTGTCGTCGATCAGCCGGGACAGCGCCTCGGCCTGGTCGACCGCCTCGTCGAGCACGCGACGCTCGTCGGCCAGCTCATACAGCGCGGTCGCGTAGCGGGCCGGCACACCGGACGGCGTCTGCATGGTCGGAGACGCTGTGGTGCCGCCCGGAGTCACTCTTGCGCGTTCCTTCGTTTCCGTGCGGGTTATGGGCCGCCCTGATCGTTGCGGGGCCTCTACCATGGGGCAAATGACCACGCAACACGCAGCCGGCGCTGCAACGGACGCCGCAATGGACCCCGGGCCGTCCCGGGCGCCGCTGATCCTGACCCTCGGTCTGGCAGACCCCGCACAGGCCCTGTTCCAGGGACTCAGGAACCGTCATTTTCCGCCGGAGCGCAACCTGGTGCCGGCGCACGTCTCGCTGTTCCACGCCCTGCCGGGCGAGGCCAGGGAGCGCATCGTCGCCCGCCTCGACCGGTTGGCGGAGCAGGGGCTGGGGGTGCGGCCGCCGGTTCGCGTCGACGCCCCCTTCCCGCTCGGACGCGGGGTCGGCTTCAGGCTGGTCTCGCCGGAGTTGCAGTCGCTGCGGGCGCGGCTGGCGACCGACTGGGCGGACTGGCTGACACCGCAGGACCGACAGGGGTTCCGCCCGCACGTGACGGTGCAGAACAAGGTGGCGCCGGAAACCGCGCGCGCCCTGCTCGCCCGGCTGCAGCGCGGCTTCGTGCCGTTCGACACCGAGGGGGTGGCGCTGCGCCTCTGGCGCTATCTGGACGGGCCATGGGAGGCGCTGCACACGCTGGTCCTCGAACCGGGCCCGACCCGCTAGGACGACCCCGATCGGTCAGCCCTTCACGTCCAGCCGCTCGATCTTCATCAGGTCCATGCGGTCCAGCACCGCCTCGCGGTTGGGCAGGTTGGGGCCGTGCTGCTCCAGCTTGGCGGCGGCGAAGGCCAGCGACAGGCGGGCGACGTGTTCCGGCTCGGCATCCTCGGCCAGGGCCGCGACCAGGCCGGCCACCAGCGCGTCGCCGGCGCCGACGGTGACGTCGACCGCGATCACCGGCGCCACGCCGAGCAGCACCGCGCGCTCGCTGACATAGAGCGCGCCCTCGGCGCCGCGCGAGATCACCACCAGCCCGACGCCGCGACGGCAGATCGCGCGGGCCGCCCTGATCATGTGGTTGATGTCGCTGAAGCTCTCGCCGGAGACCTCCTCGAGCTCCTCCTGGTTCGGCTTGATCGCCCAGGGCAGGGTCTCGGCCGGCCCGGCCAGCGCCTCGCGCAGCGGCGGACCCGCGGTGTCCAGGATCACCCTGGCCCCGGCCTTCTTCAGCGAGGCGAGCATCTCGACATAGCCGTCGCTCGGCACCCCGGGCGGCAGGCTGCCGGACAGCACGACGATACCGCCGGGGACGGTCTCGCTGGCCACCACGGCGCGCAACTGCGCCATGTGCACCGGCAGCGGGGTCAGGCCAGGCAGGTTGATGTCGGTGGTGTCGAGGGTCGATTCGTCGAGCAGCTTGATGTTGTTGCGGGTATGGCCGGGGATGCGGACGAAGCGGTCGACGATCGACTTGGAGGCCAGGAACTCCTCGAAGGTGGCGGCATTGCTGCCACCGAGCAGCCCGGTGGCGACGATCGGCGCTTCCCCGGCGCGGCGCCAGTCGGACAGGCAGCCGGCGACGTTCACCCCTTTTCCGCCGGCCTGGCGCACCGAACTGCGGGCCCGGTGCACCGTGCCCGGCACCAGCTCGGCCAGACGGATGGTGTGGTCGATCGCAGGATTCAGCGTCACGGTGACGATGGCGGGACCGTTCGCAGGCGCGGTCATCGGAAGACATCCTTCCCGGAATTTTCCCCAGCCTCGCAGTCCTCGGCCGGAACGGGAAGAGGCTATCCCGAAATGGCCGCGACCGAAAACGACCGCACCGGGACCGCCTCGCCGGAGCGACCCTGCGCCCGGTCTTCGGGCATGGCCGGGCCGAAGCGGCGCTCGCCCTCGACCGCCCGTTCCAGCAGCACCAGCACGCGGCCGCCGCGCTCCGGCAGGACACGATAGAGATGGGTCCAGCAGCCGCCGTCGGGCGCGCGATGCACCGCCGCATGCCAGCCGCAAGGGCTCCAGCGCCCGAGATGGCGCACCCGTCCGAGGCCCAGGAACATCGTGCTGTCGCGCGGCCCGGCGGCGATCGGGGCGCTCAGCAGCGCCTCGAGATCCTGGATCGTCTCCGGAAATGCAAGCACGTCGAACACGATCCAAGGCTCCACTGTCGGCGCGGATCGACCCCTGGCTCGTCGGACAATGCGGCGTGATCCCGTTGTTTGCCGGAAACGGCCGCATCTCCCTCGACGGGACGCCACCTTGCCCGGGGAGGCAGGTTGGCGTTGGGGGTCAACCCAACTCCTGATGCGGGGCGGACCCTACAAAGCCGGGGCGCGCAGATCAAGACCCGGCGGGCGCTCTTGACCGGGCCCGTCGCACGGCTTCCCATCCGGCTCTTCCGTCCAGGATTCGACGCCGAATGACCTCCCCGCTCTGGTCCCGTGCCGCCCTTTCCCTCGCTCTCCTGGCCGGCACGGCGCTGGAAGCGGTGGCCGCACCGGGCGCCCGCGCCGCGGCGCCGACCCTGATGCGATACCCGAACAGCCATGCCGGCAGGATCGTGTTCGTGGCGGACGGCAATCTCTGGACCGTGCCGGCCGCCGGCGGCACCGCCACCAGGCTGACCGCCGATACCGGCCAGGACCTGATGCCGCGCTATTCGCCGGACGGCAAATGGATCGCCTATACCGCGTCCGACCAGGGCAACCAGGACGTCTACGTGATCCCGGCGGAGGGCGGCGAGGCCAGGCGGCTCACCTTCGAGTCCGACGTGGTGGCGAAGGCGCCGACCCGCTGGGGCCCGGACAACATGGTCGTGACCTGGACCCCGGATTCCAGGAACATCGTGTTCCTGTCGCGCAGCGCCAGTTGGAATCCGTCGGTGCAGCGACTGTTCCAGGTGCCGCTCTCCGGCGGGCTGCCGACGCTGCTGCCGCTCGATCGCGGCGGCTTCATGACCTACGGGCCGGACGGGCACAGCATCGCCTACACCCGCATCTTCCGCGATTTCCGCACCTGGAAGCGCTATGACGGCGGCCGTGCCGCGGACGTCTACACCTACGACTTCACCAGCAAGGCGCTGACCAGGATCACCGACTGGAAGGGTACCGACACCTCGCCGATGTGGGCCGGGCGCAAGATCTATTTCCTCTCCGACCGCGACAGCAACCGGCGCGCCAACATCTGGGTGTACGACCTGGACAGCAAGCAGTTCGCCGCGGTCACCCACTTCACCGACTACGACGTGGATTTCCCGTCGCTCGGCGACGACGCGATCACCTTCCAGCAGGGCGGCAAGCTCTGGGCGATCGACCTGCCGTCGCAGCGCCTGCACCAGGTCACGGTCGCGGTGCCCGACGACGGCACCCGCATCCAGCCGCGCTGGAGCAAGGTGGCGTCGCAGATCCGCGCGCAGGATACCGCGCAGGACACAGACTACGCGCTGTCGCCGAACGGCGCCCGCGCCGCCTTCTCCGCGCGCGGCGACATCTTCACCGTTCCGGCGGAGCACGGCGCGATCAGGAACCTCACCCGCACCAGCACCGCCGACGAGGACCATCCGGCCTGGTCGCCGGACGGTACCATGGTCGCCTACACCACCGACGGCACCGGCGGGCAGCAGATCGCCGTCCGGCCGGCGCAGGGCGGCGCGGAGAAGCTGCTCACCCGCTTTCCGACCGGCTTCTACTACACCCCGGTCTGGTCGCCGGACGGACGCATGCTCGCGGTCGCGGACGCCAACCACAATTTGTGGCTGATCATGACCGACGGCAGCGAACCGCGCCGCATCGCCCAGGACAAGGAGCACGAAATCCACGACGCGGCGTTCTCGCCGGACAGCAAGTGGCTCGCCTACAGTACAGTGCGCGACCATCAGCAGCGCGAGATGCATCTGCACGAGATCGCCGCCGGGCAGGACAGCATCGTCAGCGCGCCGACCGCGAGCGACCACGACCCGGCATTCTCGCCGGACGGCAAATACCTCTATTTCATCTCGGAGCGACACGAGCTGCCGCAATTCTCCGACAGCGAGTTCAACATCGCCACGGTGAAATCCGACGGCATCTACGTCGCGACGCTGGTTGCCGGCAGCGCGTCGCCGTTCGCGCCGCAATCCGACGAGGGCGCCATCGCCACGCCGGAGGCGAAACCCGACTCGCCGCTCTCGGCGCTGCATCTCAAGGCGCCGGCGAAGGCCCAGGCCAGAGGCACGGACGGCGGCGCGGCCGGCGGGGCGCCCGGCACGACGCCGGCCGCCATCCATGTCGACCTCGACGGCCTGATGCAGCGCGCGGTGCCGTTGCCGATCGAGCCCGCGACGATCGCGGCGATGGATGCGCGCGACCGGCACGTGTTCTACCTGACCCAGCCGAGCCCGCTGATCGAAGGCACGGTGCCGGGCGAGAAATCCGCCCTGCACGTGTTCGACCTCGATTCGCGCAAGGACGAGATCGTGGTGGAGGGGCTGGACGGCTACACCCTGTCCGCCGACGGCAAGCGCGTGCTCTACGCGATGAACAAGAGCTGGCATATCGCAGACGCGAAGCCCGGCCACGGCGACGACAAGACCCTCAAGCTCGACGACATGCGCGCGCGCATCGATCCGCGCCAGGAATGGTCGGAGATGTTCGAGAATGCGTGGCGGCTGGAGCGCGACCTGTTCTTCAATCCGGCGATGAACGGCGACGACTGGAAATCGGTGCACGACAAATATGCCAGGCTGCTGCCGCTGCTCGGCTCGCGCGCGGATCTCACCTGGCTGATCGGCGAGATCCAGGGCGAGCTGGGCAACTCGCACACCTATTCCAACAACGGCGACGACGGCGACAGGACTCCAGCGGTGCCGACCGCGCTGCTGGGCGCGGACTACGCGCTGGACGCCGCCACCGGCCGCTATCGCTTCGCCAAAATCTACCCGGGCGACAACAGCCGCGCCGCCTATCGCAGTCCGCTGACCGAACCCGGTATCGGCGTGCACGAGGGCGACTACCTGCTGGCGGTGAACGGCGAGGAGCTCAAGGCTCCGACCGATCCGTACAGCCTGTTCGTCGGCGTCTCCGGACCGGTCACGCTCACGGTCGCGGCCTCGACCAGCGGCGCCAGGCGCGACGTGACGGTCGAGCCGCTCAAGGACGAGCTCGCGGTGCGCGAGCAATACTGGATCACGCATAATCGCGAAAAGGTGGACCGGCTCTCCGGCGGCAAGGTCGGTTACATCTATCTCTCCGACATGGAGAGCCTGGGCATGGAACAGTTCATTCGCCAGTTCTACGCCCAGCTCGGCAAGCAGGCGCTGGTGATCGACGATCGCTGGAACAATGGCGGCTTCATCGACCAGATCGTGCTCGAGCGGCTGCGCCGGGTGCTGGTCGGGATGGGCACCAATCGCGAGCGCGCCGCG
>CAIMSN010000025.1 GCA_903844135.1 uncultured Rhodospirillales bacterium | reverse complement strand
GGCGACGCTGGGCTTTCCGTTCCGGCCCTGGCGCGGCGAGAAGTCGATCGTCGATGGCGGCGACATCTGCACCTACATCCGCGACACCGCCAAGCATTATCGCCTCGATGCCAGGATCCGGCTGCGCCATCGCGTGGTCGCCGCGTCCTGGTCGAGCGATGCCGGATGCTGGACCGTCGAGTACGAGGTCGACGGCGCCCGTCTCCGCCTGACCTGCACCTTCCTGTTCATGTGTTCCGGCTACTACGACTACGAATCCGGGCATGCCCCGTCCTGGCCGGGACTGGAGGGATTCGGTGGCCAGGTCGTGCATCCGCAATTCTGGCCGGCCGGCCTCGACGTGCGGGACAAGCAGGTGGTGGTGATCGGCTCCGGCGCCACGGCAGTGACGCTGGTGCCGGCGCTGGCAAGGCAGGGCGCGGCACACGTCACGATGCTGCAGCGCTCGCCGACCTATATCGTTTCGGTTCCGGCGCGCGACAAAAAGGCCGCCGCGCTGCGCCGGCTGCTGCCGGCCAGGCTGGCCGATGCGGCGATCCGCTGGAAGAACATCGCGTTCAGCATCTTCATCTACGATCTCGCGCGCCGGAAGCCCGACAAGCTCAAGCAGTTGATCGCGCACGGCCAGAAGCGTGCGCTCGGACCGGACTTCGAGATGGCCGGGCATTTCACGCCAAGCTACCAGCCCTGGGACCAGCGTCTCTGCCTGGTGCCGGACGGCGATCTGTTCCGCGCGCTGCGCAAGGGCGAAGCCTCGATCGTGACCGACGAGATCGAGCGCTTCACCGACACCGGCCTGGTGCTGAAATCCGGCGCCGAACGCGACGCGGACCTGGTGGTCACCGCGACCGGCCTCACCGTGAAGCTGATGGGCGGCGCCGCTCTGGTGGTCGACGGCGTCGCGGTCGAGACCGCGTCCCGCATGCTCTACAAGGGCACGATGCTCGAAGGCGTGCCGAACTTCGCCTTCGCGGTCGGCTACACCAACGCCTCCTGGACGCTGAAATGCGACCTGTCGGCGCGCTTCGTCAGCCGTCTGCTGAACTACATGGCGCGACGCGGACTGGGCTCGGTGCGGCCGGAGGCACCGGACAGCGAGCGCTCGGTGGAACCGATGCTCGACCTGAAATCCGGCTACGTGGCGCGGGCCGCCGGCCTGCTGCCGCGACAGGGGCAGAAGGCGCCCTGGCGGGTCTACCAGAACTACGCCCGCGACCTTCTCGCCTTCCGCACCGGCAGGATGCGGGACGGCAATCTGCGGTTCGAGAAGCGGCCGGTCGCGGCGCGGCAGTCGGCCTGATACCGCTCCGGTCGCGAAGACGGAGAGCGGCGGAACCGGCCGGTCAGCGCTGCCCGGGGGCGTGCAGCACCGGCCGGGCGAGAACGCAGAGCGGCATCGCCGCGTCGACGATCTCGTCCAGGTCCTGCTCGTACTCGTTCGCCGACCAGGCCAGGGCGATATGCAGCAGCCCGCCGGCCACGCCGCGGCGCAGCAGCGGCTGGCGCGCCAGCGGTCCGACCCGATCCTTGTCATAGAAATCGAGGATCGGTTCGGTCAGGCTGAGCAGCGACCGCTCGAACGCGAGATCGATGGTCGGACTGACGCCGGCGATCTCGACAAGGAACACCCGGGTGCCCTGCGGATGCGCCCGCAGCGTCTCGTAATAGGCCCGCAGCATGGCCCGCGCCCGCGCCTCGTCCGGCAGCGCCGGGTCGGCCGCCGCCCGGATCCGCTCCAGCAGGGCGCGCATCACCTGATCGAACGCGGCAGCCAGCAGCGCCTCGCTGTTGGCGAAGCCCTCGTAGAAATAACGCTCGGTCAGTCCGGCCTTCTGGCAGATCGCGCGCACGCCGGTATTGCGGTAGCCCTTCTCGCCATAGAGGCTGATCGCGGCCTCGATGATGCGGCGACGCCGTTCCGACCTGCGCTCGCTCGCGGACAGGCCGCCCCAGACACCGGTGACCGACATGGTGCTGCGCCACCTTCGACATCGCAAGGATGCCTGTCATAATGCGCGCCGCAGGGCGCCGCAATCGCGCGGCGCCCCAGCGATCGGCTGATCCGGCGGTCGCCTGATCCGGCGGTCAGGTGACCCGGTTCAGCAGCGCCAGCAGCCGGTCGAATCTCCTGCCGTACGGCGGGTGGAACATCTTCGTGCCGTTCAGGCGCGACTGGTAGAAGACCGGCTTCTCCTTGCTGAAGGTGCGAAAGCCCCATTCGCCGTGATAGGCGCCGGTGCCGCTCGGGCCGACCCCGCCGAACGGCTGCTCCTCCTGCGCGAGCTGCCACAGGCAGTCGTTGATGGTGACGCCGCCGGCGATCGTCTCGTTGAGCACCTTGTCGCGCCGCGCATGGTCGCGGCCGTACCAGTAGAGCGCCAGCGGCCGGTCGCGGGCGTTGATGTAGGAGATCGCCGCCTCGACGCCGTCATATTCGACGATCGGCAGCACCGGTCCGAAGATCTCCTCGCGCAGCAGCCGCGTCTGTTCGCCGGCGCCGGTCACCAGGGTGGGGGCGATCTTGTTGCTGCCCTCGAGCGCCTCGTTCGCCGGGTTGATCGTCGTCACCGCGGCGCCGCCTGCGCGGGCCTCGTCGAGCATCGACGACAGGCGCTGGCGGTGCCGGCCACTGATCACCGCGGTGTAGTCCGGATTGCGCGCCAGGGTCGGATACAGCTTCGACACCGCCTCGCCGACCGCCTCCGCCACCCGGCCGGCCTGCCCGCGCGGCACCAGCAGGTAGTCCGGCGCGACGCAGGTCTGGCCGGCATTGAGGAACTTGCCGAACGCGATGCTGCTGGCCGCCGCCGCAACGTCGCAGGACGCGTCCAGGATCGCCGGCGACTTGCCGCCCAGCTCCAGCGTCACCGGCGTCAGGTTCGCCGCCGCCTGCTGCGCGACGATCCGGCCGATCGCGGTCGAGCCGGTGAAGAACAGATGGTCGAACGGCAGGGCGGAGAAGGCCCGCCCGACATCGGCATCGCCGGTCACCACCGCCATCTCGTCGGCGTTGAAATACTTGCCGACCAGCGCGCCGAGCAGGCTGGAGAAGGCGGGCGTCAGCTCGGACGGCTTGATCAGCACCCTGTTGCCGGCGGCGATCGCCGCCAGCGCCGGCGCCAGCGCAAGCTGGAACGGATAGTTCCAGGGCGAGATGATCCCGACCACGCCGAGCGGCTGGCGCAGCAGGCGGTTATAGCCAGGGCGGAACTGGATCCCGGTCGCCACCCGGCGCGGCCGCATCCATCGCCGCAGATGGCGCCTCGCATGGCCGATCGCGCCGCGCACGATGAACAGCTCCGACAGCCTGGTCTCGTGCGGCGAGCGTCCGCCGAAATCCTGGTCGATCGCCGCCACGATCTCGCGCTCGTGGCCTTCGGTCAGGGCGAGCAGCCGGTCCAGCCGGTCGCGGCGGACCGGGAGTGTCGGGTTCGGCTCCCCGGCGAAGGCGCGACGCTGCAATCGGAAGGCGGTCTCGACGGCGGAGACGGGCGGCAGAGTGTCGGGCATGCGGTTTCCTTTCCCGTAGGGTCTGGCGCAGTGCGACGACGCTAGGCGCATGCCCGGCATTTGTGAATGACCGACCGTTCGCGTATCCCCAGTCGTGCCAAGCCGACATCCAAAGGCGGCACCGGGCGGCACGCTTTACAGACTTTACCGGCGGCCTCGGTTTGCTGTCGATTCGACGACTCGTTTTCCGGGTTTCCTCCGCCGCCCGGCTATCGCCGCCGATCGGTTGCGTTAAGGGGTGACACGACGCGCGGCGGTGGCCGCAAGGGAGGCATGACATGGACGATGTTCGCAGGATCGAGCCGGATCGGGTGATGCGCGCCGGGCTTGCCGTCGACCATGCTTTGGCGGCGTTCATCGAGACCGAGGCGCTCCCGGGAACCGGGGTCGGCGCGGACCGGTTGTGGACCGGCCTGTCCGGGCTGATCGCCCATTTCACCCCACGTCTGCGCGCGCTGCTGGCCGAACGCGACCGGCTGCAGGAGCAGATCGACGCCTGGCATCGCGCGCGCCATCGCGAGGGCCGGGCCGGCGCGCCCGACCCTGACGAGGAGATCGCGTTCCTGCGCGGCATCGGCTACCTGCGCGACGCGCCGGACGATGTGCGCGTCGAGACCGCCGACATCGACGACGAGATCGCCCGCCTCGCCGGGCCGCAGCTCGTGGTCCCGGTCGCCAACGGCCGCTACGCGCTGAATGCCGCCAACGCGCGCTGGGGCAGCCTGTACGACGCGATGTACGGCACCGACATCGTACCCGACACCGGCCTCCTGGCACGCGGCGGCGGTTTCAACACCGCGCGCGCCGCGGACGTGGTGGCGCGCTGCGCGGCCCTGCTCGACCGGCTGTTCCCGCTGTCCCGCGGCAGTCACGCCGATGCGGTCGCCTACGCCGCCTGGAACGGACCGCTCTCGGTCCGGCTGGGGTCCGGCGGCGATGTCGGCCTGGCCGACCGGTCGCAGTTCGCCGGTTTTTCCGGCGATGCCAAGTCGCCGGACCGGCTGCTGCTGCGACGCAACGGCCTGCATCTGGAGCTGCAGATCGACCGCGACCATCCGATCGGTCGCGACAGCCGCGCCGGCCTCGCCGACATCGTGCTGGAATCCGCGCTCAGCACCATCATGGATTGCGAGGACAGCGTCGCCGCGGTCGATGCGGAGGACAAGATCGGCCTCTACCGCAACTGGCTCGGACTGATGCAGGGCACGCTGACGGCGCGATTCGACAAGGGCGGCCGCAGCTTGGAGCGACGGCTGGCCGAGGACCGCAGCTACACCGCGCCGGACGGCACCAGGCTGACCCTGCCGGGACGCAGCCTGATGCTGGTGCGCAATGTCGGTCACCACATGGTCAGCGACGCGATCCTGGATCCGCACGGCGCGCCGATCCCCGAAGGCATCCTCGACATCGCCGTCACCGCGCTGATCGCGCTGCACGATCTCGCCAAGACCGCGACCGCCGGTCTGCGCAACAGCCGCACCGGGTCGATCTACGTGGTCAAGCCGAAGATGCACGGGCCGGACGAGGTCAAGCTCACCGCCGAGCTGTTCGGCGCGGTCGAGACCATCCTCGGCCTGGCGCCCGACACCATCAAGATGGGCATCATGGACGAGGAGCGCCGCACCAGCGCCAATCTCGCCGCCTGCATCGCCCAGGCGACGCGCCGGGTGTTCTTCATCAATACCGGCTTCCTCGATCGCACCGGCGACGAGATCCATACCGCGATGCAGGCCGGGCCGATGGTCCGCAAGGCGGCGATCAGGAACACGCCCTGGATCGCCGCCTACGAGCAGCGCAACGTCGCCATCGGCCTCGCCTGCGGGCTGCGCCACCATGCGCAGATCGGCAAGGGCATGTGGGCGGCGCCGGACGCGATGGCCGACATGCTGGCGCAGAAGATCGGCCATCCCAAGGCCGGCGCCAGCACCGCCTGGGTGCCGTCGCCGACCGCCGCCACGCTGCATGCGCTGCATTATCTCGAGGTGTCGGTGGCGGAGCGACAGGACGCGCTCGCCACCCAGGAGCCGGCGCCGCTGCGCACCCTGCTGACCGCGCCGCTCTCCGACCGGACCAATCTCGATCCGGCCGACATCGCCCGCGAGATCGACAACAACACCCAGTCGATCCTCGGCTACGTGGTGCGCTGGATCGACCAGGGCGTCGGCTGCTCCAAGGTGCCGGACCTCGACGATGTCGGACTGATGGAGGATCGGGCGACGCTGCGGATCTCCAGCCAGCATATCGCCAACTGGCTGATGCATGAGGTGGTCGATCGCGCGCAGGTGACGGAGTCGTTGCAGCGCATGGCCGCGGTGGTGGATCGCCAGAACGCGGCGGATCCGCTGTACACGCCGATGGCGCCGGGCTTCGACGGGCCCGCCTTCCTGGCGGCCTCCGACCTGATCTTCGAGGGTGCGGCGCAGCCGAACGGCTATACCGAGGAGATCCTGCATCGCTGGCGCCGTCGCGCGAAGGCCGCGCAGCGCGGGGGGTGAGATAGGCCGGGCGCTGCCCGGGCCCGCCAGGGGACGGTCGTCCCCTGGACCCCTGATACTTAGTCGGCGACCACGCCGGCTTCTTGCAGGTGCGGGCGCAGCCGGCCGGTCAGCATCAGCCCGGCCATGCGCAGGTCGCTGAACAGCGACCAGGCGGGGTGGCCGAACGTCGCCGGTGTGTTGCCCTCCAACCCGACATGCGCGCTCCAGGCGGCGCCATAGCCGACCACGGGTGCCGCGAGCGCCAGTCGCCAGTCGCGTCGCAGCAGACCGGCCAGGGCCAGCCCCAGGGCGGCGCCGGTGCCGACGCAATGCACGCGCCGCGTCGCCGGCCTTGCATGCACCCGCAGGTAATGCAGCCAGAACGCGGAATAGGTGGTGGGCTGGGCCATGAGCGTCTGTCCCCGATGCCGGCGTGTCGTGCGCGATCGTGACGCGGCCCGCCGGTCGAGCCTCCACCCGCGGCGCGGCGCGCGCAAGCGGTCGCTCGCTTTGCCCGCGGCACTGCACTAGCTTTTTCCATCATGCGCCCGCTCCTCCCGCTCTCCCTGCTGACCACGCTCCTGCTGGCCGCCTGCGCCGGGCCGCCGGAGCGCCCGCGCGGCATCTTCGACCTGTCCAACGGGCCCGAACCGGGCGGCCATGCGGCGCCGGCGAGCCTTGGCGATGCGCCGCGCACCGGCAGCGGACGGTTCGGGTCGATCGGCCCAGCATCGATGAGTCCAGGATCGGCGGGTGTCGGATCGGGCGGCATCGGCGGGGCGATCGGCGCGCCGGGCGGGTCCTGACCCGGATGGAGTCCGACCGTCTGGTGGCGCTGACCGATGGGGTGATCGCGGTGATCATCACCATCATGGTGCTGGAGATGAAGGCGCCCGCCGGCGCCGCCTTGGCCGATCTGGGCCGCCTCTGGCCGGTGTTCGTCAGCTACCTGCTCAGCTTCGTCTACGTCGCGATCTACTGGAACAACCACCATCATTTCGCGCGCCTGATGCCGGACGTGACCGGGGCGATCCTGTGGGCGAACCTGCATCTGCTGTTCTGGCTGTCGCTGGTGCCGTTCGCGACCGCCTGGATCGGCGAGCATGCGCGCGCGCCGGCGCCGACCGCCCTGTATGGCCTGGTGCTGCTGGCCTGCGCGCTGGCGTGGCTGCTGCTGCAGCAGGTCGTGGTGCGCGCCCAGGAACGGCGCACGCAGGACCCGGATCGGCGCACCCCGCCCCATGGCGCCCCGTCGGCGCTGCGGCAGGCGCTGGGGCGCGACCGCAAGGGAAAGGCGTCGTTCGTCATCTACGTGGCGGGCATCGCGCTGGCCTTTTTCGAGCCGCTGCTGTCGGACCTGGCCTATGCCGCGGTGGCGGTGCTGTGGGTGGTGCCGGACCGTCGCATCGAGGCGCAGTTGCGTCGCACGGCCCGATGAGGCGCCCCGCCGGGATCGCTCTGGTCGCGCTGCTGATGTCCGGCTGCGCGCAGCCGAGCGCGCCGATCACCATCGCCCAGGCGCTGCGCGTGCTGCAGCGTCAGTTGATCGAGGCCGGCGCGGTCAGCGCGGTCGGCAGCGATCCGGCGCGGTTCGCCGCCACGGTGCGCGCGGCGCAATGCGCGGCGTCGCAGGCCGACCCGGAGGTACCGCTGCTGGCGCACGAGCTGAGCATCGGCCTGAGCGGCAGCTTCACCGCCACCGGTGGGTTCTCGGTCGGGCCCAGCCCGCTGGTGACGTCGCTGACCGGGTCCGGCAGCCGCACCCAGGGCCAGCAGATCACCTTGCCGCTGAGCTTCGTGGCGGTGTCGGAAATCCCGGCGGTCTCGACGGCGCAGCGTCTGGCGGCGTTGAGCGGATTGCCGGACGCGGACCGCACGGCCCAGACCACGTCGATCCTGGCCGACCGGGAGGCGCTGCGCGCCAGGATCGGCGGGCTGATCGCCGGCTGGTCGCGCGCGGCATGCCGGGACGGTCAGCCGGCCGGCCTGTTCCATCCCGAGACGCGGTCGTGAGGAAGCGTCCGGGCCGGTAACGGAATCATACAGCGCGCAACCCGGGACGCGCGAACCGGTTCGCTCCTGCGACACTCTCGACAGGAGCCGAACCCCATGCGCCATCCCTGCACGCTGCTTTCCTCCGCGCTGATCGCCGGCGCGCTGCTGTCCGGCGCGTCGCTTCAGGCGGCGCGGGCCGCCGGCACCCTGTCCGCGACCGACCATGCGTTCGTCGCCATGGTCAGCCAGGGCGGCATGTTCGAGGTCAAGGCCGGGCAGCTCGGTGCCGACCAGGGCAGCACCCAGGTGGTGCGCGACCAGGCCGCCACCGAGGCGCACGATCACAAGCTGGTCGGCGACAAGCTGGCCTCGATCGTGGCCGGCACCGACTTCACCATGCCGGATGCCCTGAACGACAGCTTCGCCAAGGAGCTGGACCAGCTCAAGGCGCTGTCCGGTCCGGCGTTCGACGCCGCCTACCTCCGGGACATGGAGCAGGTCCACGCCAAGGACGGCGCCGCGTTCGCCAAGGAGGCGAAACTGGGCAGCGACCCGAAGCTCCGCGCCTTCGCCACCGAGACCCATGCGATCGTGGTGGCGCATGTCGGCGAGCTGAAGGCCACGGCGACGACGATTCGCTGAGCCGGGCCGGTCATCCGTTCGCGGCGGTCCTGGTCTTCCGGCCGGGCCGGGCGGGCAGCGGAATCGCGGTGGTGCCGTCCGGCGCATTGTCGCGCAGCAGGCTGGCCAGACGCTGGAAATCCGGGCCGCGCGGGTCGGTCGCACGCCAGGCGAGGCCGACGGTGCGGCCGGCCGCCGGGTCGGCGAGCGGACGCAGCCGGACCAGGCCGGTCAGCTCCGCGGTCTCGCGCGTCGCCAGCGCCGGCATCAGCGAGAATCCCTCCCCGGCCGCGACCATGTGCCGCAGCATCTCCAGGCTGGTGGCGACCCGCGGATCGCCCTGCAGGCCGGCGGCAGCGCGGCCGCCGTCCGACGGCACGTGGCAGAGCGAGATCGTCTGGTCGCGCAGGCAGTGCCCCTCCTCCAGCAGCAGTAGCCCGTCGCCGCCGAGCTCGGCCAGGGTCAGCGCGGCGCTGGTGGCCAGCGGATGCTCGTTCGGCAGCAGCACCCGGAACGGCTCGAAGAATAGCGGTTCGAATACCAGCCCCTCCTGCTCGGCCGGAAGCGCGATCAGCGCCGCGTCGACGGTGAACCGCGACAGCGCGTCCAGCAGCCGGGCGGTCTGGTTCTCCTGCAGCCTGAGCACGAGCTGCGGGAACTGCGCGCGCAGGTCGCGCAGGATCAGCGGCACGTAATACGGTCCGAGCGTCGGGATCACGCCGAGATCGAGCCGGCCGTTGAGCGCGCCGGCCTGGCTCAGCGCCATCTCCATCAGCGCGCGGGCCTCGCGCACCACCACCGCCACCTGGCGCAGCAGCCTTTGCCCGGCGGCGGTCGGACTGACCCCGCCGCGGCCGCGCTCGAACAGCGGCGTGCCCAGCAGCGCCTCGAGCTTGCGGATCTGTTCGCTCAGGCCTGGCTGGCTGACGCCGCAGCGCTCCGCGGCCTTGCCGAAATGATTCAGTTCGGCCACCGCGAGGGCATAGTCCAGGTCGCGCAGCGACAAGCCGGTGAGGTGCTGCCGTGCCATCGCTTCGTGCCTCGCCGCCTTCTCCGCCATAACGGGTCCCTATTGAACCCGGAAGAGCGATCGGATTACCCTATTGTCGCACCGGTCGTAAACCACCTTCGACGACGCCATCTGCGAAACCGGGCGGACCGGACGCGGCTTGGAGGCGGTCGTTCGCCATACGCAACCGCCCGATTCTGGGCTATTCGAGACGCCATGAGCTTCATCGACGCCAGAGACCGACGTACCGGCAATCCCGGCACCGCCGCGGCCTTCGTGCGGCCGGGCACCGCCGGCGTGCTGCTGGTCAATCTCGGCACCCCGGACGGTACCGACATCGGATCGGTGCGGCGCTATCTGCTGGAGTTCCTGTCCGACCGGCGGGTGATCGAGGCCAATCCCTGGATCTGGCAGCCGATCCTGCGCGGCATCATCCTGATCACCCGGCCGCGCAAGAGCGCTGCGAACTATCGCCGGATCTGGAACCAGGAGCGCAACGAGAGTCCGCTGCGCACCTACACGCGCGGCCAGTCGGACGGGCTGGAGGCGCGGCTGGCCGATGACGGCATCCCGGTGGAATGGGCGATGCGCTACGGCAACCCGACCACCGCCACCGGCATCGACCGGCTGATCGCGCGCGGCTGCGACCGGATCGTGCTGGTGCCGCTCTATCCGCAATATTCCGCCACCACCACCGCGACCGCTAACGACCAGGCGTTCCGGGCGCTGATGCGTCTGCGCCGGCAGCCGGCGCTGCGCACCGTGCCGTCGTTCCCGGACGACCCCGCCTACATCCAGGCGCTGGCCAGGAGCGTGCGGTCCAGGCTGGCGGAGCTCGACTGGGTGCCGGAGCTGCTGATCGCCTCGTTCCATGGGCTTCCGGTGGAATACGTGCAGCGCGGCGACCCCTACGTGACCGAATGCGCGCGGACCATGAACGCGCTGCGCGAGGAGCTGCGCATGACGCCGCAGGAATTCCCGCTGACCTTCCAGTCGCGCTTCGGGCCGACTCGCTGGCTCGGGCCCTATACCGAGCCGAAGGTGAAGAAGCTGGCCGCCAACGGCATCAGGCGGATCGCGGTGCTGACGCCGGGCTTCCTGTCGGACTGCATCGAGACGCTGGACGAGATCGGCAACGAGCTGCGCGAGGCGTTCGAGCATGCCGGCGGCGAGAAGTTCGCGACCGTGCCGTGCCTGAACGACAGCGCCGATGCGGTCACGCTGCTGGAACGGCTGGTGCGGCGGGAGCTGTCGGGCTGGCGCTAGAGCATCATCCGATCGAACGGAATCGTTCGATCGGATAGAGATGCTCGCTGAAACAACAGGCTAGAGCACTGGGCGTGAGCCAAGGCGAACGGACCGTGCTCTAGGCGCCGCCCGGCCGGCCGCCGCCGGTCAGCGCAGCAGGCGGCGCAGCGAGCGGAGCGGCGCGGTCACCCGCCACGAGGTGGAAGCGTAGATCGCCCGCAGCTCCTGCTCCAGCCGATGCTCGCGGCCGGTGGTGCAGGCCGCCCCGATGGATGGCGCGGCGGCACCATCGATGCGCGGTGCCGGGCTTTCCGGCAGCGCAGCGGGTTGCGCAGGCTCCGGGTCGCGCATCGATCCGAGACCCGCGTGCCGGGCCTTCCAGACGGTCGCATACCCGACATCGGCGGATTGCAGCTTCTCCGCCGTCCAGCCGGTATGGCGCAGCGCCGCCCTGAAATACCCCTCGTCGAAACCGAGTTCGAGCCAGCCGAAATTGCGCATCGCCCAGAGCGCGTTGCCCGCCATGCTGACGCCCCAGGCCACGTCGTTGTCCGCGACGATCGGCTCCGCGCCGAAGATGATCTGGCCGCCCGGTTTCACCGCATTGCGCAGCGCGCGCAGCAGGCGGAGGTGATCGTGGCAATGGTGGAAGGATTCGAAGAACAGCACGGCGTCGTACGGCTCGGTGACGGTTTCCGCCCAGAAGAAATCCGCCTCGACGACATCGATCGCGACCCGGTGCTGCTCGGCGCGCCGCCGCAGCAGCGCGCAGAAATTGGGCTCGATGTCGACTGCGGTGACCTCGGCCCCGAGCAGGGCGAGATTGATCGTCGTTTCGCCCCAGCCAGGCCCGAACTCCAGGACCCTGGATCCGGGCGGCAGGTCCATGGCCCGCAGCAGATAGGCGACGGCCATCAGGTAGTTGCCGGCGGTATGGAAGCTTTTAAGATAATATGGAAACGGGCGTTCCGCATAGGCATCGAGATCGAAATGGGTGCGTTCGTTGCGCGGGGAGTACGGCCGGCCGCAGATATGTTCCTGCAGCCCGATCTGGAAATCGCGGTAGGCGTCACTGAACGGGTCCGCCGGCGCCTGGGCGGAGAAGTCGCCCTTGAAGGTCTGAAAGAAAGCGCGCATCGCATCGTCGCCCTGGGTCGTCAGGACCTCGTTGCACGCGGCGATCTTCGCCTTGAGCGCTTCGATATCGGAGATGATCTCCACATTCGTCCCCTCGGCAGCCCGACGCCCCGAGTGTAGGCGAACGCGACCGACGAAATAAGCGTCTTTTACGCCGCCTTTACCCGGTTAGGCACGGACTCGTATCGAGCCTTTATGCGCGTGGCGGCTAGACGGTCCGGACACTCCCTCCGGAAGGCCGGCCGTTCATGTTCGACATCCTCCTTGTCCTCGCCATACCAGGCAGCATGCTGCTGATGGGGCTCTACGCCGTGTTCTGCGACAGGGTGTGAGCATGCTGCCTCTGATCCTGGGCGGCGTCGTGTCCGCCTCGCTGCTGGTCTACCTGGTCTGGGCGCTGCTGCGTCCGGAGGATTTCTGATGACCGCGCTCGGCGTGGCGCAGATCGTGCTGCTGCTGGCGGTCGTCGTCGGCTGCGCGATCCCGCTCGGCGCCTTCATCGCCGCCGTCCTGTCGGGACGGCGCACCTTCCTCAGCCCGGTGCTGGGACCGGTCGAGCGCGGCCTGTTCCGCCTGTCCGGCATCGATCCGGCGCACGGCATGGGCTGGCGCACCTACACCGTCGCCCTGCTGGTCATCACCGCGGTGCACACGCTGCTGCTGTATGCGATCCTGCGGCTGCAGTTCTACCTGCCGTTCAACCCGCAGGGCTTCACCGGCATGTCGCCGCGGCTCGCCTTCAACACCGCGATCTCGTTCGCCACCAACACCAACTGGCAGGCCTATTCCGGCGAGACCACGCTGTCGAACGGGGCGCAGATGCTCGGCCTGACGGTGCACAACTTCGTCTCCGCCGCGGTGGGCATCTCTGCCGCGGCCGCGGTGTCGCGCGCCTTCTCGCCGGCGAGCAAGGGCGTGCTCGGCAATGCCTGGGCCGACATCACCAGGATCGTTCTGTACGTGCTGCTGCCGATCTCGCTGCTGATGACCGCGGCCCTGCTGGCATTGGGCGCGCCGCAGACCCTGCTCGGCTCGGTCACCGTGACGACGCTGGAGGGCGTCAAGCAGGTGATTTCGATCGGGCCGGTCGCGTTCCAGGAGGCGATCAAGATCCTGGGCACCAACGGCGGCGGCTTCTTCAACGCCAACTCGGCGCACCCGTTCGAGAATCCCGGCATCCTCAGCGACCTGATCGAGAACTGGGCGCTGCTGCTGATCCCGTTCTCGATGCCGGTGATGTTCGGCCTGCTGGCCGGCCGCGCCCGCGACGGCATGGCGCTGCTGGCGACGATGGCGCTGCTGCTCACCGGCTTCGCGCTGCTGCTGTACGCGGCGGAGGCGGGCGGCAACCCGCTGCTGCACGCGCTCGGCGTGTCGAACCTGGGCGGTAACATGGAAGGCAAGGAGGTGCGCTTCGGCACCGCGCTGTCTTCTCTGTTCGCGGCCTCCACCACCGCCACCTCGACCGGCGCGGTGATCGCGGCGCATGACAGCCTGATGCCGCTCGGCGGCCTGGTGACCCTGTTCCTGATCCAGCTCGGCGAGGTCATTCCCGGCGGCGTCGGCTCCGGCCTGTATGGCATCGTCGTGTTCGCGCTGCTGGCGGTGTTCGTCGCCGGGCTGATGGTCGGACGCACGCCGGAATATCTCGGCAAGAAGATCCAGGCCAAGGAGGTGAAGCTCGCCATGCTGGCGGTGCTGATCCTGCCGCTGTCGATCCTGGGCGGCACCGCGCTGTCGCTGAACACCGCCAGCGGGCTGGGATCGCTGGCCAATGCCGGGCCGCACGGGCTGAGCGAGATGCTCTATGCCTGGACCTCGGCCACCGGCAACAACGGCAGCGCCTTCGCCGGCCTCTCGGCCGACACGCCGCTGCTGGATTACGGCCTGGCGATCGCCATGATCCTCGGCCGCTTCGCCTTCCTGGTGCCGGTGATGGCGATCGCCGGAAGCCTCTCGCTCAAGCAGAGCCTGCGTCCCGGCGCCGGGACCTTCCCGACCGACGGCGCGCTGTTCGTCGGCTTGCTGGCGGGCGTGATCCTGATCCTGGGCGGGCTGCAATATCTACCGGCGCTGTCGCTGGGGCCGTTGGCGGAGCATTTCGCGATGCTCGCGCATGCGACGTACTGAAATGGAAAGCAGGAAGGGTTTTCTTCTTTTTCTGAAGAAAAAGAAGCAAAAAGACTTTTGTTCGTTTGCGACTTTCGCGGGCGGGCAGGCGATCTTCAACGGAACTCACTTTGTTGTTTTTCTCTGCGGGGAAGAACGCATTCTCAACGATCGTGGTGTCGCATCATGAACGCTTCCACTTCCCAGCCGGATACGGCCAGCCCGGCGCTGTTCGACAGCGGCATGCTGCTGCGCGCCACGCGTGACGCGCTGGTCAAGCTCAACCCGGTGCATCTGATCGCCAGCCCGGTGATCTTCACCACCGAGATCATCGCACTGCTGGTCACGGTGCTGGCGCTGAACGACGTGGTCACGCACCAGCCGGCCGGCTTCGCCTTCCAGGTCGCGTTCTGGCTCTGGCTGACGGTGCTGTTCGCGACCTTCGCCGAGGCGGTGGCGGAAGGCCGCGGCCGGGCGCGGGCGGAAAGCCTGCGGCGCGGCCGCACCGACCTGAAGGCCAAGCTGCTGGTCTCGCCGGATCGCAACGCGCTGTATCGCCCGGTCTCGGCGACCGAGCTCCGGCGCGGCAGCGTGGTGCTGGTCGAGATCGGCGATCTGGTGCCGTCGGACGGCGAGGTCATCGAAGGCGTCGCCAGCGTCGACGAGAGCGCCATCACCGGAGAGAGCGCGCCGGTGATCCGCGAGGCCGGCGGCGACCGCAGCGCGGTGACCGGCGGCACCCGGCTGGTGTCGGACTGGCTGGTGGTCAAAATCACCGCCGATCCCGGCCAGACCTTCATCGATCGCATGATCGGCCTGGTCGAGGGCGCCAGCCGGCGCAAGACGCCGAACGAGATCGCGCTCGACATCCTGCTCGCCGGCCTGACCATCATCTTCCTGATCGCGGTGGTGACGCTGGTCGGGCTCGCGCACTATTCCGGCAGCGCGCTCGCGGTGCCGGTGCTGGCGGCGCTGCTGGTGACGCTGATCCCGACCACCATCGGTGGGCTGCTGTCGGCGATCGGCATCGCCGGCATGGACCGGCTGGTGCGCTTCAACGTGATGGCGACGTCGGGCCGCGCGGTCGAGGCGGCCGGCGACATCGACATGCTGCTGCTGGACAAGACCGGCACCATCACCTTCGGCAATCGCATGGCGACGGCGTTCATGCCGGCCGCCGGGATCAGCGAGAGCAGGCTGGCGACGGCGGCGGCGATGGCGTCGATCGGCGACGAGACGCCGGAAGGACGGTCGATCCAGGCCTTCGCCCGCACGCGCTTCTCGGTCGATCCGGCGCGTCCGGACGATGCGCAGACCATCCCGTTCTCCGCCAACACCCGCATGAGCGGGCTCGATGCGGCCGGACGATCCTGGCGCAAGGGCGCCGTGGCCAGCGTGCTGGCCAATCTGTCCGGCGCCAAGCCGGCCGGGTTCGACGAGATCGTCGACCGGATCGCGCGGGCCGGCGGCACGCCGCTGGCGGTCACCGAGGATGGCGTGCTGCTCGGCGTGGTCGCGCTGTCGGACGTGGTCAAGCCCGGCATCCGCGAGCGCTTCGCGTCCTTGCGCAAGATGGGCATCCGCACGGTGATGATCACCGGCGACAACGAGGTGACGGCGGCGGCGATCGCGGCCGAAGCCGGGGTGGACGATTTCCTCGCCCAGGCGACGCCGCAGGACAAGCTCGACTACATCCGCAGGGAGCAGACCGAGGGCCGCCTGGTGGCGATGTGCGGCGACGGCACCAACGACGCGCCGGCGCTGGCGCAGGCCGATGTCGGCGTGGCGATGCAGACCGGCACGCAGGCCGCGCGCGAGGCCGGCAACATGGTCGACCTGGACAGCGACCCGACCAAGCTGATCGAGATCGTCGAGATCGGAAAGCAGCTCCTGATCACCCGCGGCAGCCTCACCACCTTCTCGATCGCAAACGACGTCTCGAAATACTTCGCGATCCTGCCGGCGATCTTCGTGGCCACGTATCCCGGTCTGGCGGCGCTCAACATCATGCGGCTGCACACGCCGCAGAGCGCCATCCTGTCGGCGGTGATCTTCAACGCGCTGATCATCGTCGCCCTGGTGCCGCTGGCGCTGCGCGGCGTCGCCTATCGTCCGCTCGGCGCCGCGGCGCTGCTGCGGCGCAATCTGCTGGTCTATGGCGTCGGCGGGCTGATCGCGCCGTTCATCGGCATCAAGGCGATCGACCTGGTGCTCTCCTTCCTGAAAGTCGCTTGACATGGTCAGCCATCTTCGTCCCGCGATCATGCTGGTCGTGCTGTTCACCGTGCTGTGCGGCCTGGCGCTGCCGCTCGGCATCACCGGGCTGGCCGGGCTCGTCGTGCCGGTGCAGGCCGGCGGCAGCCTGGTGCTGCGCGACGGCCAGCCGGTCGGCTCGTCGCTGATCGGCCAGTCCTTCGCCAGGCCGGACTATTTCCAGACCCGCCCGTCGGCGACCTCGGCGCCGGATCCCAAGGATTCCTCCAAGACGGTGCCGCTGCCGTACAACGCCGCCAATTCCAGCGCGTCGAACCTGGCCCCGACCGCCAAGGCGCTGATCGACCGGGTGAAGGCGCAGATCGGCACCGGAACCGCGCCGGAGGGCGGTTACGCGCAGGACCAGATGACCAGCTCCGGCTCCGGCCTCGATCCGGACATCTCGCCGGAGAACGCGGCGCAGCAGGTCGCCAGGGTGGCGGCGGCGCGCAAGATCGACCCGGCCAGGCTGCGGGCGCTGATCGACGAGCATCGGCAGCCTGCCCTGCTGGGGCTGTTCGGCGGCGCGCGCGTCAACGTCCTGGAGCTCAATCTGGCGCTCGACCGGATGAAATGAGCCGCCGGACCTGATATGCCGGCTGCATGTCTGAACAGAGACCGGACCCGGACGCATTGCTGGCCGCGGCCATGCGCGAGGGTCGCGGACGGCTGAAGATCTTCCTCGGCGCCGCGCCGGGCGTCGGCAAGACCTGGAAGATGCTGGCGGAGGCGCAGCGCTTCCGTCGCGCCGGGATCGACGTGCTGGCGGGCGTGATCGAGACCCATGGGCGCGAGGAGACCAGGGCGCAGGCGGACGGGCTGCCGGTGCTGCCGATGCGCCCGGTCGCGTATCGCGGGCGCATGCTCGAGGAGTTCGACCTCGACGCGGCGCTGACCAAGCGCCCGTCCCTGCTGCTGATCGACGAGCTGGCGCACGACAACGCCCCCGGCAGCCGCCATGCCAAGCGCTGGGAGGACGTGCTGGCGCTGGTCTCGGCCGGGCTCACGGTCTGGACCACGCTGAACGTGCAGCATCTGGAGAGCCTGAACGACGACATCGCCCGGATCACCGGCGTGCGGGTCAGCGAGACGGTGCCGGACCGGGTGCTGGACCGGGCGGACGAGATCGAGCTGATCGACCTGTCGCCGGCCGACCTGCGGGCCCGCCTGCAGGAGGGCAAGATCTACCGGCCGGACAATGCCGCGCGCGCGCTGGACGGGTATTTCCGCGAGGGCAACCTGGCGGCGCTGCGCGAGATCGCGCTCCGGCGCACCGCCTCGCATGTCGACGACGCGGTGCGCGGCTGGATGCGCGACCATCGCGTCGCCGGGCCCTGGCCGGTGGCCGAGCGGGTGCTGGCGCTGGTCGGGCCGGGGGCCGCCGGCGAGGCGGTGATCCGCGAGGCGCGACGGATCGCCGATGCGCTGCACGCGCCGCTGCTGGCGCTGCACGTGGAGCGCCCGGCGAAACCGGCCGGGGAGCGGCCGCCGCTGGCGCTGGCGACGCTGCTGGGCGCGGAGGTCGAGGTGCGCTCCGGCAACGACCTGGTGGGCGTGGTGCTGTCGTTCGCCGCCGCGCGCAACGTCACCAGGATCGTCATCGGCCGCCGGGTACGGGCCGGACTGGTGCAGCGCCTGCGCCGGCGCAACCTGGCGCTGGCGCTGCTCAGGCGCGCCGGGCCCTATGCGCTGGTGGTGGTCGCGGACAGCCCGGCGCCGCATCCGAAGGGGGTGGCGAAGCCGGCGTTCCGGCCCGACGCGGTGCGCTGGACCGCGCTGACCTGGGCGGGCGCCACCGCCCTGGTCGCCGCGGTGACGCTGGCCGGGCTGTGGTGGAATCTGCTGGCGGAGCAGGAGACCATCGGCATGGTGTTCCTGGCGGTGGTGGTCAGCGCCGCGACGCTGCGCGGGCTCGCGCTGGCGCTGTACACCGCGATGATCGGGTTCCTGGCCTGGGACTTCTTCTTCATTCCGCCGGTGCACCAGATCACCATCTCCGACGCGCACGATGCGGTGGCGCTGCTGGTGTTCCTGCTGGTGGCCGGGCTGACCGGCTGGCTCGGCGGCAAGGTCAGGGCGGAGGCGACCGCCGGCCAGGCGAGGATCGAGAGCCTGCGCCGCATCGGCACCTTCAGCCGCAGGCTGGGCGTGCCGGCGACCGAGCCGGAGCTGCTGGCCGAGATCGTGCGGCAGGCTGCGGCGATCGCCGAGCGGGCGGTGCTGCTGGTGGTGCCGGACCAGCCCGGCGACAGCGAGCCGGAGATGCGCGCCGCCGAACCGGCCGGGGCGCGACTGGACCAGGCCAGCCTGGCGGCGGCGCGCTGGAGCGCGCGTCACCAGGTCGAGACCGGGCGCGGCACCGTCACCCTGCCCTCGGCCGCCTGGCGGTTCCTGCCGATGCGCACCCGCGCGGTGCCGGCTGAAGGCAAGGCCGGCCCGGGAGGCACCAAGGGCGGGACCGTGCAGGCCAGCATGGCGGTGCTGGGCGTGCAGCCGCCGCATGACGACGCGCCGGCGCTGCAGGCGCTCGAGACGCTGGTCGACCAGGCGGCGATCGCGCTGGAGCGGGTCCGTCTCACCGGGGTCGCGGCGCGCAGCGCGGCGATGGAGGATACCCAGAAGCTGCGCACCGCCCTGCTCAATTCGCTCGGCCACGATCTGCGCACGCCGCTCACCGGCATACGCGGCGCCGCGGAGACGCTGCGCGAGAGCTGGGAAGGGCTCAGCCCGGAGGTCAGGATCGATCTGCTGTCCAGCATCGAGGAGGATACCGGGCGCATGACCCGGTTCCTCGCCAACATCATGGACCTGACCAGGCTGGAGAGCGGGCAGATCGTGCCCAGGCTGGCGCCGGTCGAGCTGGGCGGTGTGATCGAGGCGGCGATCGCCAGGGTGCCGGGCGCCGCCTATGCCACGGTGGCGCTGCCGCCGGAGCCGCAGGGCCGGACCGCGCAGGCGGATGCGATCCTGCTCGAGCAGGTGCTGGTCAACGTGCTGGACAATGCGGCGCATTACGCGCCGCGCTGGTCGCATATCGCGCTGCGGGTCGCCCGGCTCGGCGGCGGAGCCGGCGGCGACGAGATCAGGATCGACGTCGCCGACGAGGGGGTCGGCGTGCCGGAGGCGGACCTGCCGCATCTGTTCGACAGCTTCTTCCGCGGCACGCGCGGCGATCGGACGCGGCCTGGAACCGGCCTCGGTCTGGCGATCGCGCGCGGCCTGGTCGAGGCGATGGATGGCCGGATCTCGGCGATCAGTCCGCGTCCGGACGTGCCGCGCGACGCCGCGCCGGGGATGATGGTCAGCATCCATCTGAAGCCGGCGGCATGAGCGCCGCGACCGGCCAGCGGGTGCTGGTGATCGACGACGAACCGCAGATCCACCGGTTTCTCGGGCCGGCGCTGGAAGCGGCCGGCTATGCGGTCGAGCGCGCCGACACGGCGCGCGACGGGTTGCGGCTGGCGGCGGCGCGGGCGCCGGACGTGGTGCTGCTCGATCTCGGCCTGCCCGACCTGGACGGGCAGGAGGCGCTGGTCACGCTGCGCAGCTTCTCCTCGGTGCCGGTGATCGTGCTGTCGGCCCGCGACCGCGATGCCGAGAAGATCGCCGCCCTCGATCATGGCGCCGACGACTATGTCGAGAAGCCGTTCAGCGTCGGCGAGCTGATGGCGCGTATCCGCGCGGCGCTGCGCCATGCCAGGACCCGGGATTCGGTGCCGGAACAGTTCAGCGCCGGGCGGCTGTCGGTCGATCTCGCCACGCGGCAGATCGCCCTCGCCGGCGAGCCGATCGCGCTCAGCCCGCGCGAGTTCGCGCTGCTGGAGATCCTGGTGCGCAATGCCGGCCGGGTGCTGACGCACCGGCAGCTCCTGATCGCGGTGTGGGGGCCGGCGCATGGCGACGACGTACAGTATTTGCGTGTCTATATCGGCCATCTGCGCCAGAAGCTCGGCACCGACGCGTCGCTGATCGCGACCGAGCCTGGGATCGGCTACCGGCTGCTGACCGCGGAGTGACCCGCCCGGGGAAGGGCGTGGTCGGAGTGAGAGGATTCGAACCTCCGGCCCCTGCGTCCCGAACACAGTGCTCTACCAGGCTGAGCTACACTCCGGCTGGAGCGCGTCATACAGGCGCGTCCGGAGCTGTGCAAGACCGGCTCTCACAGCCGCGCGGGGTCGCCCTGCCGGGTCGGCCTGGGCGAGGCGCCGAGGATCTCGAGCCGGGCCAGCGCCGCCGGCACGTCCGCGACGTGCTCGAACAGCGCCCTGGCGGACGGGTCGGCGAAGCCGTCGGCGATCGCCCGGTCGATGGTGGCGATCAGGGTGGCGGCCCAGCCCTCGATATCGACGATCAGGATCGGCTTGTCGTGCAGCCGGAGCTGCCGCCAGGTGACGATCTCGAAGGTCTCGTCGAAGGTGCCGAGCCCTCCGGGCAGGACCAGGAACGCCTCCGCCTCGGCGAACATGAGCTGCTTGCGGCTGTGCATCGAGTCCGTGACGGTGAGCTCCTGCACCCCGTCATGCATCACTTCGCGGCTCTGCAGGAAATGCGGGATCACCCCCGACACCGTGCCGCCCGCCGCCAGCGCCGCGTCGGCGACCGCGCCCATCAGCCCGACATTGCCGCCGCCATAGATCAGCCGGATTCCGGCCTCCGCCAGCCCGCGCCCGATGGCGGTCGCCGCGTCCAGATAGGCCGGCCGGCTGCCGAAGCGCGAGCCGCAGAACACGGCGACGGACGAGAAGGCGTTCGGCATCGCGTGGCGGCCTCGCTGTTCGGGTGGCGGTGGGCCAAAGCCTAACCGAGCGCCTGCGGCTCCGGTAGGCCGCAAGGATCGGACCCGGCGGTTCGGACCGGGAGGCTCAGAGCCGGAGACTCAGGGACGGGCGCCGCGCCGCAGGCCGGCGCACAAAGCGAGCCCGATCAGGCAGGCCAGGGCCGCGCACAGGAACAGGCTCGCATAGCCGTGGCCCTTGGCGATCAGCCCCAGCAGCGGGCCGCTGAGGCCGAGCGAGACGTCGAGGAACACGCTGTAGGCGCCGATCGCCGAGCCGCGATTCTGCGGCCCGACCCGATCCACCGCCAGCACGCCGAGCGCCGGGAACACCAGCGCGAAGCCGGACCCGGCGAGCGCGCAGCCCAGCACCGCCAGCACCGGCAGCGGCGCCAGCCAGACCAGCAGCAGGCCGGCGATCTCGACCCAGAGCGAGGCCACGGTCACGGCGATGCCGCCGCGCAGCGGGATCTGCCGGGCGAAGAACAGCCGGGTGAGGATGAAGGCGATGCCGAACGCCGACAGCGCGGTTCCGGCGCCGAACGGCCCGGACGGTGCGGAGCCGGGGCGATGCCAGCCCTGCTGGTCGTAAAACAGGGTGATGAAGGTGGCGATCACGCCGAAGCCGACCGAGCTCAGCGCCAGGGTCGCGCCATAGGGCGAGACGGTGCCGAGGATGCGCCAGAACGCGACCCTGACCGCGCCGCCGAGCGAGGCGACCGCCGGACGGCGCAGCGCGATGCCGAGGCCGGACAGCGCCAGCGCCATGGTGAGCGCGCCGATCAGCGCCAGGCCGTGCGCCAGGTGGCCGCCGGCCAGCGCCAGCCCGAGCGGCGCGCCGAGCGCGATGCCGCCATAGGAGGCGATGCCGTTGAACGAGATCACCTGCGCGGTGCGCCCGGCGCCGACCAGTCCGATCGCCCAGGTGATGCAGCCGGTGCCGGTGCAGCTCTCCGCCGAGCCCAGCGTCAGGCGCGAGGCGAGCAGCAGCAGCAGGGCGGCCAGCGGCGCGCCCGACAGCGCGCCGGCCAGCACCAGCAGCAGGCCCGAGACGCCGCACAGGCCAAGCCCGATCAGCACCGACCGCTTCGGCCCGATCGTGTCGACGATGCGGCCGGTCGGACCGCGGGTGACGAAGGTGGCCAGATATTGCAGGCTGACCGCCAGTCCGGCGATCACCACGTCGAGGCCGAGCGCGTGGTGGACGAAGGAGGGGATCACCGCCAGCGGCAGGCCGATGGCGGTATAGCAGATCAGGTTGAACAGGACCGTCGCGCCGATCAGCGCGGCGGGCCGATCGCGGATCCGGCCGGTTCTGGATGCGCTGTCGGCCAAGCCGCTCCCTCCTCCCGCAGCACGCCTTCGCGCGGCGTGGGGATAGTGCAACGCGTCATAACGGAAGGAACAGCCCTGCCATGCAGACCGACGGCGGCTACGTCACCGTATCGAGCCGGATCGCCTACCAGAACCGCTGGCTGCGCGTGCGCGAGGACGTGATCCGACGCCCGGACGGCTCGGACGGGCTGTATGGCGTGATCGAGCGCGAGGATTTCGTCCTGGTCGCGGCGCTGGGAGAGGAGCGCGGACAGCCGACCCTCGCCCTGGTCGAGCAGTTCCGATATCCGGTCGGACAGCGCCTGTGGGAGCTGCCGATGGGCATGTGGGAGGAGCGTCCGGACGCGACGCCGGAGCAGATCGCCGCCGGCGAGCTGGCCGAGGAGACCGGGCTCGCCGCGGCGACCATGCAGCGGGTCGGCACCCTGCTGCAGGGGCCGGGCTTCTGCAACCAGAAGGGTCATCTGTTCCTGGCGCGCGGCCTGACCGGCACCGCCACCGATCGCGAGGCCAGCGAACAGGACATGGTGGCGAGGATCTTCCCGTTGTCGGAGGTGGAGGCGATGATCCGCGACGGGCGCATCGTGTGCATGGCGACGATCGCCTCGATCGGACTGCTGCGGCTGAAGGGTTTGCTATGACGACGGACCGTATCCCCACCCTCGACCTGCGCCGCCTCGACACCGACCGCGACCGCTTCGTCGCCGAACTCGGCGCCGCCTATCGCCGCTTCGGCTTCTGCTGCTTCAGCCATCACGGCATCGACGACGCCGTCATCGCCGAAGCCTACGCGGCGTTCGCCCGGTTCTTCGCCCTGCCAGCGGCGATCAAGGAGCGTTCGGTGGTGCGGACGCCGGGCGGCGGCGGGCGCGGCTATGTCGGGTTCAAGGTCGAGACGGCGCGCACCAGCACGATCCCCGACCTGAAGGAGTTCTACCATATCGGCCGCGACGCCCCGCCGGAGGGCGATGCGGTGCTGCGCCCGAACGTGTGGCCGGAGGACATGCCGGCCTTCGAGGCGCACGGACGGTCGCTGTTCGCGGCGATGGAACAGGCCGGCCTCAGGGTGCTGTCGGCGATCGCGCTCGATCTCGGGCTCGAGGCGGGGTTCTTCGCCGGCGTGGTCGACCATGGCGACTCGATCCTGCGCGCGCTGCACTACCCGCCGATCGATCCGAACGACCTCCCGGCGGTGCGCGCCGAGGCGCACGAGGATATCAGCCTGATCACGCTGCTGGTCGGGGCGACCGCGTCCGGGCTGGAAATCCTCACCCGCGACGGATCGTGGCTGCCGGTCGAGGCGGAGCCCGGCACGCTGGTGGTCAATGTCGGCGACATGATGCAGCGCCTCACCAACCGGCAGTACCCCTCCACCACCCATCGGGTGGTCAATCCGAGAGGCGAGGCGGCCGGCCGGAGCCGCTACTCGATGCCGTTCTTCCTGGCGCCGAACATGGACTACCTGATCGAGACGCTGCCGGGCTGCATCGGCGCGGCGGGCGACCATTTCCCCGAGCCGATCACCGCGCACGACTATCTGATGCAGCGCCTGCGGGAGATCAGGCTGCAGGCGAGTTAGAAGGCGATTCTACACTCTTGGGTTGCACTTTGCGGGCTTGTTCAAGTTTCCGTTCGGCCGTTTCAGAGCCGATGCGAATGTCATCGAATTGTCGTTGTTCATTTCACGTCAAAAGGTTTCAAACCCACCGGTCGGTTCGAAACACGATCGAGCCCGATCCATTTGGTGGAGACAACATGACGTTCCGGAACTGGTGCAAGTCGACCTGCGCCGTCACGATGACGGTTGCACTGATGCAGCCCACGGTTGTGTTCGCTCAGGAAGCGCCTGGGAGCGTCACGATCGGGCCGCGCAGCAGCAAGCTGGTGCAGAGCTACGCCACCGACCTGGCGAAGCAGCCCGCGCTGACCACTGCGGAAAAGATCGCGCTGCTGCGCAAGAAGGTGAAATACGTGTTCGTCCTGTTCCAGGAGAACCGGTCGTTCGACTTCTATTTCGGCACCTTTCCCGGCGCGCACGGGCTGTTCACCCAGTCCAAGGCGAAGACGCCTGGCTTCACCCAGCCGATCGTCAACACCGACGGCAGCGTCGGCACCATCAGCCCGTTCCTGATCCCGCAGACGGTGAAGGACGTGAACGGCAAGACCGTGCCGATCTATCCGGCCGACACCGCATCGGTGGATCACTCGCATGCCGGCATCCTGGTCAGCCAGGACTTCGTCAACAAGGTCTCGCTGAACGACCGCTTCGCGCTCGACGAGGAAGGCCTCACCACCAACGCGCAGGGGCAGATCGTCAGCAAGACCACCGGCCTGGCGCCGACCTCGAACCCGACGCTGAAGCAGAAGCAGATGGGCGAGGTGGCGATGGGCCACGTCGACTGCGATACCGCCCCCTATCTCTGGCAGTATGCCGACCGCTTCGCGCTGTTCGACAATTTCCACATGACGGTGACCTCGGCCTCGACGCCGAACGCGCTGGCGATGATCTCCGGCCAGTCCGGCCTGACGCAATGGGCGCTGCACCCGAACGAGGCCAGCAGCAACCTGGCAAGTCCCGTGGTGGCCACGAGCGGCGGCGTGCCGGTCGTTTCCGACGCCGGTCCGTTCCCCGGCTCGAATCTCGATACCTCGCCGGTGAAGCCGCCTTACAATCCCGCCGACGCGAACCCCGCCACGCCGGCGCTGAACCAGACCTACGCCAGCCTGCCGCTCTCGTTCATGGGCAAGGACATCGCCAAGACGGTCAGCACCGACCAGAATCCCGCGATCGACCTCGTTGATGTGCAGCACGACATCAGCACGATCGCCGGCGACGGCAAGAAGCCGACCGACTGGGCCTGGTTCCAGGAAGGCTACGACGCCGAACCGACGGATTCGTCGGCAGTGCCGTTGCACAGCTCCTACGTTCTCCATCACAACGCTCCGCAATATTTCGGCTATGTCGCCGACAATCCGCAGGTCGCCCAGAATCATCTGTACGGCCTGAACGACTTCTTTCTCGCCGTGAGCTACCAGTTGCTTCCCGCCGCGGGCGGAGTCGCCTACGTGCGCGGCGGATACGACAATAATGACGGGCTCCAGTCGGTCGATCCGAACAAGGCGGTGCAGGCCGCGTTCCTCGGCAGCGACGACCATCCCGGCTACTCGGATGCGCAGATCAGCGAGCAGCTTCTCGCCGACGAGGTGAACGCGATCGCCGCCAGCCCGTACTGGAAGGACAGCGCGATCATCATCACCTATGACGAGAGCGACGGCATTTACGACCACCAGGCGGTGACCAGCCGGGTCGCCGATCCGGAAGGCAATCCGCTGGAGCCGTCCTCGCGCATCCCGACCATCGTGATCTCGCCGTACGGCAAGGCGCACGCCATCATCAGCGAGAATTCCGAGCACAGCTCGATCATCAAGCTGATCGACAAGCTGTTCGACCTGACCCCGCTGGCCGATCTGCCGGACGAGAAGAAGGGCCTGAAGCTCGGCAAGAAGCAGGAAGGCCAGGACTATATGGGTCCGGCCGACGACAACGTGCCCGGCGTCGGCAACATGCTCGCCGCGTTCGACAATGCCCGCCTGATGGACCAGACGGCGCCGCTCCCGGCCTCCTACGCCGAGATCCAGCCTGGCCAGAAGCCGAGCCTGCCGCACTACGCCGCCGGCGGCTGCTACACGCTCAACATCGTGCCGACCGACTATGTCGGAAACACTCTGATCGATCCGGCGCCGGCCGACTTCAACCCGCGCCCGTCGGTCACTCCCGGCGTGCCGACCTCGGGCACCTGGACGCCCTGAGGTCTCGCGGGACTCGAACGCCATGCCTCGAAGGGAGCCGGGTTCGCCCGGCTCCCTTTTTCTGTACGGAGCCCTCGTCTTGCAGACTTCCATGAAGATCGCTTTGGCTTGCCTCACCGTTGTCCTGTTCGCTTGGACGGCACCGTCCGCGTTCGCCCAGCAGACCCTGCAATCGGTCCGCAAGGCGGGAATCGTCACCTGTGGCGTGATCGCCGACGAGGACGATTATTCCGAAGCCGACACGCATGGCGACCTGACCGCGCTCGGCGCGGATTACTGCCGGTCGGTATCGGCCGAGATCTTCGGCGATCCGAGCCATGCGCGTTTCCTGACCCTGCCCGACGAGCCGACCGCCCGGGCGAAACTGCGCGACGGAAAGATCGACGTCCTGTTCGGCGCCACCCCGGATCCGCTGCTCGGCGCGGTCTATCACTCCGCCTACGGACCGCCGCTGCTGATCGACGGCCAGGGTTTCCTGGTCTCCAATCGCAGCGGGGTGACATCCCTCGACGGGCTGTCGGGCAAGCGGGTCTGCTTCATCAATGCCGCGCCGCCCGAGCAGACGCTGTACGACGCGCTGGAGCCGAGGCTGAAGACGCCGGAATTGCGGTTTCCCTATTCCGAGCGCGGCGAGATGGAGATCGCCCTGCTGGACGGGCATTGCGACGCGATCACCGGCGACGTCTCCTGGATGGCCAACGTGCGCGCCAGCTTCAACAAGCGGCGTACCGAGTTCTCGATCCTGCCCGACACGATCTCGGTGGATCCGTTCTCGCCCGCCTATCGCACTGGCGACCCGCAATGGGCGGCGCTGATCGACTGGACGGTCTGGACCGCGCTGCAGGCGGAAACCCACGGCATCGATCATCCGCATTTCGTACAAATGCAGCAGAGCAAGGATCCGGTGGTGCAGCGCCTGCTCGGAAAGACGCCCTGGATCGCCAAGGCGCTCGGGCTCGGTGACGATGCGTTCGCGCACGCGCTCTGGTTCGTCGGCAACGCGGAGGAGATCTACGACCGCGATGTGGGCAAATATTCCCGACTGCAACTGACACGCGGGAAAAGCGCGCCGATCCAGAAGGGCGGCGCGCTCTGGGCGTTGCCGGTGGAACCGCTGCAATAGGCGCGGATCGCGGCTCGGTCAGCCGGCCTGCACCGTGTAGCCTTCGCCGCGTATCGCTTCGGCCAGTTGCGCGGCCGGAACCGCGCTCTCGACCGACACGGTTCCGGCGTCGAGATCGACCGCGACGCCGGCACCGGCGTCGAGCCGGCGGATCGCCTCGGTCACGGCGCGGCGGCAATGGCCGCATGTCATGCCGCCGACGGTCAGGATGGTCATGGTTGGCTCTCCCGGGTTGCTCTCCGGCAGCATGGCGCTTCCCACGATGGAAGGGTCAAGGCTTGACCTTCCCATGATGGGAACCCTCATACAGAGGCTCGGAGAGAGGGTTCGCAGATGGATCAGGGGCCGATCGGCCGGCGCGATGTCGGCATCACCGCTTTGTCCTGCGCCGCCTGCGTGGGGCGGGTGGAGCGCGTGGTGGGCGGGCTGGACGGCGTGACCGGCGTGTCGGTCAACCTCGCCACCGAGCGGGCGGCGATCGAGACCGGGCCCGGCTTCGACCCGCGGACGCTGATGAGCGCGCTGGACCGCGCCGGCTATCCCCTCGCCGGGCAGAGCATCGACCTGGCGATCGACAGGATGACGTGCGCGTCGTGCATCGGCCGCGTCGAGCGCGCGCTGCTCAAGGTGCCCGGCGTCCGCACCGCCAGCGTCAACCTCGCCACCGGACGGGCGAGGGTGGAGGTCGCCTCCGGTCTGGCCACGCCGGAGATGCTGATCGATGCGGTCGAGGCGGCCGGCTACGGCGCGCGGCGTGCCGCGGACGCCGTTGCGGCCGGCCCTGTCCGCGACCCGGACGGGATCATGGCCCTGGCCGCCCTGCTCCTGGCGCTGCCGCTGCTGCTGCCGATGCTGCTCGCGCCGTTCGGCGTGGACTGGATGCCGGCGCCGGCGGTCCAGCTCGGGCTGGCGTGCGTGGTGCAGTGCGTGTTCGGGGCGCGATTCTATCGCGGCGCCTGGAAGGCGCTGCAGGGCGGCACCGGCACCATGGACACACTGGTCGCGCTCGGCACCAGTGCCGCGTTCGCGCTCAGCCTGTGGGACCTGGCGCAGTCGCCGATGGGGCCGCTCTATTTCGAGGCCTCCGCCGCCGTGATCGCCCTGGTGCGGGTGGGCAAATGGCTGGAGGGACGCGCCAGGCGGCAGGCCGGCGACGCGATCCGCGCGCTGGAGCGGCTGCGGCCGGAAACCGCCATTGTGCGGGACGGCGGCGTGGACCGGACCGTCGCGGTGGAGGCGCTGCGCCCCGGCGCGCTGCTGGTGATCCGGCCGGGCGAGCGCATCGCCGCCGATGCGGTGGTGCGCGACGGCGAGGGCCAGTCCGACGAGAGCCTGCTGACCGGGGAGAGCCTGCCGGTGGAGAAGCGGCCCGGCGACGCCTTGGTCGGCGGTGCGCTGAACGGCGCCTCGGTGCTGCTGGCCGAGGTGAGCACAGTGGCGGCGGAGAGCCGGCTCGCGCACATGGTGCGGCTGGTCGAGGATGCGCAGGCCGCCAAGCCGCCGGTGCAGCGCCTGGTGGATCGGGTCAGCGCGGTGTTCGTGCCGCTGGTGATCGGCATCGCGCTGGCGACCCTGCTCGGCTGGTGGTGGGCGGGCGCCGGGATCGGGCCTGCCATCGTGCATGCGGTCTCGGTGCTGGTGATCGCCTGCCCCTGCGCGCTCGGGCTGGCGACGCCGGCGGCGATCATGGTCGGCACCGGGGTGGCGGCGCGGCATGGCATCCTGATTCGCGATCCCGGGGTTCTCGAACAGGCCGGACGGCTGCGCACGGTGGTGTTCGACAAGACCGGCACGCTGACGCAGGGGCGGCCGGCCCTGATCGCGATCCATGTCGCGCCGGGACAGGACGAGACCGCCATCCTGCGCCTGGCGGCACGGCTGCAGAGCGGCAGCGAGCATCCGCTCGCCCGCGCCCTGCTGGAGCGGGACGCGGCGATGCCGGGGGCGCCGGGGACGCCTCTGCCGTCTCTGGCGCCGGGCCTGCAGGCCGCGTCGGTGCGCGCGCTGCCCGGCCTCGGGCTGCAGGGGGTGGTGGACGGACGCACGATCAGGATCGGCAACCAGGCGCTGATGCGAGAGGCCGGAATCGATTGCGCGCCGCTTGCCGATGCGGCCGCTGCGCTCGAACGCGACGGTCGCACGGTCTCGTTCCTGTCGGCGGACGGCACCCTGCTCGGCCTGTTCGGGTTCGGCGACGCGATCCGGCCCGGCATGGACCGCGCGATCGCCCTGCTGCGCCGGCACGGGCTGAAGATGGCGCTGCTGACCGGCGACAATCGCGGCGCTGCGGAGGCGGTCGGACGCGCGCTCGGCATTGACGACATCACCGCCGGCGCCTTGCCGGCCGACAAGGCGGCACGGATCGCGGCGCTGCGCGCCCTCGGCCCGGTGGCGATGGTCGGCGATGGGGTGAACGACGCCGCGGCGCTGGCGGCCGCCGATCTGGGGGTGGCGCTGGCCGGCGGCAGCGACGTGGCGATGGCGTCGGCCGGCATCACCCTGATGCGCGCCGATCCGATGCTGGTGCCGGCGGCGCTCGACATCGCCGCGCAGACGATGCGGCGCATCCGGCTCGGCCTGTTCTGGGCGTTCGCCTACAATCTGGTGGGAATCCCGCTTGCGGTCGCCGGACTGTTGACCCCCGTGGTGGCCGGTGCGGCGATGGCGTTCTCCAGCGTGGTGGTGGTCGGCAGCGCGCTCCTGCTTGGACGCTGGAGCCCGGAGCGCACGCCATGAATATCGGCCAGGCCGCCGCGGAGACCGGCGTGTCCGCCAAGATGATCCGGCATTACGAGAGCATCGGCCTGATCGCCCCCGCCAGCCGCAGCGAGTCCGGCTATCGGCGCTACGGCGAGACGGAGCTCCGGACGCTGGCCTTCCTCAGTCGCGCCCGCCGGCTCGGCTTCTCGGTGGCGCAGATGCGCGAGCTGCTGGCGCTGTGGCGCGACGAGGCCAGGGCAAGTGCCGACGTCAAGCGGCTGGCGATGGCGCATGTGGCGGCGCTGGACGCCAAGGCGCGGGAGATCGCCGAGATGAGCGGCGCGCTGCGCCACCTGGCCGAGCGCTGCGGCGGCGACGACCGCCCCTTCTGCCCGATCATCGACCGTCTGGCGTCGGGCTGAAGCGGGCGCCCGGTCTCACGCGCGGCCGATCAGGCCGTCGATCCTGGCGACCAGACGGTCGAGCTTGAACGGCTTGGTCAGCACCTGCATATCGGCATCGAGCTGACCCGCGCCGAGGGCCGCGTTCTCGGCGTAGCCGGTGATGAACAGCACGCGCAGCCCCGGACGCAGCGATCGTGCGGCATCGGCCAACTGCCGGCCGTTCAGTCCAGGCAAGCCGACATCGGTCACCAGCAGGTCGATCGCGTCGTTGCCGCGCACGAACGCCAGCGCGCCGGCGGCCTCCGCGGCCTGCAGCACGTGATACCCGGCCTCCTGCAGCACCTCCGCGACCAGCAGCCTGACGCCCTGTTCGTCATCGACCAGCAGCACCGTGCCGGAGCGCCCCTCGATCGTGCCGTCCGGCACCGGCGCCGCGGCGCCGCCGGGCGGCGCCGCGCCGAGATGGCGCGGCAGCAGCAGGCACAGCGTGGTCCCTTCGCCCGGTGCGGAGGTGATGTGCACCGCCCCGCCGGACTGGTGAACGAACCCATGCACCATCGACAGGCCCAGGCCGGTGCCCGATCCGATCGGCTTGGTGGTGAAGAACGGGTCGAACGCGCGGTCCACCACGTCTGGCGGCATGCCGACGCCGGTGTCGATCACGCAGAGCGACAGATAGTCGCCCGGACGCGGCAGCCCGCGCTCGTCGGCGGCCGCGGCGTCGAACGAGAGATTGTCCAGGTGGATCGTCAGCCTGCCGCCGTCCGGCATCGCATCGCGGGCATTGATGCACAGATTGAGCAGGGCGTTCTCGAGCTGGTGCGGATCGACCAGCACGGTCCAGGGCGCGTCCCTTGTGTCGTCCTTGACCACCAGCTCGATTGCCGGACCGGTGGTGCGCCTGATCAGCTCGACCAGGCCCGCGACCAGACGGTCGACCGCGGTCGGCGTCGGATCGAGCGTCTGGCGGCGGGAGAAGGCCAGCAGCCGATGGGTCAGCGATGCCGCCCTGGTCGCGGCCATCTGCGCCGCCTCGATATGCCGCGACAGCTCCGCGGTGCGGCCCTGCGCGATCCGCGTCGACAGCAGTTCGAGGCTGCCGCCGATGCCGGTCAGCAGATTGTTGAAATCGTGCGCGATGCCGCCGGTGAGCTGTCCGACCGCCTCCATCTTCTGGCTCTGGCGCAGCGCCTCCTCGGTATGGCGGAGCACCGCCTCCGCCTCCTGCTCCGCGGTGACGTCGCGGCCGAGCGCGTAGATCAGCCCGTTGGACGCGGTGGCGGTCCAGGACAGC
>CAIMSN010000024.1 GCA_903844135.1 uncultured Rhodospirillales bacterium | reverse complement strand
CTTGGACGACCTGGTGGCCATGGCGGGGAATGATCCACCCGATCCCATCCCGAACTCGGCCGTGAAAACCCCCAGCGCCTATGATACTGCGTCTCAAGACGCGGGAAAGTCGGTCGCCGCCAGGTCTTCCAAGGCACCCAAATACACACACATCACCCACGCGGGGTGGAGCAGCCCGGTAGCTCGTCAGGCTCATAACCTGAAGGTCACAGGTTCAAATCCTGTCCCCGCAACCAGCTTAACTTGCATACTCAAAGCCGCCGCGGAAACGCTGGCGGCTTTTTGGTTTTGCCGCCGCGACGGCACACGGGCCTGGGTTGACAGAACTCAGCCATATTCTTTCCTGGCACCGAACCATACCTGGAAACCCGATAGTGACGCGTGGCAGTGCTTGGATGGGGCGGGTGGTCGTCACCACGATCGCGTCGATCTGGTTTTTCCGGCAACAGATCCATAACCGATTCACCGTCCTGTTTGGCGATCCTGACGACGCCGTCATCACCACCAGCCTGATCGAGCATTGGCACAGGGTCTTTACCGGTCTGGATTATTGGAACCGGGTGCCGTATTTCGCGCCCCACGCGGACACGCTGGGCTATGGCGAAGGGTTCTTTCTGCTTGGCGCGATCGCGACCCCGCTGCGCATGGCCGGGATCGATCCTTTCGTCGCCGCCGATCTGGCCACATTGGTCATGCGCGGTGTCGGCGGCATCTGCTTTGCCGTGCTCGCACAGCGCGTCTTCCTGTTGTCCCTGCCTGCCAGCCTGCTTGGGGCGTTCCTGGTCACCGCGGCAGGCAACGCGCTGGTCCAGGCTGGTCATGCGCAGCTTGCCACAACGATGCTGCTGCCACCGCTTGTCCTGCTGATCGCCGGCGCGGCGCGCGCGCTGGGCAGGCAGGCGTTCTGGCGCGCCGCCGGCTGGGCCTGCGTGGCGGCACTGCTGCTCGACGCCTGGCTGCTCACCGCATTCTACACCGCGTGGTTCGCCATCCTGTTCCTGCTGATTCTGGCCGTCGCCTGGACCGCGTTGCGCCTGGTCTCGCATGGACCGCCACGGCGGATCGGCGCCGGCGCGCTGCGACGCGTCCTGCCGCCTGCCGCCCTCCTGGCGATTGTGGGGATTGCGGGGGCGATCCCGTTCCTGACCACCTATCTGCCCAGGGCGGCAGAGACCAGGTTGCACGATTTCCTGAATGTCCGGCCCAACCTGCCGAGCCTGCCGGGCCTGCTGAATGATCGTCTCGGCTTCGGTCTGACGGACCGACTGCCGCACGGCATCGCCGCGTCCATCAACCACGGCAATATCGATCCGGCGGGATATGGGCCGCTGCTGCTGCTGCTGTCGCTGGCCGGCCTCGGGCTGAGCGTGGCCAACAGCCGACGTGCCGACCCTCGTGCCGCCGACCCTGGCGGCGCTATTCATGGGCTCTGGCTGTCGCTCGGCGTCGCCACCCTGGCCTGCCTGCTGCTGGTGACCTCGGTTCCGGCATGGCACATGGTGTACCGGCTGGTCCCGGGCGCTGCTGTAGTGCGGGCGCCGGCGCGTTTCCTGCTGCTGCTGTCGATGCCGCTCGTGCTGCTGGCGATGCTGACGCTCGACCGGCTGCATCGGCGCCTCGGGGGTGTAAGCCTGCCGGTCCTGCTGATACTGGCGTTCGTCCTCGTGGCGGAGGACCAGGCAGTGCCGCCCGTCGGCATGCCACGTGCCCCCGGCGATCGGATGATTGCCCGGCTGGCACCGGCGCCCGGAAGCTGCCGCAGCTTCTTCGTGACCGGCCGCGACCCGGACGGATGGCAGACCGAGAACGACGCCCCGAATTACCGGCATAATGCGGACGCCATGTTCGTGGCGGTGATGACCGGACTGCCGACGATTAATGGCTACTCCACGTTCAATCCGACGGACTGGGATTTCGCCGACGTCGACGCAAGAGATTATATCGACAGGGTCGGCAAGTATGCTGACGCGCATGACATGGCGCCGTCGCTCTGCCAGCTCGATCTGACCACGCTGCGCTGGATCGCCCATCGGGCGCTGCCAAAGCCGGTGATCGGGATCGGCCAGACCATGTCTCTCTCGCGTACCGACCCGCTCGGCAGCCGCTACACCCTGACCGGCTGGGGCTCTGCCGAGGAGAACGGGCGCTGGACGACGAATGCCCACGCGTCGCTCCGCCTGCTGCTCCCCGACGCCATCGCAGGGGGAGCGTTGCGTTTCACCATGCATGCCTCCGCCTTGCTCCGCGACACACATGACGGGCCCGACCAGACACGGATCGTCGCCAATGGGCGATCGCTCGGCATCGCCGCCGTCGGCGCCGTCGCTGGCGATATCAGCGTCCTCGTCCCGGCCGGAACAGTCGGACCGGATGGCGCGCTGACCATCGAGCTGCTGCAACCGAGACTGAGCTCCCCGCGGCAGTTGGGGATCGCCCCGGACGACCGACATCTCGGTCTCTATGTGTGGTGGATCAGGGTGGACCGGCCGCTCTAGATTTCAAGTTGCAAGCCTGGCCGGCAGGGATCTGCGCGGTGCCGGAACGAAGGTCCTGCTAACCGACTTCGATCGTGACACAGCGTCCCCGGACAATCGTCCGCCGTCGCTCCGAGGTGCCGGGAGAGGGCTCATCTGAGCGGGTCGGCGTGGATCCTGTTCGCGCGTTCGATCATGCGCAGCGTTTGCAGCGACCGCTGCTCCAGCACCTCACGGCGGACAACGCGCTGGTTGGCGCGCGCAGCGCGGCGGTCCAGAGCGTCTCGTCGACGGTCCGCAGGTGCGGATCCCCTCCTGCTCGGCGTGCAGCCTCAGCTTGCCGACATACAGCGTATTGCTGAGGATGCCTGTAGCAACCGCGATTGCCGTCGATCGTGCTGGAAGCTCCAGGCGCCGCCGCGTGGGCCAGGGATGCCAGCGGCACGGAGATCGCGTGCGATACGCTTGGGTAGGCGACGCATGCCGCACCCGCGGCAGAGGCCATCAGGCATCCTGAGACAGCCATCAAGCGGACTTTGCCATGGGGCGAACCACCGTCGGGGCGTACGGCGCCCGCTCCCTCCAGGAGTGGTCGGTATCATACCCGTTACGTGACGCCCGATCGATCGCTACTCCCGGAATTTCAAAATATCGATGAGAAGACGAAAGGCAGGGGACAGGTGCCGCCTCGATGGATAGTAGAGGTGATAGCCAGAAAATGGAGGACACCAATCCTCCAACAGACGCACCAATCGGCCATCCGCGATCATCGGCCGAACGGCGTCCTCCAATTGGAAGCTTATGCCACGACCTGCGAGCACTGTGCGTGTAATGAGCGAGGAGCTGTTGATCATCCACTGTCCACCGACCTTACTTCTGATCTCGCGGCCATCCTTTTCGAACTCCCATGCGTAAATCTCTCCACTTTCAAATCGCATATTGATGCAGGCGTGCTGGACGAGATCCTGTGGAGACTGAGGTGTTCCACGGCGGGCGAGATAATCGGGAGTCGCAACCGCCGCCATGCGCATGTCGGGGCTGATCCTGATGGCAACCATGTCCTTCGAGACTTCCTCCCCCAGGCGGACACCCGCATCGAAGCGGCCCTCGACGATATCCACGAGACCGCCTTCGACGCTGAGCTCCACAGCAATATCTGGAAAGGAGGCAGAAAGCCTGTCGAGCGCCGGCCAGAGCAATGTCTCTGCGGCGTGATCCGTTGCCGTGATACGGATCGTGCCCACGGGGCGCTCGCTCCTCCGCTGAAGCTCTGCAAGTCCTTTGTCAATGTTCTCAAGTGCCGGTTGTAGAATCTCGATGAGTTGCTGGCCTACTTCGGTCGGCGCCACGCTCCGTGTCGTGCGCGCGATCAGGCGCAAGCCAAGTCTGGTTTCCAGACGGCGGATCGCGTGGCTGACGGCCGATTGCGACAGCCCGATCTTCCGCGCCGTTCCTGTGAAACTGCCTTGCTCACACACGGCCAGGAAGAGGGTCAAATCGGCCATGTCTTCACGATGCACATGAGTCTCCGTCGCCAGATCGATCTGGCTGATACATGAATCACAGTCATTAAGCCAAACAATTGAGCTGGCCTAATCATATGAGGTGTAAAGGCGGATAACTCATAAGTCTCAGCGGCAGGATCGCAGCAAGGTCTCCGCTGGAGCGACACGCCGAACATCCTAGGACGCCAATACATGCTCCGTCACATCAATCCGCCGGGCCCTTCCATCCCGGGAATCTCGCAGGCAGTGCTCGCTGAGTCTGGGCGCCTGCTGTTTTTATCAGGCCACGTTCCGTTTGATGAAAGCGGGAGCGTCTCTTCACCGGATATCGGCCCGCAGTTAGAGCAGGTTTTCCAGAATCTCGACGCGACGTTGAAAGCCGCAGGCGTGGGATTCGCTTCCGTCGCCCGCCTGACGTTCTACGTGTGCAATCTTAGCCCGGATGTCCTGCCAATCATACGCGAAGTCCGTGACCGCTGGATCAAGGCAGAAAGGCCGCCTGCAAGCGTACTCATCGGCGTAGCCTCGTTGTTCCGCCCGGACGTCATGGTGGAGGTGGATGCATTCGCGGTTATCCCAACTGACTAGAAGGGTGGAGGTGCAATCACTCAGCGCTTGCCGAAGTTCGGCTGTAGGACTTGGAAACGACCACCGGATGTTACAATGACAGACCACCGGATCCGACCTGAGCTCCAAAACCGCCTTGCGCCGGTCACGCATCAGCTTGGGCTCGTCCGTCGATGTCCGGGGTCGATTCCTCGTGGTTCATCTCCCGCCCGTCTCCGGCTCCAGGAGATCGATCCCGTCGGGCCGCTGCCTGCAATCCTGTAGGCAGCGGTGACACTCACCATCATCGGACCGCCGCCCGGTGTGCGGACGGCGTCGCTGTGCGTGACCTCAGGACGCCGATCGGTCCCTCTGCTCCCGCGCATATCGCATCGGCGGACGCCCGACGTGACGGGAGAAGGCAACGCTGAATGTGCTGGCGGAGCTGTAGCCCACACGGGCGGCCACCTCGGCGACCCCGCCATCCTCCCGCCGCAGCAGGTCTTGGGCCAAAGCCATCCGCCAATGGAGCAGATATTCCATGGGGGCGACGCCTACCGTGCGCCTGAACCGCTCGAAGAAGGCCGATCTGGAAAGTGCGGTTTCCCTCGCCAGTTGCTCGACCGTCCATGGATGGGTGGGACGTTCGTGCATGGACCGCAGAGCGATGGCGAGGCGTTCGTCGCCGAGCCCGCGAACGAGGCCCGGCGATGTCTCCGTCCCGTTCAGTGAGCGGAGTGCCTCGATGAGAATGACCTCGAGAAGATGGGCCAGAATGACCTCCCGGCCGGGCCGTCTTTGCCGGGACTCCGCGTCCACGAGCTGCACGAGCGTCGCCAATCTCCCTTCGCCGCGAACGTGGACAAGCTGGGGAAGGAGGGACACCAGCAGCGTGGCATCGCTCGAACCGAAGACGCAGTAGCCGATAAGCGCCCGCAGGTCAGTCGGCTCCTCGTGACAACCGATCCGGAACTCGCCCGGAGATATTTCCACCGGGTGTGTTGCTGCGTCTGCCGCAGGGGGCGGTTCAAGGCTGGACATCGTGAAGTCGTAGGCGGACGGGATCAGGACGAAATCGCCCGGCTCCAGGGTCTTCTCTTCGCCTCCGCAGACCGCAAGACGGCATGATCCATCGAGCAGCACACAATAGAACGGGCGCCCGGCCTCCGACCGGTGAACGCGCCAGCGACCGGCTCCGGCTACGATTTTAGAAAATGAGGCGCCGGGTTGAAGCAGGGTGACCACTTCGGCGAGTGGATCAATCACGTCTGGACTCCCGAACACGTATTGCGGATCTCCTGTAGTAGCGCGTCCGGCTGCTCAAGCCCATCTTGAGCCTTGGGACCACCGACAGGAGCCTTTATGAAAACGATCTTGATCACCGGTTGCTCATCCGGCTTCGGCTTGGAGACCGCCCGCTATTTCCTGGAGCGAGATTGGTCGGTCATCGCCACGATGCGCACGCCGCAAGCAGATCTGCTGCCACTTTCCGACCGGCTGCGGGTCCTGCCGCTCGACGTCACCGACGCTGAAAGCATCCGCCACGCCGTGGAAGCCGCAGGGCCGATCGACGTGCTGGTCAACAACGCGGGCGTCGGCGTACTGAATGCGCTCGAAGGCATGTCGATGGAGACAGTCCGCGACGTGTTTGAGACGAATACGTTCGGCACGATGGCGATGACACAGGCGATCCTGCCTCAGTTCAGGCAGCGCATGGCGGGCGTTGTCATCAACGTCACGTCCACCGTGACCATGAAGGCGCTCGACCTTCTCTCGGTTTACACGGCGAGCAAGGCGGCAGTGAACGCGTTCTCGGAGTGCCTGGCACTCGAAGTGGCGCAGTTCAACGTGCGCGTGAGGCTGGTGCTGCCAGGACTGGCTCCGGAGACCAGGTTCGGCGACAACGCCCGAACCCGCATGCAGGGTGGCGTTCCGGAGCCTTACTCGGCTATCGCGCAAGGCGTCTTTGCACGGTTTGAGAAACCAGGCCCTGTGACTCTGGCGCTCGATGTCGCCGGAGCGGTCTGGCAGGCGGCGAACGATCCGGCCTGCCCGTTCCGGCTGCCCGCTGGGGCCGACGCCGTGGCATTGGCTTCCGCTGGCTGATCGGAGAGCCCGATCACGCTTTGTGCGGGCCGATTGGACTGGTACGGATCCACATGCGCCTTCGATCAATGTGTGGGTGGGGAAACCGTTCTGCGTCCGCTGGGCGACCTGACAACGTCGCCGCCCTGGTCGCCTCTGTGCATATGCCGGGGATGGACGGGGTCGAATTGGCGAGGCGAGCGCGAGACGGGGACCCTGATCCACGGATCCTCTCTCTGAGTGCTCGCCTGCACGCTCTCGGCGTAAACGAGCCGCCCAAGCCGTTCAGCCATCTTCGCAAACCGTTACGGCTTGACGATCTGCGGAAGGCAGTGGCGAGGCTGATGCAGGTCTTCCGAGCAGAACGAGGGGTTCGTTGTGTCCTTGGCAAAAGTCTTACTCTTGCGGGTGGCATTTACGCCTACTGTTCCTTCTTGAACATGTCCTGGAAGATCAGCGGGCCCCAGACAGAGAAGCGGGCGTGAACCAACGCGCCGCCCTCGTCGAAACGCCCTAAATCGACGGGGGCGAAGCCAAGCTGCTTGGCCAGGGCCGCCACGGGCACGGTCGCTGCCGCGTCGTCGCTTGACAGGAACACAACCCGATGGCCGCCTGCCACCACCGGATCGAGCGCAAGAGCCGTGGCGCCCAGGTGGTTGAAACCCTTGACGACCTTCGCTCCGGCGTAGAGCCTTGCCACGAAGGCGGACGACAGAAGGCCGTCCATTTCCTCCAGCGGAGCCTGGGAGTTGGTGGCGTCGACGAGGGTCTTGCCTTCCCAGCTTGGTAGGGCCCTGGCGAGATCCGGATGCGACTCGGACCTGATAGCCAGGAAGATCATATCGGCCTTGACGGCCTCTTGCAGGGACTTGGCGACGATCGTCGGGCCGATCGCCTGGGCCAGCGAAGCAAGAGCCTCGGGCGGGTGGCGGCTGGCGACGGCCACCTCGATGTTCCTGCGAGCGAAGGCGTGGGCCAGGGCCTGGCCGATCTTGCCGAAGCCGATGATCGCGTGACTCATGATGGTCTCCGATATTGGGGGTAGGGATGACGCGGCCTTCGACGGCGCATCCATCAGGTCTCTGTCGGATGAGGATTTGCGGGCAGCGTCCTCAGATGGCTGAGAAGCCGCCGTCGACGGACAGCTCCACGCCATTGACGAAGCTGGAATCGTCGCACGCGAGGAACAGCGCCGCTCCGGCTATCTCCTCGGGAAGACCCATCGTCCCCCGCGGGATCAGCGACTCGAACATCTTTTTCGCTTCCTTGGTCAGGACCTGGTCCTGCATCGGGGTGGCGATCGGTCCGGGGTGCAGCACGTTCACCCGGATATTTCTGCCCTTTAGCTCATTCAGCCATCCGCGCGCGAAGGCGTACAGCGTCGCCTTGCTCGCTGCATAGACGCTGTAACCGGGAAAGCCCTTCAGCGAGGCTACCGATCCAGTCATGAAGATCGATCCGCCGTCGTTGAAGAGCGGTAGCGCCTTCTGCACTGTAAACAGCGTACCGCGCGTGTTGAGACCGAAGGTCTTGTCGAAGAGCTCTTCCGTGATATCGCCGAGGAGCGCCGCCGCACCCATGCCGGCGCTGGCGTAGAGAATGTCGATCCTGTCCTTCTCTCGCCTCACCGTGTCGAACAGCCGATCGAGATCGTCCAGATTGGCCATGTCGCCCTGCACGCCAGTGACGTTGCGGCCGATCGACTTGACCGCCTCGTCCAGCGCCTCCTGCCGCCGGCCGGTGATAAACACGTACGCACCCTCGTCGACGAACCGTTTGGCGCTCGCCAGAGCCATGCCGCTCGACCCGCCCGTGATGACGGCGACCTTGCCTTCAAGCTTACCCATGACGCTCTCCTTTCTTGGTCCAGGCCTGGTCGTTTGAGGACGACCCAAGAACCCCGAGATGGGCCTGGCGGGAGGCGACGGTGAGTGCGATGGGATGCACAGCGATGGTGCGAAAACGATCCAGTCAGGGGTCGGCACCAGCGATATCGATTTGGGTAGGCTGTCCAAGGACGTCTCTGCCGGTGCAGGATTACGCCCATGATCGATTGGGAAGACGTCCGCTATTTCCTCGCCGTTGCGCGCGCCGCCTCAGTGCGGGCCGCCGCTCAGCGCCTTGGCGTGAACCACGCGACCGTCCTGCGGCGAGTTGCTGAACTGGAGCAGCGGCTTGGGGTGTTGGTGTTCGAGAAATTGCCGTCAGGGTATCGCTTGACGGTAGCGGGCGAGGAGATCCTGGAATTTGCCGAGCAGATGGAAGCCTCATCACACAAGCTGGAGACGCGCGTGTTCGGGCGCGACCAGAGCGCACGCGGCTTATTGCGGGTGACGCTGCCGCCCTTCCTCGCGACGCATCTGTTCATGCCGGACCTCTCTGATTTCGCACGCCTGCATCCGGAGATTGAGATCGAAATCCTGTCGACCGGGGAGATCGCGAACCTGACCAATCGAGAAGCCGACGTGGCAATCCGCTTCGTGATCGACCGCGAGACCTTGCCACCCAATGTCCATGGACTGATGGGCCCGGAACTGGCCAGTGGGATCTACCTGTCTCGCGGCCTGCTGGCGGCGTGGCGGGCAGGCACGCACGGTCCCATCCGGCCGATCATCATCAACGATCACCGCATCCCGGACTGGGTTCACGCGGGCGAGATCCGGACAGGTGAGGTTCCGTTCAGGGCCCCGGACGCCGAGACGCAGATCGCCGCGGTTCGCGAGGGGATCGGCCTTACGAGGCTGCCGTGCTTTGTCGGCGATTCCGAGCCCCAGCTCACCAGAGCGCCAGGCACCCAGCCGCTTCGGAACGGCGTGCTCTGGCTCCTCACCCACGGCGAGACGCGCAAAACCAAGCGCGTTCGGCTTTTCATGGAATTTGCTTCTCACAGGTTCGCCGCCTATGCATCGTTGCTTGCAGGGCTAAAGGTCGAGGACCGATAGCGACTTGAGTATCCCTGGTTGCAACGATCCACAGACGAGAAAATTCTGGCGGTTTCGGGACAGCGCAACCAATCTTACCGACCGGCGGAACACGTGAGAAACGGCGGGCGATCCCGCAGGGATCTGCCTGCCATTTTGCGGTCCAGCCTGACCGGCCTGGCCCAGACGGATCTTCCCCGTCATTCCTGACGGGCAAAGCTCTCCCGGTATCGCAATGGGCTCACGCCGAGCCGTCGCTGAAACGCGCTTCGCATCTGGTCAGGCGTGCCGAAGCCACACTCGAACGCGACCATTTTCATCGGCCGTTCCGTCGCTTCCAGCAGCTTGCGTGCGTAATCGATCCTGACGCCCTCCACGAACTCGTGCGGCGTCATGCCCAGATCCCGGACAAACAGCCGCGCGACCGTGCGCGGGCTGACACCGGCGATCTCGGCGAGCCGTTCGACGGGATACGCCTCACCGATGCGCTCCGTCACGTAGGCCTGCACCTTGCCGAGCGGTGTTGCCGTATCGCCGAGCGGCAGCAGCAGCGGGCTGAATTGTGACTGGCCGCCCTGCCGCTGTGCCACGACCACCAGCCCTTTCGCGCAGGCGAGCGACAGCGCGGTCCCATGATCCTCCCCGACAAGGGCCAAGGTCAGATCGATCCCAGCCGTCACGCCGGCCGAGGTCACCAGACGATCGTCTCGCACGTAGATCCGATCTTGCTCGACACGCGCAGCCGGAAACCGCACAGCGAGCTGGGCGGAGGATTGCCAGTGCGTCGTCACTGTCCGCCCGTCGATCAAGCCAGCATGTCCGAGCGCGAACGTGCCGTTGCAAATCGATCCGTATCGCGCCGCCTTCGTTCCCCAGTTCCGGAGCCAATCCGACATGGCGTCATCGGGCGCTCTGTCGGGCAGGCCGGGGCCGCCCGCGACCAGGACCGTGTGGAACGGACGGCACGCCCCTTCAAAGCTGAGGTCAGCCATCATCCGCATCCCGTTGGAGCTGCGCAGCGGCGCCGTCTGCCTCGAGACGAGGAGGCAACGGTATTGCTCATCCCCGGACAGGAAACCATTGGCCGCCGCAAAGACATCCAGCGGCCCGGCGACGTCGAGGGCCTGCACGCCGTCATGGATGACGAGGGCGACGTCGCGCTGTGCCATCGGCCTACTATGTCCTTCCGCATAGGCCGTCTCCGGGCCTGGGGCAGGTTATCGCACATGGTTGGCAGTTTTCAAAGGTCAGTCGTCGTTGCTGCCAAGGCGCAATGGTGCGACCTAAGAGGTGTCGGACAGGAGGCGCTTCGAACCTCTCCCAGCCCCATTTCACGGCGGCGTAAGCCCGCAACGACACGGAGAACGGCAATGACTCGCGATCGGGCACGCACGACGACGGGGATCCTTCCCCGAGACGCTGCCATCGGTGGGATTACGATCCCCGACAGCAGACTCTGCCAGGCCATCACCGAATTCGTTCGTGATACCGAGACCGAGCTGCTCTTCAATCATTCCAGCCGCGTCTACTTCTTCGGTGCGATCGCCGGTCAGCAACGCGGCCTGAGCTTCGACCCAGAGCTGCTTTATGCCGCAACGATGTTCCACGACATTGGGCTGATGCCGTCGCACAGCAGCGCTGATCGGCGTTTCGAGGTGGACGGTGCCAACGCCGCCCGCGATTTCCTGAGCGGACATGGCGTCGATCCGTCCGACATCGAAAAGGTCTGGACCGGCATCGCGCTGCACACCACGCCCGGCATACCCGAGTTCATGCACCCGGTCGTGGCACTCACCACCGCCGGCGTCGAGATGGACGTGCTCGGCCTGACATACGACGACTATCCCGCCGAGATTCGCGAAGGCGTCACCGCTGCCTTCCCACGCTCGCCGCATTTCAAGGAAGACATCATCCAGGCCTTCTACGACGGCATCCGCCACAAGCCGGACACGACGTTCGGCAACGTCAAGGCAGACGTGATCGCCGACAAGGAGACGCATTTCCGCCGGGGGAATTTCTGCTCCGTGATCCGGTGCTCGCACTGGCACGGCTGACGACATCACATTCAAACGCAAATGAGGAGAAGAACAATGATCGCAAACGTTATTTTGGTGCACGGCGCATGGGCCGACGGTTCGAGCTGGGCGAAAGTCATTCCCCTGCTCGCAAAACAGGGAGCGGCGGTCACCGCCGTTCAGTTGCCGCTGACCAGCTTCGAGGCCGACGTTGCCGCGGTGCGACGCGCGATCACGCTCGCGGACGGCGATGTCGTGCTGGTCGGGCACAGCTACGCCGGCGCCGTGATCGGCGAGGCTGGCAACGATGCCAAGGTCGCCCGGCTCGTCTACATCGATGCCTTCGCACCCGATGCCGGCGAATCCGCGGGCTCGCTGTTCGCGCAGTTCGAGCAGGCCCCGCTCGGCGCCGAAATCCGGCCGGATGCGGAAGGCTTTCTCAAGCTCACGCGGGAGGGCGTGTCCACCCTGTTTGCGCAGGATCTCGAGCCGAGCGAGCAGGCCGTCGTGCATGCGACCCAGGGTCCGATCAACGGCGCGGCACTCGGCGGCACGCTGACCGAGGCGGCCTGGCGCAGCCGCCCGACCTTTTACCTCATTGGTGACGAGGACCAGGCCATTCTGCGTGTCGAGCAGGAGCGGATGGCCGTGCGTATGAATGCCACGATCGCTCATGTCGGCTCCAGCCATGTCCCGATGCTGTCGCACCCCGACACCGTGGCGCGTTTCATCCTGCAAGCCGCCGCCTGACATCTGGCCACACACCGGGAGCGTCATCCCGCCGCTCCCGGTGCAGCGAGACCCCGCACCATGAAAATAGCATCGAACGGCATCGCACTTCACGTCGAGGATCGAGGGAGCGGGGCACCTTCCCTGGTCTTCCTGCACTACTGGGGCGGCTCGTCGCGCACCTGGCGGCATGTGGCGGACCTGCTTTCCGCAGAGTTCCGCACCGTGGCCGTGGATCAGCGCGGCTGGGGCCAGTCGGACAAGCCGGACCACGGCTACGATCTCGCCAGTCTGGCTGCCGACGTCGAGGGCGTGATCGCAGCGCTCGGTCTCGCGCGCACCATCCTGGTCGGGCATTCGATGGGCGGCAAGGTGGCCCAGCTCGTCGCATCGCGGCGTCCGCCGGGTCTCGCGGGACTGGTTCTGGTCGCACCGTCCCCGCCCGTGCCGATGAACCTGCCGTCCGAGGTAAGGCATGGCATGGTTGGAGCCTATGCAAGCCGCGACAGCATCATCGCGACGGTCGAGCAGGTGCTTGCCGGCAGCCGGCTCGGCGCCGACGATCTCGAAGCGGTTGTGTCCGACAGCCTGCTCGGGTCCGCTGCGGCCAGGGCGGCATGGCCCCTGGCGACGAGCCAGGAGGACATCGGCGCCATGGTCGTCGACGTTGCGGTGCCAACGCTCGTGATCTCCGGAGAGGAGGATCGGGTCGATCCGCCCGCGGTGCTTCGGCAGGAGCTTCTCACCCGCATTCCGCAGGCCAGTCTCTGCCTCCTTCCCGGGATCGGTCATCTCGTTCCACTGGAAGCGCCCGGCCGTCTCGCCAGGTTGATGAGGACGTTCATCCAGTCCCTGGAGCCGGCCGCGCTCGCCCGCTGACCGCCTCAAGACAGGTCAAGGAGAACCCTCATGTTCGGTACAGAAATCATTCGTATCCCGATCCTGCCCTTCGGCATGGTCAACGCACACCTGATCAGAAGCGAGGCGGCGTGTATCCTGGTCGATGCGGGGATTCCCGGATCGGAACGCAAGGTCGCCCGGGTACTCGCCCGGCACGGACTGTCGTTTCGCGATATCAAGCTGATCATCGTGACGCACGCGCACACCGATCACGCGGGGAGTGCCGCGCGCCTGCGCGCCTTGTCCGGCGCCCCGATCCTGGCCCACGAAGACGATGCCAAATTCTACAGCCGCGAATCGGCGATGCGCTTCTGCCCCACGGGCCGGGCCGGCAGGCTGCTTCTCAGGACGAAGCTGCCGCTTCAGCCCTACGAGGGTTTCGAGCCGGACATCCTGATGACCAACGGCGAGACCGTGAACCTGCTGAATTTCGGCGTCGACGGCGTGGTTCGCCACACTGGTGGTCACACGCCTGGCTCGATCGCGGTCGAACTGTCTTCGCAGGAGATCCTGGTCGGCGATCTGATCGCGTCAGGCATCCTGATCGGCGGCATCGCGCTGACCGGTCGTGCCATCCGTCCTCCGTTCGAGGACGATCCGCGCAGGGTTGCCCGAGAGCTGGATCGCCTGGTGCGAGGAGGCGCTCGCCGGTTTTACATGGGGCACGGCGGACCGCTGACGGCGACCGAAGTCGAGCGTCATATACAGAGCCTGCTGTCGGAGTATGCGAGAGAAAGTTTGTGACCCGCGACGCTTCTCTCAGTCCGCCCAGGCCGCCTCGATCAGCCGCAGGATCATCGCCGTCGCCGGCGAACAGGGGCGCTGGTTCGGCAGCAGCAGGCCGTAGGCGCCGGCGCTGATGTCGGTGTCGAGCGGCAGGATGCCGAGCACGCCCGCCGCCTCCTGCTGCCTGGCGACCGGCTCGGAGACCACGCTGATCGCGTCGGTATTGGCGACGTAGGTCAGGGTCATGAGCAGCGAGTTTGTACTGACGATCCGTTCCGGGGGCGCCAGGTTGGCGGCATGGAACAGGTCGTCGACCCGGGTCCGAAGGCGTGACCCCGCCGCCTGCAGCACCCAGCACGCGTCGCGGATCTCCGCCACGCCGAGCAACCCGCGCATGGCGAACGGGTGGTCGCGGCGCCCCACCAGCCGAAGCGCCTCGTTGCCGAGTTCGCGGTAGCTGAACAAGGCGCGGTCGAACGACGGACCGGGCCGCCCGAGCATGATGTCGAGGTGGCCGGCCAGCAACCGGTCGAGCAGCAGGTTGCTCGACCCGGCTTCCACTGCGAGCTCGATCCTCGGGTGCCGCTCCTGCGCGATCGACAGCACGGAGGAGAGTTGGTCAACGATCGGTCCGTCGATCGCGCCGATACCGACCCGGCCGAGCTGGCCGGCCTGCACTGCATTGATCTCGTCCCGCGCCCCGTCCAGCTCCGCCAGGATCGCCTGCGCCCGACGGGTCAGGATCTCGCCATAGGCGTTCTGTTCCAGGCCGCGGCCGTGCCTGTCGAACAGAGGCTGGCCGATCGCCGTCTCCAGATCGATCAGCAGCTTCGACGCCGCCGGCTGCGTCATGCCCAGGCTGTCGGCCGCCAGATGCAGCTTGCGATGCCGCAGCAGCGCGGTCAGCACCTGGAGGTGCCGGAACTTCAGACGGCTCTGCAGGAACCAGTTCGCCGGGAGATGATGACGCATGGCCCCGAGCCTAACATATTCAAAGCGATATGAGTGAAGCACGAATCCATATTAGACGGTTATGATCTCACCTCCTATCAATTGTCCAACAAGAAGCGAGCCGGGCACCAGGATGGCCCGGACCGCCGCGTAGAGGAGGCCGAGAGCATGCGAGCGATGATCAACAGCGTGGCGGTGATCGGCGCCGGCTACATGGGCGGCGGGATCGCGCAGACGCTGGCCGCTGCCGGCATGTCGGTCACCCTGGCCGATGCCTCGCCGGAGGCGACCGCCAAGGCGCTGGTGCGACTGCTGGCAGAGGCCAAGGCGTTCGAGGCACAGGGCCTGTTTCCGGCCGGCGCCGCCGACGCGATCGCGGCGAACCTGCGCACCGCGGACTCGATCGAGGACGCCGTCCGCGAGGTCGATTTCATCGAGGAGGCGGTGTTCGAGGTGCCGGCGGTCAAGCACGAGGTGCTGCGCCGGATCAGCGCCGCGGCGCGCCCCGACGCGATCATCGGCACCAACACCTCGACGCTCCCGGTCGCGGTGCTGGCGCCTGCGGTCGAGCGGCCGGAGCGGTTCCTGACGGTGCATTTCAGCAATCCGGCGCCGTTCATTCCAGGCGTCGAGCTGGTCGCCGGGGTCGACACCGATCCGGCGGTGATCCCGGTGGTCAAGGAGATGCTGGCACGGGTCAAGCGCTCCAGTGCCCAGGTCGCGGACACGCCGGGCTTCGTTCTTAACCGGCTGCAGTATGTGCTGCTGAAGGAATCGAACGCGATCGTCGAGGAGGGCATCGCCACCGCCGAGGACGTCGACACCATCGTGCGCACCACCTTCGGCTTCCGGCTGCCGTTCTTCGGCCCGTTCGCGATCGCGGACATGGCCGGGCTCGACGTCTATGCCAACTGCTTCAAGACTTTCGAGGATGCGTTCGGCGCGCGTTTCGCGACCCCAGTGCTCCTCTCCACGATGGTCGCCGAAGGGAAGCACGGCCTGAAGAACGGCGCCGGGTTCTACGGCACCTTCGACGAATCGATGGCGGCGGAGATCGTCGCTTATCGTAACAAGGCCTACGCCCGGATGGCGCAGCTTCTCGAGGAGCTCGGGCCGTCGCCGTTCGAGAAGCAGGCGGCCCGGACCGGCTGACCGGCCCTGACCGATCGAAAAACGTTTGTTGAAGACACGTCCCGATAGAGGGCGGTCTCAGGAGGAAACCGACAATGACCCCGAAATCCACCATACCCGCGTTCGGCGTTCTGGCACTGTTGATGACCGGAACGGCCGCGTTCGCCGCCGATACGCTGACCGTCGGCTTTGCGCAGGTCGGATCGGAATCCGGCTGGCGCGCTGCCGAGACCAAGGTGGCGAAGCAGAAGGCGCAGCAGGACAACGTCACGCTCAAGATCTCCGACGCGCAGCAGAAGCAGGAGAACGAGATCAAGGCGGTGCGCTCGTTCGTCGCCCAGGGCGTCGACGGCATCTTCATCGCCCCGGTCGTCGCCACCGGCTGGGACTCGGTGCTGCGAGAGGCGAAGGACGCCAACATTCCGGTGTTCCTGCTCGATCGCCAGATCGAGACCTCGGACCCGAGCCTCTACACCGCCGCCGTCACCTCCGACACGGTGCTCGAAGGCCACATGATCGGCGACTATCTCGCCAAGATCACTAACAACAAATGCAGGATCGTCGAGCTGCAGGGCACCGTCGGCTCGTCTCCGGCGATCAACCGCAAGAAGGGCTTCGGCGAGGCGATCGCCGCCCATCCCGACATGCAGATCGTCCGCAGCCAGTCCGGCGACTTCACCCGCTCGGGCGGCAAGCAGGTGATGGAGAGCTTCATCAAGGCCGAGAACAACGGCCACGACATCTGCGCTGTCTTCGCGCACAACGACGATATGGGGATCGGCGCGATCCAGGCGATCAAGGAGGCCGGACTGAAGCCCGGCACCGACATCAAGGTGGTGTCGATCGACGGTGTGCCGGACATGTTCAAGGCGATGGCCGACGGCGAGGCGAACGGCACCGTCGAATTGTCGCCCAACATGGCGGGCCCGGCCTTCAAGGCGCTGATCGCGCTCAAGACCGACCACACCCAGCCGCAGAAATGGATCAAGACCCCGTCGACGCTGTATACGCCGGCGACCGCGCAGGCGGAGTACGACCGCCGCAAGCCGCTCTATTGACGCGCGCGGAGCCTGGCGATGAGCGGACAGACGCATCTGGCGTCTGACGGCCGGCCTTTGCTGGCGATCGAGGGGCTGAGCCGCTCGTTTCCCGGCGTCAGGGCTCTCGACGGGGTGGATCTCGGCCTGTACGCGGGCGAGATCCATGCCCTGCTCGGTGAGAACGGCGCCGGCAAGTCGACCCTGATCAAGGTCATGACCGGCGTCGTCTCGCGCGATGCCGGGACCGTGACGCTGGACGGCGTCGCCATCGCGCCGAGGGACGTGGCGGAGGCGGCGCAGGCCGGCATCGGCACCGTCTACCAGGAGGTCAACCTGCTGCCGAACCTGTCGGTGGCGGACAACCTGTTCATCGGCCGCCAGCCGCGTCGCTTCGGCCTCGTCGACCGGCGGACGATGCGCGCGAGGGCACGCAAGCTGCTCGCGCCGTACGGGCTCGACGTCGACGTCTCGGCGCCGCTCGGCAGCTATTCCGTCGCCGTCCAGCAACTGATCGCGATCGCCCGCGCGGTCGACCTGTCCGGCCGCGTGCTGGTGCTCGACGAGCCGACCGCCAGTCTCGACGGCGAGGAGGTCGCGCGCCTGTTCGCCATGCTGCGCACGCTGCGCGACCAGGGCATGGCGATCCTGTTCGTCACGCATTTCCTCGACCAGGTCTATGCGTTGTGCGATCGCATCACCGTCTTGCGCAACGGCAGGCGGGTCGGCGAACGCCTGGTCTCGGCGCTGCCGCGCATCGAGCTGGTGCAGATGATGCTGGGCCGCGCGCTGGCCGGCGATGCGCTGGAGCGACGCCGCGGCGACGCCGCCGCCGGCGAGACCCTGGTTGCCTTCTCGCACTATGGCCGCAAGCGGCTGGTCAGGCCGTTCGACCTGTCGGTGCGTCGCGGCGAGGTGGTCGGTGTGGCCGGGCTGCTCGGGTCCGGACGCACCGAGACCGCCAAGCTGCTGTTCGGGATCGAGCGCGCCGACCAGGGCCAGGCCAGCGTGCGCGGCCGGCCGGCCAGGATCCGCTCGCCGCGCGACGCGGTGCGGCTCGGCTTCGGCTACTGCCCGGAAGAGCGCAAGACCGAGGGCATCGTCGCCGAGCTCTCGATCCGCGAGAACATCGTGCTGGCGCTGCAGGCGAAACGCGGCTGGCTGCGCAGGATCGGCCGCGCCGAGCAGGACGAGATGGCGAACCGGTTCGTGCGCCTGCTCGATATCCGCACGCCGGATGCGGAAAAGCCGATCGGCATGCTGTCGGGCGGCAACCAGCAGAAGGCGCTGCTGGCGCGCTGGCTGGCGACCGAGCCGGAATTCCTGATCCTGGACGAACCCACCCGCGGCATCGATGTCGGCGCCCATGCCGAGATCATCCGGCTGATCGAGACGCTCTGCGCCGATGGCCTGGCGCTGCTGGTGATCTCGTCCGAGCTCGAGGAGATCGCCGCCTATTCGGACCGGGTGATCATCCTGCGCGACCGCGCCCACGTCGCCGAGCTGGCCGGCGGCCAGGTCAGCGTCGCCGCGATGATGACCAGCATCGCGGGAGTCGCGTGATGGACGCCATGGCGCCTGCGCCGCGAACGATCGGCGCCGTCCTGCGCCGCATACGGTTCGCCGGCTGGCCGCAGCTTCTGGCGCTGGCCCTGGTGCTCGCCGCCTGCCGCGCCGTCTCGCCCGGCTTCTTCCATCTGCGGCTGGTCGATGGGCGGCTGTTCGGCAGCCTGATCGACGTGCTCGATCGCGGCGCGCCGGTGGCGCTGCTGTCGCTCGGCATGACCCTGGTGATCGCGACGCGCGGCATCGATCTTTCCGTCGGCGCGGTGATGGCGATCAGCGGCGCGGTCGCCGCCACCCTGGTCAATGCCGGTTCCCCGGTCGCCGTCGCGGTCGGCGCCGCCCTGGCCGCCGGTCTGGGTTGCGGGGTCTGGAACGGCGTGCTGGTGGCGATCCTGCGGATCCAGCCGATCGTCGCCACGCTGATCCTGATGGTCGCCGGGCGCGGCATCGCGCAGCTCATCACCGGCGGCCAGATCGTGACGTTCGACGACCGGGCGCTCGGCTTCGTCGGCACCGGTTCGGTGCTGGGGATGCCGACGCCGGTGGTGCTGGTGGCGCTCGTCGCGATGTCGATCGCGCTGCTGACGCGCCGCACGGCGCTCGGCCTGTTCATCGAATCGGTCGGTGCCAACGAACGGGCCAGCGCCTATGCCGGCGTCGGCGCAAGCGTGGTGCTGATCGCCGCCTATGCCGCCAGCGGCGTCTGCGCGGCGCTGGCCGGCCTGGTAGTCGCCGCAGACATCAAGGGCGCCGACGCCAACAATGCCGGGCTCTGGCTGGAGCTCGACGCCATTCTCGCGGTGGTGGTCGGCGGCACGTCGCTGTTCGGCGGCCGCTTCAGCCTGCTGCTGTCCCTGGTGGGCGCGATGATCATCCAGGCGATGAATACCGGCATCCTGCTGTCCGGGATCCGTCCGGAATACAACCTGATCGTCAAGGCGGTCGTGGTGCTCGCGGTGCTGCTGCTGCAATCGCCGCCGGTGCGCAACCGGCTTTCCCGGACCGGGGGGGCGGCACGATGAGCCTGCGTCTGCTGCCGCTGCTGGTGACGATCGCGACCTTCGTGCTGGGCGCGATCCTCTGTTCGCTGCAGTTCCCGCATTTCGCGTCGACCCGGGTGTTCACCAACCTGCTGACCGACAACGCGTTCCTCGGCATCGTCGCCGTCGGCATGACGTTCGTGATCCTGTCGGGCGGGATCGATCTGTCGGTCGGATCGGTGATCGCCTTCACCTGCGTGCTGCTGGCGATCCTGATCGAGCGCGATCACGTGCCGCCGTTCGTCGCCTTCGCGATCGCGCTGTCGGTCGCGGGCCTGTTCGGCGCGGCGATGGGCGCGCTGATCCACGTCTTCCGGCTGCCGCCGTTCATCGTGACGCTGGCCGGCATGTTCTTCGCGCGCGGCATGTGTTTCGTGCTGACCACGGACTCGATCCCGATCGGCGCCCCGCTCTATGCGCAGCTCTATCGCCATGCGATCGATCTGCCGGGGCATGGCAAATTGTCGGTGATCGCGATCATCATGCTGCTGGTGGTGGCCGCCGGCATGGTGATCGCGCATCGCACCCGGTTCGGAACCAACGTGTATGCGCTCGGCGGGAATCGCGTCTCTGCGGAGCTGATGGGGGTGAAGGTCGGTCGCACCACGATCGCCATCTACACCCTGTCCTCGACGCTGGCCGGCCTGGCAGGGATCGTGTTCTCCTTCTACACCGGCGCCGGTTCGTCGCTGGCCGCCACCGGGGTCGAGCTCGACACCATCGCCGCGGTGGTGATCGGCGGCACGCTGCTCAGCGGCGGCGTCGGCACGGTGTTCGGCACCTTCGTCGGCGTCCTGATCCAGGGCCTGATCCAGACCTACATCACCTTCGACGGCAGCCTCTCCTCCTGGTGGACCAAGATCGCGATCGGCGCGCTGCTGTTCGGCTTCATCGTCATGCAGCGTGTGCTGGTCGCGGTCGCAGGCAGGCGAGGGTCGCTGGCCTAGCATGGAAAGCATCGCATCATGACGCCTCACCGCATCGCCATCGTCGGCTTCGGCAAGATCGCCGTCGATCAGCATGTGCCGGCGATCCTGGCCAATCCCGGCTTCGAGCTCTCGGCGATCGTCAGCAGGCGCGGCGCCGGACCGGACGGCGTGCCGGTGTTCCCGGACCTCGACCAGCTCTTCTCCGCCATGCCGGACGTCGACGTGCTGGCGGTCTGTACGCCGCCTTCCGGCCGCACCGAGACGGTGCGCCGCGCGCTCGCGGCAGGGCGGCACGTCCTGATCGAGAAGCCCCCCGCCGCCACGCTCGGCGAGATCGAGGCGCTGGCCGGGCTGGCAGATCGGGCCGGGCGCGTCCTGTTCGCCACCTGGCACTCGCGCTTCAACCAGGCGGTGGTGGAGGCGCGACGGACGCTGGTCGGCAAGCGGCTGCGCCGGTTGGCGGTGGACTGGCGCGAGGACGTACGGCGCTGGCATCCGAACCAGGCCTGGATCTGGCGGGAGGGCGGATTCGGCGTGTTCGATCCCGGGATCAACGCGTTGTCGATCGTCACCGAGATCGTGCCGCAGAGCCTGTTTGTCGCCGCGGCCGACATGGACGTGCCGGCAAACTGCCAGACCCCGATCGGCGCTCGATTGCGGTTCGCCACGCTGGACGGGCCAGCCGACCTCGGCGCCGTGTTCGACTGGCGCAAGGAGGGCGAGCAGCACTGGGAAATCGCGATCGAGACCGAGGACGGCATGTCGCTGCATCTGGCCGCCGGCGGCGCGACGCTGACGGTGGACGGCGTACGCGTCGTCGACGAGGCGCCCCGCGAATATCCGATGATCTACGAGCGCTTCCGCACCCTGCTGGCCGAAGGACGATCGGACGTCGACATCCGGCCGCTGCGGCTGGTTGCGGATTCCTGTCTGCTCGGCAGTCGGACCATCGTCGATCCGTTCGTCGATTGATCGCATGCTGGCGGGCGATCGTCTCTCTCTGGACAGGGTTCTGGCGGCCTATATCGACACCAGCATCGCCCGCGCGTCCCTGACCGGCGAGATGGTGTTTCGCTATCGGCTGACCGAGGCGGAACTCTGCCGGACGATCGGCAGGTTACGACTGCACGAACGTATGCTCGCCGACGTGCGAACGCACTTCCGCAACGCGAACGTGCCGATCTCGCATAATCCAAAACCAGGCATGTGGGATATCGTCGTCGATCTCAATCGCTGCGTTCTCACTCACACCCAGGCCATACGTCTGTCTCTTGCGATGCACGCAGTTTCAGAAAGGAGCTTTATCGAATACGTCGAACCGGATGCGACATGACGGAGTCTTGAACCGCGTCCTGACTATTTCGACTCCGATGTCGATCCTGCACGTGCTTCAATGAAAGAGCCGATGAGATATGGGTCCTTTCAGAGGTCCATGTCCATCGGTCCAACGAAGAACATGCGAGGACGTCCGACCATGAGACATTCCCGATCCGCTCCAGACCGCGCCGCGACGCGGTCGATACTGTCGATTTCCACCTGTTGGCGCGCCATCCTGCCTGCGCTTGCCACCCTGGCGCTGCTGGTTCTGATGCCGGGCGCGTCGCGGGCCGCCACCGGGCCCTGTGACATCTATGGCAGCGCCGGCACGCCCTGCGTCGCCGCGCACAGCACCACGCGGGCGCTGTACACCAGCTACAATGGCCCGCTCTATCAGGTTTCCCGCCTGTCGGACGGCAAGGTCAAGGCGATCGGGGTGCTGACCGCGGGCGGCTACGCCAACGCCGCGGCGCAGGATGCGTTCTGCAAGGACACGTCCTGCACCATCACCAGGATCTACGACCAGTCTCCGCTGCATAACGACCTGGCGGTGCAGGGTCGAGGCGGCAATGGCGGGCCGGACGTCGCCGTCGCCGCCGACGCGCTTCCGGTGACGGTCGGCGGACACCAGGTCTATGGCGTCGAGATCTCCGCCGGAACCGGCTATCGCAACAACGCGACCATCGGTGTCGCGAAGAACGGTGCCGCGGAAGGGATGTACATGGTGACGTCCGGCACGCACGTGAACAATCAGTGCTGCTTCGATTACGGCAATGCCGAGACCAGCGGCGACGATACCGGCAACGGTCATATGGATGCGATCAATTTCGGCACTGAATGCTGGTTCGGCAACTGCGTCGGCACCGGCCCCTGGGTGCAGGCCGATCTCGAGAACGGCCTGTTCCAGTCCGGCGCCGGCCCCGGGCAGGACGCCGCCAACACCGGCAACCAGACTCCGTTCGTGACAGCGCTGCTCAAGAACAACGGCCAGAACTATTTCGCTCTGAAGGCGGGCAACGCGCAGGGCGGCATCCTGACCACGACCTATAGCGGTGCCGAGCCGACCGTCGGCGGCTACATGCCGATGCATCAGGAAGGCGCGATCGTTCTCGGCACCGGCGGCGACAACAGCAACGGGTCGATCGGTTCGTTCTTCGAGGGCGTCATGACCATGGGCATCCCGACCGATGCCGCCGACGACGCGGTGCAGGCCAACATCGTCGCCGCGGGCTATGGCGGGCCGACGGGAATCGTCGGCACGCTGAAGCCCGGCTCGGAGATCTCGCTGCAGAGCCGCGCGCCGTGCTGTGGAACCTCCTATGTCAGCCATGGCGGACTGGCCGCCGACACCACCAGCATCGTGGCGATCTCGCCCGCCAGCTCCACCACCGAACTGCAGAACGCCACCTGGATCGTGCGTCGCGGACTGGCAGACAGTTCGTGCATCTCGTTCGAGGCCCGCAGCTTCCCGGGCGACTATCTGCGTCACTACAATTTTACCGCCTATCGCGAGCCCTATGACGGCAGCACCCAGTTCGCCGACGACGCGACCTTCTGCCCGCAGAAGGGCAACGACGGAAAGGGCAAGTCGTTCGCGTCGGTGAACTACCCGACCAAGTTCCTCCGTACCTACGATTACGGCGTGTATGTCGCCGGCGACGGCGGCACGAATCCCTGGGACACGACGATCGGCTTCCCGGACGACTCGAGCTGGACGGTGACGGCGCCGCTGGCACCGTAACCGCGTCGCATCGACCAGGCTGGGCCGGGGAGGAGGCTCCCCGGCCGACACGCCTGTTCGCCGATCCTACGGCAGCCCGAGATGGCGCGGCGCGTCAGGAAGTCCCGGAGCCGAACAGGATCCCGAAGCCTAGATAGGCGGCCTCGTCCAGGACAAAGATGGTGACGGTGCGACGGGTCCAGTCGGTCGTGCCAATCACCGGTCCATGCGGGCCTGGAGCGAGGCCGGGAGTGTCTGAGTGCAGGGTCTCCCGTCCGGCGCCGCAGGCGTGCAGCCAGATCCGCCCGGAACCGGCATCAGGATGCACGGCTTGGGTGAAGCGGCGCGGTCTGTGTCTCCGCGCGCGGGGAGTGCGGGCGGCCAGGACGTTCCAGTCGTGATATCCAAATTGTCGGGCGACCAGTTCGAGCGCGGTCGAATGGCTGATCGGCATGTCGCGTTCTGCGAGCGCGGTGCGCAGGCTCCGTGCCATGGTCTTTGGCTCTGGGGTGGGCATGATCGTGATCTCCGTCCGTGGCGAGCGGCGGATTGTGGCCGGGGCCTGCATTCCCGACATCCGTTCGCCACATCCGAAGGGTGCGATGAGGGGACGGATACGACGCGTTCACCGGACCCGGGATAGATCCCGGACGCAGGCGACGGGCGGCGTCGCCGGCCCATGCGGACGGTGACATGGCTTTGTGCGGACCCGCACGCGGTTCCGTCTCTGGCTCAGGACCGCTCGTGCACCAGGTCGTGATGCTGGCGCAGCAGATAGCGGCGCGCGACGTCGCGATAGCCGCGATAGACCAGCCCGCCATTGCGTCGCAGCAGCGTCTCTCGGTTGGCGCGGTACGATCCCGGGATGCGATACCAGGGCAGTCCTGGTCTGAGGTGATGCACGACGTGCAGGTTGTTGTAGAGGAACAGCAGGCCCAGGATCGGGGTGTCCTCGACGATTGCCGTGCGATGCTCGGGATCGTCGGCGGCGCGGTGCTCCGCGAACGACCGCACCAGGACCAGAGAGAGGCCCGGATAGACGAACAGGACGACGTAACGGACCAGGGACAGGTGGCAGACCAGCGTCAGCCAGGCGACCACCAGCGCCAGACCGGGCAGGTGCAGCAGCCATGCGCGCCACGCCTCCGGGTCGCCGCGCAGCACCGATCCGGTTTCCCTGGCCAGGAACCGGCCGATCAGCCTGGCGGGTCCGAGCGTGATGCGACCGAGCAGCGTGTTGTTGGCGCGCAGCAGCAGGCGCTCGATCCAGCCGGCTCGGGCATACTGCGCCGCCGTGACGTACTGGCTCTCCGGATCGTCGATCGGATCGGTCAGCGTCTCGCCGCGGTGATGTCCGAGATGGCTGGCCTTGTAGCTGCGATAAGGCAGCCACAGGCTGAGCGGCAGACTGCCGAGCAGGTCGTTGAGCCAGCGATGGCGGGTCGGATGGCCGTGGATCACCTCGTGCTGCAGCGACATGTGCCACGCCACCAGCCAGGCGCCCGGAATCAGGACGATCCACCATGGCAGGCGCGCCGCGGCGAAGGTGGTCGCCAGCCAGCCGCCATGGATCAGCGCGGCCAGGACCAGCGTCGGCCATTCGGTGGCGGTCGGCGCATGAATCGGGGAGCGGTCGTCGCTGGTCTGCATGATGCCGTCCAAACTAGCACCATGATGCGTATGATCAAGACTAAACGATCTAATTCTGTTATATAACGGAGCCACGATGGACGTGCGTGTGTCGTGCAGCCTGCCGATGTATGACTTGCCGGAGCTCGAAGCGGATACGCGCGCGCTCTGGAGCGGCATCGCCGCCCGGCTTCGGCAGGCCGGGATCGCCGCTCCGGACGAGCTCCTCCGCCCGGCGGATCCGCGGTCGCACTGGCTGGATCCCGACCTGTTGCTGTCGCAGAGCTGCGGCTATCCGCTGCTGTCGCTTCCGGCCCGGGTCAGGGTGGTGGCAACGCCAGCCTATCGCGCGGAGGGGTGCGACGGCGGCTGGTATCGCAGCGCGCTGATCGTGCGACACGAGCATCCGGCCATGCGCCTCGCCGACCTGCGCGGCGGCGTCTGCGCGCTCAACGACCGCGACAGCAATTCCGGAATGAACCTGCTCAGGGCGGCAATAGCGCCCCTGGCCGCTGGCCAGAGGTTCTTCCGCGCCTGTCGAGAGACCGGGAGCCATGTGGCAAGCATCGCGGCCATTGCCGCCGGACGGGCCGATCTGGCGGCGATCGACTGCGTGACTCTGGCGCTGCTGCAGCGCTATCAGCCGGCCTGCCTCTCCGGAACCAGGCTGCTGGGCTGGACGGCGTCCTCACCCGGTCTCCCGTTCGTCAGCGCCGGCGACGATGCGACGATCGACGCGTTGCGAGGCGCCCTGGCGGAGGTGGGCGCGGACCCGGCGCTGCGGCCGGTCAGGGACAGGCTGCTGATCGACGGGTTCGTCATCTTGCCCGAGGGCGCCTACCAGAGGATCGCCGATCTGGAGCGTCAGGCGATCCTGTCCGGCTACCCCGAGCTCGCCTGATGTGGCGCGCTCGGACGGCAGGTCAGTTCGGCTGCCAGTTGGCGGCGATCTGCGCGATGTCGGAGCGGCTGATGCGCATGTCGGCCAGCTCGTGATCGGAGCTGCGCGCGAGCTCCTGGTAGATGCGGGCCCGCTCGCGGCGGACCGCGAGAGCCGCACGGAACTGGGCCAGCGCGTCGCGGACGATCTGCGGCAGGCCATGCTGCATGTCGGCGGGGAAGGAGCGGGTGTTGGCGGTGGTGGCGTTCATCGGAGCCTCCTGGGTTCTTATGCTGCAACGCAACATATCGACCTGGAGGCTATCTTTCAAGAGGAATGTTGCGACGCACAATATGCTGCGCGGCGCGGACGGTCAGGCGTTGCGGAAGGATGGCTTTCGCTTCTCCACGAACGCCGCCATGCCTTCCTTCTGGTCCTGGGTGGCGAAGGTCGCGTGGAACACCCGCCGCTCGAACCGGATGCCTTCGGCGAGGCTGACCTCCTCGGCACGGTTGATGCTCTCCTTCACCATCGCGGCGATCGGCTGCGACATGCCGGCGATGATCGTGGCGACCGCGATCGCCTCGTCGACCAGCCGCTCGGCCGGGACGATCCGGGACACCAGACCGGCACGCTCCGCCTCGTCCGCCTCCATCATCCGGCCGGTCAGGCACATCTCCATCGCCTTCGACTTGCCGACCAGCCTGGTCAGGCGCTGCGACCCGCCCATGCCGGGCATGGTGCCGAGCTTGATCTCCGGCTGGCCGAATTTCGCCGTGTCGGCGGCGAGGATCACGTCGCACATCATCGCCAGCTCGCAGCCGCCGCCGAGCGCGAAGCCGGCCACCGCGGCGATGATCGGCTTCCGCGCGGCGCCGACGGCATCCCAGCCGGCGAACCAGTCGGCCTGGTACATCGCCACGTAGCTCTGCCCGCTCATCTCCTTGATGTCGGCGCCGGCGGCGAACGCCTTCGCCGATCCGGTGACGACCGAGCAGCCGATCTCCGGGTCGGCATCGATCTCGACCAGGATGGCGGCGATCTCGCGCATCACCGTGCGGTTCAGCGCGTTGAGGGCCTGCGGCCGGTTCAGGGTGATCAGTGCCACCGGCCCGCGCCGCTCGACCAGGATCGTCTCGTACGGTTGCGGGTCCGGCATGGTCTGTGTCTCCTCAGGGCCCGGCGGCGCTGCGCTCGCGCAAGGCGGTGACGATGGCGGAGAAATCCCGGCCGCCCGCTCCGGCGGCCACGAACCGTTCGTAGATCGCCTCCGCCATCCGGCCAAGCGCGGTATCGGCGCCTGTCATGGCGGCGGCCTGCTGCGCCAGGCGCAGATCCTTGAGCATCAGCGTGCTGGCGAAGCCCGGGCGATAGTCGCGATTGGCCGGGCTGGTAGGCAGCGGCCCGGGCACCGGGCAATTCGAGGTCAGCGCCCAGCACTGGCCGGAGGAGGTGGAGGCGACCCGATACAGCGCCTCGTGCGACAGGCCCAGTTTCTCCGCCAGCACGAACGCCTCGCTGACGGCGATCATCGAGATGCCCAGGATCATGTTGTTGCAGAGCTTGGCGGCCTGTCCCGCGCCCGGACCGCCGCAGGGAACGATCGTGCGCCCCATCGCCGCCAGGATCGGCTCGGCGGCTTGGATCGATTCGTCCGACCCGCCCAGCATAAAGGTCAGCGTGCCGGCGGTCGCACCGACGATCCCGCCGGACACCGGCGCATCGACCGATCGCATGCCGGCCTGGGCGGCGGCGTCGTGCATCGAACGCGCGGTCTCCACGTCGATCGTCGAGCTGTCGATGAACAGCGCGCCGCGCGGCGCGACCGGAAGCAGGCGCGCCGTGAGCGCGCCGGCCAGGGCGCCGTCCGGCAGCATCGTCACGACGATCTCCGCGTCGCGCGCGGCCGCTTCCGCACTGCCGGCGATCGTGACGCCGGAGGCGGCGGCGTTCGCGCACGCCGCCGGCGCCGGATCGGCGCCCTGCACCGCGTGGCCGGCTTTGACCAGGTTGGCCGCCATCGGCGCGCCCATGTTGCCGAGGCCGATGAAGGCGATCCGTGCCATGCGCTAGATCCCGTCCCTGATCACGCTGCGCGCGACGATCAGCCGCATGATCTCGTTGGTGCCTTCGAGGATCTGATGCACCCGCAGGTCGCGGACGATCTTCTCGATGCCGTATTCCGCCAGGTAGCCGTAGCCGCCATGCATCTGCAGCGCCTGGTCGGCGACCTCGAAGCCGGTATCGGTGGCGACCCGTTTGGCCATCGCGCACAAACGGGTGGCGCGCGGATCGCCAGCGTCCAGCGCCGAGGCCGCGCGCCAGAGCAGGGTCCGCGCCGCCTCCAGCGCGGTCGCCATGTCCGCCAGGCGGAACTGCAGCGCCTGCATCTCGATCAGCTTCACGCCGAAGGCGCCGCGGTCGGAGAGGTAGGCGATCGTCTTCTCGATCGCCGACTGCGCCCCGCCGAGCGAGCAGGCGCCGATGTTCAGCCGGCCGCCATCGAGTCCGCCCATCGCCAGGGAGAAGCCGTCGCCCTCCGGGCCGAGACGGTTGGCGACCGGAACGCGCACGCCCTGCAGGATCACCTGGCGGGTCGGCTGCGCGTTCCAGCCCATCTTGGCCTCGTTCGGGCCGAACGACAGCCCGGCCCGGTCGCGCTCGACCAGCACGCAGGAAATGCCCTTCGGACCCGGCGCTCCGGTCCGCACCATGATCGCATACAGGTCGGTGGCGCCGGCGCCGGAGATGAACTGCTTGACGCCGTCCAGCACGTACTCGTCGCCGTCGCGCACCGCCCGCGTGGTCAGGGCGCTCGCATCCGAACCCGATCCGGGCTCGGTCAGGCAATAGCTGCAGAGCAGCTCCATCGACGTCAGGCGCGGCAGCCAAAACCGGCGCTGCGTCTCGGTGCCGTGGCGATCGACCATCGCCGCGACCATGTTGTGGATCGACAGATAGGCGGCGATCGACGGGCAACCGGTGGCGAGCGCCTCGAAGATCAGCGCGGCCTCGAGCCTGGTCATCGCCGAGCCGCCGACATCGGCGCCGCAATAGATCCCGCCGAGCCCCAGGGTGGCGGCCGCGCGGATCACGTCGAGCGGGAAGTGCTTGTCGCGGTCCCAGGCCAGCGCGTCCGGCGCCAGGCGTTCGCGGGCGAAGCGCAGCGCCGTCTCCTGGATCGCGCGCTGGTCGCCGGTGAGCGCGAACTGGGTCTTGTCCATCGTCACGGATCCACGAACAGCAGGGCGGGCTGCTCGATCAGCCGTTTCAGCGCCTGCACGAAGCGCGCCGCCTCGTGGCCGTCGATGATGCGGTGATCGAACGACGACGAGACGTTCATCATCCTGCGGATCGCCACCTGGCCGTTCACCACCATCGGCCGCTCGACCATCCGGTTCGGTCCGATGATCGCCACCTCGGGATGGTTGATGATCGGCGTGGCGGCGAGCCCGCCGAGCGCGCCGAGGCTGCTCAGGGTGATGGTCGATCCGCTCAGCATGTCGCGCGATGCGGTGCCGTCGCGCGCCGCACCGGTGACGTGCCGCAGCGCCTCGGCGGCCTGCCAGAGATCCAGCGCCTCCGCGTGGCGGACCACCGGGACGGTCAGTCCGCCGGCGGTCTGCGTGGCGATCCCGACATGCACCGCGTCATGCACATGCAGCGTCTCGGCCGCGTCGTCATAGCGGGCGTTGATGTGCGGGAACGCGCGCACCGAACGTACCACGGCTGCCATGAAGAACGGCAGCAGCGTCAGCTTCGGCCGGTTCTCGCGGCGGCCCTCGTTCAGGGTCTGGCGCAGCGTCTCCAGCGCGGTGACGTCGAATTCCTCGACGTAGCTGAAATGCGGGATGCGTCGCGTGGAGTCCTGCATCTTCTCCGCGATCCGGCGGCGCAACCCGACGATGCGGATCGCGGAGACGCCATCGGACCGTTGCGGCGGCGCGGGATGTTCGGCCGTTCCGGCGGACAGCACCGCGTCGAGATCCGACGGCGTGATACGCCCGTCGGGCCCGGTGCCGGTGACCGCGTGCAGGTCGATGCCGCCCTCGTGCGCCCGCCTGCGGGTCGCCGGCGCGGCCAGGGGTGCCTGGGTCTGCGGCGCCTGCGGTCGGGGCGCGGGAGGTGGCGGCACCTCTTGCCTCGCGACCGGAGCCGGGGTCGCATCGCCGGCTCCCTGATCCGATGCCGCCTCGTCCTGCAGCGTCAGTTCGATCAGAGCGGTTCCCACCGGCACCATCTGGCCGACCTCGCCGTGCAGGGCCGCCACGATCCCCGAGACCGGCGTGGTCATCTCGACCGTCGCCTTGTCGGTCATGACGTCGACGGTCGGCTGATCCTCCTCGATCCGGTCGCCGACCTTGATGTGCCAAGCGACGATCTCCGCCTCGGCGACGCCCTCGCCGACGTCGGGCAGCCGGAAGACATGGTGTCCCATCACAGACCTCTCAGCGCGCGTTGCATCGCGGCGATCACCCGGGACGGTCCCGGGAAATAGTCCCATTCGAAGGCGTGCGGGTAGGGCGTGTCCCAGCCGCACACGCGCTCGATCGGCGCCTCCAGGTGATAGAAGCAGCGCTCCTGCACCAGGGCGCAGAGTTCCGCACCAAATCCCGCGAAGCGGGACGCCTCGTGCACCACCACGCAGCGTCGGGTCTTGCGGACGGACTCCACGATGGTGTCGAGATCGAGCGGAACGATACTGCGCAGATCGATGATTTCCGCATCCGCGCCGGATTCGGCGGCGGCGGCCAGAGCGACATGCACCATCGTGCCGTAGGCGAGCACCGTGATCGCCTCGCCGCCGCGCACGATCGCCGCCTTGCCCAGCGGGACGACATAGTGCCCGTCCGGCACCTCGCTCGACGGATGCCGCGCCCAGGCGGAGACCGGCTGCTCGAAGCGCCCGTCGAACGGCCCGTTGTAGATGCGCTTCGGCTCCATGAAGATCACCGGGTCGTCATCCTCGATCGCGGCGATCAGCAGACCCTTGGCGTCGTAGGGATTGGACGGGATCACGGTCTTGAGCCCGCACACATGCGCGAACAGGGCCTCGGGGCTGGCGCTGTGCGTCTGGCCGCCGAAGATGCCGCCGCCATAGGGCGAGCGCACGGTGATCGGCGACCAGAACTCGCCGCCGGAGCGGTAGCGCAGCCGGGCGGCCTCGGAGACCAACTGGTCGTAGGCGGGAAGGATGTAGTCGGCGAACTGGATCTCGGCCACCGGACGCAGCCCGTAGGCGCCCATGCCGATCGCGGTGGCGATGATGCCGCCCTCGGAGATCGGCGTGTCGAAGCAGCGGGTCGGGCCATGCTTGGCGGCAAGACCTTCGGTCACGCGAAACACGCCGCCGAAATAGCCGACATCCTCGCCGAACACCAGTACGTCCGGATCGCGGGACATCATCACGTCGAGCGCTGAGTTGATCGCGCGGATCATCGTCATCGTCGTCATGATCAGTATCCGAGCTCTTGCCGCTGTTCGAGAATGCGCCAGTCGGGAGTCTTGTAGACGTCGGTGAACATCTCGGCCGGGCTCGGCTTGGACTGTCCGAGCGTGCCGATCGCCTCGCCCTGCTTGGCGGCGGTGCGTACCGCCTGCTTCAGTTCCGCGTCGAGTGCCTGGTGCCGCTCCTCGGACCATTCGCCGAGACCGATCAGATGTTGCTTGAGCCGCTCGATCGGATCGCCGAGCGGCCAGTGCGCCGCCTCGTCGGCCGGCCGGTAGCGGGTGGGATCGTCGCTGGTCGAATGACCGCCGGCGCGATAGGTCACGAATTCGATCACCGTGGCGCCGCCATTGCTGCGCGCCCGTTCCGCGGCCCATTGCGTCGCCGCATGCACGGCGAGAAAATCGTTGCCGTCGACGCGCAGACCGGGAAGTCCGTAGCCCAGCGCGCGCGCGGCGAAGGTGGTCGCCTCGCCGCCGGCGATGCCCTGGAACGACGAGATCGCCCACTGGTTGTTGGTGATGCACAGGATCACCGGCGCGCGGAACACGTTGGCGAAGGTGAGGGCCTCGTGGAAGTCTCCCTCCGCGGTGGTCCCTTCGCCGATATAGGCGATGGCGATCTTGCTGTCGTTCTTGTAGGCCGACGCCATCGCCCAGCCGACCGCGTGGGCGAAGCGCGTGCCGAGATTGCCGGACAGCGAATAGAAACCGTATTTGCGCGCCGAATACAGCACCGGAAGCTGCCGGCCCTTCAGCGGATCGTCGGCGTTTGAGTAGATCTGGTTGACCATGTCGAGCAGCGGATAGTCCCGCGCCATCAGGTAGCTGACGATCCTGTAGGTGGGAAAACACATGTCGTCCGGCTCGAGCACCATGGACGGCGCGGCACCGAGCGCCTCCTCGCCGGTCGAGGTCATGTAGAACGAGGTCTTGCCCTGGCGATGCGCCTGGAACATGCGACTGTCGAAGTTGCGCGTCAGCATCATCGCCCGCAACCCGCGCTGCAGGGTTTCCGGATCCAACCGCGGATTCCACGGTCCGACCGCATCTCCCGCCTCGTCGAGCACGCGGACCAGTCCGAACGGCATGTCGCGCATCTCGCAGCCCGGCGTCAGCACGTCCGGCTGGCGCGTGCTGCCGGCCGGGGGGATCGCGATATGGCTGAAATCCGGGCGGTCGCCCGGACGGGTCGACGGCGTCGGAATATGCAGTGAAAGCGGCTGACGATTCTTCATGCCCTTGGATATCCCGTGCTCTTATCGTGTCGCGACGCTTCTTGCGGCGTCTGTCGTCGAGGTGTCGTCGAGGTGTGGTCGGAGTGAAGGGGTGGCTATGGCGGTCTCGCGCGGGCGACGCGCGAGCCGGTCTGCCTGCCCAGGACCGAGCAGAGGCGCCGGCCGGCCTGACAGATCAGCTCGAGGTCGATGCCATGATCGATTCCCATTCCGTTCAGCATGAAGACGACGTCCTCGGTCGCCACGTTGCCACCGGCCCCGGGCGCATACGGGCAGCCGCCGAGGCCGGCGACGGCGCTGTCGATCGTCGAGACACCGAGCTCCAGGCAGGCGAAGATGTTGGCCAGCGCCTGGCCGTAGGTGTCGTGGAAATGCAGCGCCAGGGCTTCGAGCGGGACGTCGCGCGCCACCCGGTCGATCAGGCTCCGCGCCCGACGCGGGGTTCCGACGCCGATGGTGTCGCCGAGCGAGATCTGCCGGCAGCCCATCGTCTGCAGGTCGAGGGCGATGCGGGCGACGATGTCGGGATCGACGGCGCCCTCGTACGGACAGCCGAGAACGCACGACACGTAGCCGCGGACCCGCAATTCCGATGCGCGTGCCCGCGCGACCACCCCGCCGGCTCGGTCCAGGCTCTGCGCGATGCCGCAATTGATGTTGCGCCTGGAGAAGCTCTCCGAGGCCGAGACGAACACCGAGATCTCGGTGACGCCGCTCGCCTGCGCGTCGGCGAGTCCCTGCAGGTTCGGCACCAGAGCCGAATACAGCACGCGCCGATCGCGCTGGATCGCGGCGAACACCGCGCCGGTGCTGGCCATCTGTGGCACCCGGGCGGGAGAGACGAAGCTGCCGACCTCGATCTCGGCCACACCGGACGCGGTCAGCGCATCGACCAGCGCCACGCGCGCCGCGATCGGGACCGGATCGGGCTCGTTCTGCAGCCCGTCGCGCGGGCCGACCTCGACGATGCGGACGGAGGATGGAAAACTCATGGCGCCTGCTCGACGACGAAGCGCAGCAGCTCGACTCCGTCCTCGACATGGTCGTCGGGCTGCACAAGCACCGCCTCGATCACGCCATCGGTCGGCGCATACAGGGTGGTCTCCATCTTCATCGCCTCGAGAATGACGAGCCGGTCGCCTTTTGCGACGGTCGCTCCGGCCGCGACCAGCACCCGCACCACGCGTGCCGGGGTCGGCGCGGCGAGGCGATGATCGATGCGCGCTTCCGACGGCGGCGGCAGGAACGGATCGAGGACGGTGAACATCGTGTCGCCGCCGGTCCCGGTCACGATCAGCCGGTCTCGGTCGCGCACCAGCCGATGCCGGGTGCGCGCGCCATCGAGCTCCAGCTCGACCATCCGACAAGTCTGGTCGCGGGTGACGGCCGCGGTCACGATCGCGTCGCCCTGCGGAAGTTCGAGCCGCCAGCCTCCGTCCGAAGCCGGAAAGGCCGCGATGGCCAGGATCGTGTCGTTCCAGCCCAGGGAGAGATCCGTGCGTGGGACGCCGTTCAACTGCCAGCCATCCGCCACCGCCCAGGGCGAAAACGGATCGCCGTCGCGAGGCGCGCGCTCCGAGGCGAGCGCGGCGAGGAGGCCGACGCAGGCGGCGGCCAGGGCAGGGCGCTGCAGCGTGTCGGCGCCGGTCTGGCACAGGTCGGGATGGCTTGCGATGAAGCCGGTATCGACCCCGCCGGCGACGAACCCGGCATGACCGACGATCCTGCGCAGCAAGGCGAGGTTGGTCTGCGGTCCGGCGAGCTGGTACTGGTCGAGCGCCGACGCGAGCCGGCGTACCGCGGTCGCGCGATCCTCGCCCCAGACGATCAGCTTGGCGATCATCGAGTCGTAGTCGGGACCGATCGAATCGCCTTCGCGGACGCCGGTATCGATCCGCACCTGAGGTCCGGTCGGCGGCTCGCGCAGCATCACGATCCGGCCGGTCGAAGGCAGGAAGTCGCGCGCCGGATCCTCGGCGCAGATCCTGGCTTCGATCGCATGACCGCGCATCGCGATGCGCTCCTGCGTCTCCGGCAGGACGGCGCCGGCGGCGACCCGCAACTGCCATTCCACCAGATCGAGGCCGGTCACCATCTCCGTGACCGGGTGCTCGACCTGGAGACGCGTGTTCATCTCCATGAAATAGAACCGGTCATCCTGGCAGATGAACTCCACGGTGCCGGCGCCGACGTAACCGACCGCCCGCGCCGCCTGGATCGCCGCCGCGCCGAGCGCGTCGCGCTGCGCCTGATGGAGAAACGGGGCGGGGGTCTCCTCGAGCACCTTCTGGTGACGCCGCTGGATCGAGCAGTCGCGCTCGTGCAGCGAGACGACGTTGCCGTGCATGTCGGCGAAAATCTGGATCTCGATGTGACGCGGCGCGGCGAGGTAGGCCTCCAGCAGGAGATGGCCGTCGCCGAACGACGCGCGCGCCTCCGCCGCGGCCTGGGCGATCGCCTCGGCCAGGTCGGTGGCGTGCGCCACCACCCGCATGCCGCGCCCGCCGCCGCCGGCGGAGGCCTTCAGCAGCACCGGATAGCCGATCCGCTCGGCCGCCTCCGACAGTGCCGCGACCGACTGGTCGGCGCCGTGATAGCCGGGCACCAGCGGCACGCCGGAACGCTCCAGCAGCGTCTTGGCGGCCGCCTTGGAGCCCATGGTCCGGATCGCCGCCGCTGGCGGCCCGATGAAGACCAGCCCGGCATCGACGCAGGCCTGCGCGAAATCGGCATTCTCCGACAGGAACCCGTAGCCGGGATGGATCGCCTCCGCGCCGGCGCGGCGCGCCGCTTCGAGGATCCGCCCGGCGTCGAGATAGCTCTGCCGCGCCGGCGCCGGCCCGATCGCGAAGGCCTGGTCGGCGAGGGCGACATGCCGTGCGTCGCGATCCGCCTCGGAATAGACCGCGACGCTGGCGACGCCCATGCGCCGCGCGGTATCGATCACCCTGCAGGCGATCTCACCCCGGTTGGCGATCAGGATCTTGCCGAACATCGCCTCAGCCCTGCCGCCAGGGGGGTGCTGTGCGGGAAAGGAAGGCGCGGATCCCGTCTCTGGCCTCGCCGGTGGCGCGGCGTTCGGCGATCCGGCGCGCGGTCTCCGCCGGTAGCGCTTCGTGGTCGCCGGCCTCGCACAGGGCGATCAGCGCCTTGGCTTCGCGCTGTGCGTCCGGCGCCCCGTCGAGCAGATCGGCGACGATGCGCGCGACCGCCTCGTCCAGCGCGTCCGCCTCTGCCAGCTCGTGCACCAGGCCGAGCGAGAGCGCGTGAGCGGCGGAGAACGGCGCACCAGTCAGGACATGGCGCCGCGCGTGCCGGGCGCCGATCGCCCGGACCAGATAGGGCGCGATCACCGCCGGGATCAGCCCGAGCCTGACCTCGCTGAGGCAGAAACGCGCCTCCGGCGCGGCGACGACGATGTCGCAGCAGGCGACCAGGCCGACGCCGCCGCCATAGGCGGGACCCTGCACCCGGGCGATGGTCGGGCGCGGGAACCGGTCGAGCGCTCGCATCAGCGCGGCCAGCCGTTCCGCGTCGGCCAGGTTTTCGGCAGCGCCATAGGCGGCGGTCCGGCGCATCCAGTCGAGATCGGCACCGGCGGAGAAACAACTGCCGTTGCCGGACAGCACCAGGGCGCGCAGCCCCGGCATTCCGGCGAGCGTCTCGAGCCTGGCGGTCAGGTCGGCGATCACGGTCTCGTCGAACGCGTTGCGTAGGGCGGGACGGTTCAGGATCAGCGACGCGACGCCCCGATCGTCCACATGCTGCAGCACCGCGTTCATCGCATCACATCCGGAACAGGCCGAAGCGAGTCGGCGGGATCGGCGCGTTGAGCGACGCGGAGATCGACAGGCCCAGCACGCGGCGGGTATCGGCCGGATCGATCACCCCGTCGTCCCACAGCCGGCCGCTGGCATAGTACGGATGGCCTTGCCGCTCGTACTGTTCGAGGATCGGCGCTTTGAACGCGGCTTCGTCGTCGACGCTCCAGGAGCGGCCATCGCGTTCGAGGCCGTCGCGCCGCACCTGCGCCAGCACCGAGGCCGCCTGCTCGCCCCCCATGACGCCGATCCGGGCATTCGGCCACATCCACAGAAAGCGGGGAGAGAAGGCGCGCCCGCACATGCCGTAATTGCCGGCGCCGAAACTCCCGCCCGTCACCACGGTGAATTTCGGCACCGCGGCGGTGGCCACGGCGTTGACCAGCTTGGCGCCCTCCTTGGCGATCCCGTCCGCCTCGTATTTCCGGCCGACCATGAAGCCGGTGATGTTCTGCAGGAACACCAGCGGGATCCCGCGCTGTGCGCAGAGTTCGACGAAATGCGCGCCCTTCTTGGCGCTGTCGCCGAACAGGATGCCGTTATTGGCGAGGATGCCCACGGGACAGCCCCAGACATGGGCGAACCCGGTGACCAGGGTGGTGCCATACAGTGCCTTGAACTCCTCCAGGACGCTGCCGTCGACGATGCGGGCGATGACATCGCGCGCATCGTACGGCGTGCGCCGGTCTGCGGGCACGATCCCGTAGATCTCCTCCGGATCGTGGAGAGGATCGACCGGCGGCCGCATCTCCAGCCCGGTCGCCTTCCGGGTGTTGAGGCGGGCGACCACCTGCCGTGCGATGCCGATCGCGTGGGCGTCGTTCTCGGCATAATGATCGGCGACGCCTGAGCTCCGGCAATGCACGTCGGCGCCGCCGAGATCCTCCGCACTGACGATCTCGCCGGTGGCGGCCCTGACCAGTGGCGGTCCGCCGAGAAAGATCGTGCCCTGCTCGCGGACGATGATGGTCTCGTCCGACATGGCCGGAACATAGGCGCCGCCCGCGGTGCAGGATCCCATCACCACGGCGATCTGGGCGATGCCGTCGGCCGACATCGTCGCCTGGTTGTAGAAGATCCGGCCGAAATGGTCGCGATCGGGAAACACCTCGTCCTGGCTGGGAAGGTTGGCGCCGCCGGAATCGACCAGATACAGGCAGGGCAGACGATTCTGCGCCGCGATCTCCTGCGCCCGGAGATGCTTCTTGACCGTCATCGGGTAATAGGTGCCGCCCTTGATGGTGGCGTCGTTGGCGACGATCATGCATTCCCGGCCGGAGATCCGACCGATGCCTGCGATCAGCCCGGCGGACGGCACCTCGTCGTCGTACAGCCCGTGCGCAGCGAGCTGGCCGATTTCCAGGAACGGGCTCAGCGGATCGAGCAGGGTTCGCACCCGATCGCGCGGCAACAGCTTGCCGCGATCGAGATGCCGCTGCCGGGATTTGGCGTCGCCGCCCTGACGCGTCCGCGCCGCGACCATCCGGAGATCGTCCACCAGGTTGCGCATCGCTGCTGCGTTGCACAAGAAAGAGTGCGAGCGCGTATCAATCCGTGAGGCGATGACGGTCATGGAACGTCCTCGAAGGCGCAGCGGATTATGAGCACAAACCGCTTGCCGGAGTAAACGGTCGACCGTAAGTTTCTTTTGGGCCCGTCGTCGGGCGTAAGCGTAGCCGGAAGCGTCGCCCAAAGCGGGGCCGGACGCGTGAGAGGGCGGGCATGAGCCGAACCGTTGGAGCCAGTGGCGCCAGGACCGCCGAGGCGATCCGTGTCGCCGGCCTGCAATTGATCTACGAGCACGGCTTCGAGGCGATGAGCCTGCGTCAACTGGCGATGATGGTCGGATTGCAGCCCGCCTCGCTCTACAACCACATGGCGACCAAGCAGGATCTGCTGTTCCGGATCATCTTCCAGCACATGCGGGACCTGATCGACAGCACGCATACGGCGCTGGACGCGGACAGCGATGCGACCGCGCTGGACCGGCTCCGCCGCTTCATCGCCCACCATCTCCATGCGCACATGCAGAAGAAGCGCGAAGTCTATGTCGCGAATTTCGAGCTGCGCGCCCTGACCGCGCCGAACTACGAATCGATCGTGGCGATGCGCGAGCAGTACGAGCGGATCCTGATCGACATTCTCGACCGTGGCGTCGCGGAAGGTTCGCTGCGGCCGATCGACACCCCGGTCGCGGCGTATGCGCTGCTGGCGATGCTGACCGGGACCTGCACCTGGTACAAGCCGAACGGCCGGCTGAGCGAGGAGCAGGTGATCGCGATGCATACCGCCCTGGTGCTCGACGGTTACGCGACACCGGCGAAGACAGTGTTGGCCGAAGCGGCGCCAGCGCGTGCCGGCCGGCCGGCGCGGCGGCAGGACGCTCTCCCGGGTCCGGCGCGGACGCTGAAGGAACGCAGACGATGACGGATTTCCGATGACAGATTTCCCTGGCCTGGCGCTGGATCCCGATCCGACCGCGGAGGCGCTGCGCGACACGGTGCGGCGCTTCGCGCGCGCCGAGATCGCGCCGCGCGCCGCCGAGATCGACCGCGACAATGCGTTTCCCGGCGATCTGTGGAAGAAGTTCGGCGATCTAGGCCTGCTCGGCATCACCGTCGAGGAGCGGGATGGCGGCGCCGGTCTCGGCTATGTCGAGCACGTGATCGTCATGGAGGAGATCAGCCGCGCTTCGGCGTCGGTCGGATTGTCCTACGGTGCGCACTCCAATCTCTGCGTCAATCAGGTGCGCCGGAACGGCAGCGCCGAACAGAAGCGCCGCTATTTGCCGCGTCTGCTGTCCGGCGACCATGTCGGCGCGCTGGCGATGAGCGAGACCGGGGCCGGATCCGACGTCGTCGGCATGCGGGCGCGGGCCGAGCGGCGCGGCGACCGCTACGTGCTGAACGGCACCAAGATGTGGATCACCAACGGTCCGGACGCGGACATCCTGGTCGTCTACGTCAAGACCGATCCGCAGGCCGGTCCGCGCGGCATCACCGCCTTCATCGTCGAGAAGGGCTTCAAGGGGTTCAGTACCAGCCCCAAGCTCGACAAGCTCGGCATGCGCGGGTCGAACACCTGCGAACTTGTGTTCGATTCGTGCGAGGTGCCGGTGGAGAACGTCCTCGGCGGAGAGGGACGCGGCGTGAACGTGCTGATGAGCGGGCTCGATTACGAGCGCGCGGTGCTCGCCGGCGGGCCGCTGGGCATCATGCAGGCGTGCCTGGATGTGGCGATCCCCTATGTCAGGGAACGCAGGCAGTTCGACCAGCCGATCGGCGCGTTCCAACTGGTGCAGGGCAAGCTCGCCGACATGTACACCAAGACCAGCGCCGCGCGGGCCTATGTCCATGCGGTGGCGCGCGCCTGCGATCTCGGCCGCACCACGCGGCAGGATGCGGCCGGCGCGATCCTGTTCGCCGCCGAACGCGCCACCGAGGTCGCGCTCGACGCGATCCAGCTTCTCGGGGGCAACGGCTACGTCAACGACATGCCGACCGGCCGGCTGCTGCGCGATGCCAAGCTCTACGAGATCGGCGCCGGCACCAGCGAGATCCGTCGCATGCTGATCGGCCGGGAGCTGTTCCATGGCTGACCCGCGGCGGTTCGCATGATCCCCGATCCGGTGGTCGTCGTCGCCGCGCGGCGGACGCCGATCGGCGCGTTCCAGGGCGCGTTGCGCGGACTGGCGGCGCCGGAACTGGGCGGGATCGCGATACGCGCAGCGCTCGCCGCCTGCGGGGTTCCGCCCGGCGATGTCTCCGAACTGCTGATGGGCTGCGTGCTGTCCGCGGGGCTCGGCCAGGCGCCGGCGCGCCAGGCCGGGATGGCGGGCGGCCTGCCGGACAGCGTGCCGGCGACCACCGTCAACAAGGTCTGCGGGTCCGGCATGAAGAGCGTGATGCTGGCG
>CAIMSN010000023.1 GCA_903844135.1 uncultured Rhodospirillales bacterium | reverse complement strand
TGGCGCGACTTCTTCGTCGATCCGCGGCTGCAGCGCCTGATCGCGCTCTCGCTGCGCGAGAACCGCGACCTGCGCACCGCGGTGCTCGACGTCGCCCAGTCGCAGGCGCAGTTCCGCGTGCAGCGCGCCGACCTGTTCCCGAGCATCAGCCTGACCGGCTCCGGCAGCTACCAGGGGCTGAGCAACAGCGGCCTGATCAGCACCGGAGGATCGAGCGGCACGAGCACGTCGAGCGCGACCACCTCGGCGACCGGCACCGGCACCGGCACCGGCACCTCCACGACCGCCTCTGCGGGCGCCTCGACCTCGGCGACCCCGAGCGGCTCGAGCGGCGGCACCTTCCGCTACTTCACCGCCGGCGTCGGCTTCACCTCCTACGAGCTCGACCTGTTCGGCCGGCTGCGGTCGCTGACCAGGGAGGCGTTCGAGAACTATCTGGCGCAGCGCGAGAATCGCCGCGCCGAGCAGCTCACCGTGATCTCGACGGTGGCGTCGGACTACATCGCCGTGCTGTCCGACCAGCAGCAGATCGCGGTGACGCAGGACACGCTGCGGGCGCAGCGCGACACCGTGGCGCTCACCCAGGCGGAGTTCGATCACGGCGCCACCACCCTGCTGACGCTGCGCCAGGCGCAGACCGAGGTGGCGACCGCGGAGGCCAGCCTCGCGCAGTATCAGCGCCAGCTCGTGACCGACCAGAACGCGCTGGTGCTCGCGGTCGGCGCGCCGCTGCCCGCCGACCTGCCGCCGCCGGCACCGCTCGGCGCGCAGACCCTGCTGGTCGATCTGCCGGCCGGACTGCCGTCGGATCTGCTGACCCGCCGCCCCGACATCCTCAAGGCCGAGCATACGCTGCGCGGCGCCTACGCCGATATCGGCGCCGCCCGCGCCGCGTTCTTTCCGCAGATCACCCTGACCGCGTCGGACGGGCTGCAGAGCCTCAAGCTCAGCCAGCTCTTCACCTCCGGCGCCACCACCTGGAGCTTCTCGCCGCAGATCACGGTGCCGATCTTCACCTGGGGGCAGAACCGCGCCAATCTCGACCTCGCCAAGATCCAGAAGGATCTCGACGTGGTCTCCTACGAGCAGGCGATCCAGACCGCGTTCCAGGAGGTCTCCAACGCGCTCGCCGCACGCGGCACCTATGTCGAGCAATTGCGCGCGCAGCAGGCCAACGTGGACGAATCCGCGGATTACTACCGTCTGGCGAAGATGCGGTTCGATGCCGGCGTCGACACCTATCTCACCACGCTCGACGCGCAGCGCACGCTCTATGCCGCGCGTCAGAACCTGGTCAGCGTGCGCGAGACCCAGTTGCAGAACCTGGTGACGCTGTATCGCGCGCTCGGCGGCGGCTGGAACGAGACCACGGTGCCGCCGCCGCCGCCGCCGATCCATCCGGCCGCCGCCCCGGCGCGATAGGCCGCCTCACCGCGCGATCCGCGCTCTCCCTCACCGCGCGATCCGCGCGAGACCGCAGCACGCGGCCACCGCGGCCAGGCCGGCCCCGGCGAGCAGGTCGAGCGTCTCCGGGTGGGCCGGCAGCAGCCGGAAGCTGATCGCGGCCAGGCTGGCGCCGACCGTGGTGCCGGTCAGGCGCGCGGTCGCCAGCATGCCGCCGGCCGCCCCGGCGCGGTCGCGCGGCGCGGTGCCGAGCATGATCCGGTTGTTGGGCGACTGGAACAGGCCGAAGCCGGCGCCGCAGATCGCCATCCGCCAGACGATGTCGGCGGCGGAGGCCTGCGCCGGCAGCAGCGCCATCAGCCCGAGCCCGACGGCCAGGACCGCCATCCCGACGCCGCCGAGCAGCGCCGGCGAGAACCGGTCCGACAGCCGGCCGGCGACCGGCCCGAGCAGCCCGACCGCGACCGGCCACGGCGTCATCAGCAGCCCGGTCTGGACCTGGTCGCGATGCAGCCCGCTCTCGAAATGGAACGGCAGCACCAGGAACGCCGCACTGTAGGCGGCGAACGCGCACACCGACGCCGCCACCGAGAGGGCGAACACCGGCATGCGCATCAGGTCGACCGGAATCAGCGGCCTGGGCAGGCGCGTGGCGCGCCGGATCAGCACGATCCCGGCGAGCACCGCCACCAGGATCGCGACGGCGCCGGCGATCCTGGTGGCGCCGCCGCCGTCCGCCAGACGGTCGAGGCCGACGAAGAACAGGCCGAACACCAGCAGGTTCAGCAGCGCGCTGGTGGCGTCGAACCGGCCGCGCGCGCGCTCCGAGGCAGGCAGGCTGCGGGAAGCCAGCACCATGTTGGCCAGCCCGATCGGCACGTTGACCGCGAACAGCCATTCCCAGCGTCCGACCGCCAGGATCGCCGCGGCGATGCTGGGCCCGACCGCCGCGGCGATCGACACCACCAGCGCGTTCAGCCCGACGCCGCGGCCGAGCAGTGCCAGCGGATAGGTATGGCGGACCAGCGCGCCGTTCACGCTCATGATCGCGGCCGCCCCCAGACCCTGGAAGATGCGCGCAGCGATCAGGGCCGGCAGGCCGTCCGACAGCGCGCAGGCCAGCGAACCGGCGGTGAACAGCAGCAGCCCGGCCTGATAGACGCGCCGGTAGCCGATCCGCTCGCCGAGCGAGGCCAGCGGCAGCAGGCTGACCACGATCGCGAGCTGGTAGGCGTTGACCACCCAGACCGCCGCCGCCGGGGCGACGTGCAGTTGCCGGGCGATCGCCGGCAGGGCGATATTGGCGACCGCGCCGTCCAGCACCGCCATGGTGACGCCGATCGCGATCGACAGCATCGACAGATAGCGCTGCGGAGTCGGCAGGCCGTCCTGATGCACGTGCTGGGTCATGCCGGTCTCCGGCCGGAGATCAGGCGCGCCGCGCGTCGATCCTGGCCGGCGCGGTTTCGCGCAGACAGGCCATGGCGACAAGACCGACCAGCAAGAATGCCGCCAGATAATAGGCCGGGGCGACCGGATTGCCGGTCGCGTCGATCAGCAAGGCGATCACGAACTGCGCCGAACCGCCGAACACGGCGATCGACGCGGCATAGATCAGCGACAGGCCGCCGGAACGCGCCGATTTCGGCAGCGCCTCGACGATCACCACCAGGGTCGAGACCGTCGACAGCGTCGAGCAGCAACCGAGCACCAGGGCGGTGGCATAGAGCGCCGCCGGCGTCCGCAGCGCGGCGAGCAGATGGAAGCACGGCACCACCAGGACCAGCAGGAGGCAGGCCGGCACGATCAGCACCGGCTTGCGGCCGAACCGGTCCGACAGCCAGCCGCCGAGCGGATCGCAGATCACCCCTGCCAGCCCGACCAGGATGGTGGCGCCGAACGCCAGCCTTGTCGGCATCGCCAGCGTGGTCACCGCATAGGTGGTGAGATAGGTCAGCGTGTAGTTGCTGATGGTCGCACTCGCCAGCAGGGCGATGCCGAGCA
>CAIMSN010000022.1 GCA_903844135.1 uncultured Rhodospirillales bacterium | reverse complement strand
GCGGCCTCGCGGAGTGGCTTGAGGGCGGGATACAGGGCGACGTAGCGGCGATAGATCGCGTCGTAGCGGTCGACGTTGGCCGGGATCGGCTCGATGCGCCGGCCGGGACGGACCATGGCGGCGATGCCGTCGTCGATGGTCGGGAAATGCGCGCTGCCGTGCGCGGCCAGCACGGCGGCGCCGAGCGACGGCGCCTCGCTGACCTCCGGCACCACCACCGGCAGGCCGGAGGTGTCGGCATGGATCTGCAGCCAGAGCGGCGAGCGGGTGGCGCCGCCGCCGGCGGTGATTTCCGCCGCGCCGGATCCCGCCTCCGCCATGCGATCCACGATCGCCCTTGTGCCGAAACCGATTCCCTCCAGCATGGCGCGGAACAGATGCGCGGCGCTGTGGTGCAGCGACAGCCCGGTGATGGCGCCGCGCGACAGCGGATCGGTATAGGGGGTGCGGTTGCCCTGGAAATGATCGAGCACCAGCAGGCCGTCGGCGCCCGGTTCGAGTTTCGCCGCCTCCAGGTTGAGCAGGTCGAGGTCGAGATGGTCGCCGGTCAGGCGACGCAGCCAGGCGATGATCGAGCCGGTGGAGGTCTGGCCGCCTTCCAGGATGCTGCGTCCCGGATAGACCGCGTCGGCGTAGCTGCCCCACAGGCCCGGAACGTTCACCGACCGGTCGCCCACGGCGAATTGCAGGTGCGACGAGCCGGTGATCAGCGCCAGTTGGCCCGGGCGGGCCACCGCCAGCCCGATCATGCCGATCAGCGCGTCGGCGCCGCCCTGCACCACCAGCACCGTCTCCGGCAGGCCGAGATGGTCGGCGGCCCGCGCGGCCAGGCGGCCGATCGCGGTCCCCGGCGCCAGCACCTCGTCCGGCCATTTGGCGCGCAGCTCGGCGAGATCGAGCCGATCGAGCAGGCTGTCCGGCCAGCCGCCGGCATCGTTGCGGTAGTGCCAGCGGATCGCCGCGTTGTTCAGGCTGGCGGCGCGCCGCCCGGTCAGGCGCCAGGTCAGGAAGTCCTGGTATTCGCAGATGGTGTGGGCGCTGCGGAAGATGTCCGGCTCGTGCCGCGCCAGCCAGAGCGCCTTGGGGATCATCCATTCCGCGGACACCGGACCGGAGCCGTCGCCGTTGATCGCCAGGGCCGGGTCACCGGTCGCCAGCACCGCGTCGGCCTCGGCGCCGGCGCGCACATCCATCCAGAGGATCGCCGGCCGCAGCGGACGCGCCGCATCGTCGAGGGCGACCACGGTGCAGCAGGTGGTGGTGGCGCAGAGCGCGGCGATGGCGTGGGCGCCGACCCCGGCCTCCTCGACCGCGCGACGCACCGCGATGCCGAGCGACGCCCACCAGGCCTCGGGGTCCTGCTCGGCGCGGGCGCCGGCGGAGAACTGGGTCGGATAGGCGGAGGACGCGGAGCCGATCCTGCGCCCGGCCAGGTCGAACACCGTCGCCCGTACGCTCTCCGTCCCGCCATCGATGCCGATCACGTAGGCCATGCGTCGTTTCCACCCGCGGCTCGTTCGCATCGTCCGGACCGGGACCGCCAGGCGGTGGTCGATTGAACATATGATGCGCGAGACGACATTTGATGTCGCGCACAGTCGGTCTTGGTGCGCCGTACGTCAATGACTATTCTGCGACGATGAAGGTGCGACCGCCGATGACGCTGAGCCTGGCGCACGAGGCCGATGCCGCGCTGATGGTCCGGGCGGCGTGGCTCTATCATGTCGGCGGCCTGACCCAGGAGGACGTGGCGCGGCGTCTCGGCCTGCACCGGAGCAGGGTGGTGCGGCTGCTCGGCGAGGCGCGCGAACGCGGCCTGGTCAGCATCACCATCAATCACGAGTCGATCCGCGATCTCGCCCTCGAGCAGGCGATCGCGCGCCGCTATCGGCTGGATTTCTGCCTGGCCACGCCGGCGATGGGGTTCGAGGATGCGGCGGGCGCGCCGGACCTGATCGCGGCGCAGGAGATGATCGCCAGGCGTGCGGTCGGCGGAGCGGCGGCCAACTTCCTCAAGGGCAAGCTCGGCAGCGGCAAGCCGGTCACGGTCGGCGTGAGCTGGGGGCGGACGCTGGAGCAGATGTCGCTGCATCTGTCCGGCGTCACCAACCCGAAGGCGCGGTTCGTCTCCCTGATGGGCTCGCTGACCCGCAATTCGGCGTCGAACCCGTTCGAGGTGGTGCAGGCGCTCGCGGCGCGCACCGGCGGCGAGGGGCATTTCCTGCCGGTGCCGTTCATCGCCGATTCCGAGGCCGATCGCGCCGTGCTGATGTCGCAACGTACCGTCGCAGAGGCGCTGGCGCTGGCCGCCTCGGCCGATTTCTACATCATGACCGTCGGCGAGCTCGAGGAGACGTCGTTCCTGCGCAAGCAGGACATGCTGTCGGCGGCGGAACTGCGCAGCATCCGCGCCAAGGGCGCCGTCGCCGACGCGCTCGGGCGGCTGTTCGACCGGCAGGGCCGGCCGGTCGACCACGAACTCGCCCGCCGCACCCTCGCCCTCGATTTCGAGCGGCTGCACGGGCGCGACGTGGTGCTGGCGGCCGGCGGGGTGCGCAAGGTGGTGGCGATCCAGGCCCTGCTGCAGACCGGGACCGTGCGCGGCCTCATCACCGACGGCGATACCGCCCGCTCGCTGGTCGCCCTGATCGACCGCGAGGCGGCGCCGCCGTCCGAGGCTGGCGAGACGCCCCGCACGCCGCGCACGCCCCGAGCGCCCCAAGCGGTGGTCAGAGCGGGTCGTCGGCCTTCCCGCCCCGCCTGACGACCCGCAGCGCCGTGTCGGCCAGCGGTCTCTGCAGCCGCATCGCCTCGGAGGCCGGCGCGCTCAGCCACAGGTCGATCTCCTCTTGGGTGGTGAGGATCACCGGCATCGCCTTGGGGTGGTAGGCGCCGACCACCGCGTTCGGCGCCGTGGTCAGGAACCCGTACAGATCGTTGGTGGTCTCTCCCTCCCGGACCTTCCTGACCGAACTCCATCGGGTCCAGAGGCCGGCGAAGCAGGCCAGCGGGCGGCTCTCGTCGAGCGCGAACCAGATCGGCGGCCGGCTGCCGTCCGGCAGGGTCTCGGTCTCGGAGAAGCTGGTGAACGGCACCACGCAGCGATTCTCCACGCCGAGCCAGCGGCGCCAGTGCGGCGAGGCGAGGTTGCGGATGTTGGTGACGCCCGGATCGCTGTTGCGGCCCTGCAGCGCGAAGGCCGGCGACGGCATCCCCCAGCGGGCCATCGTCAGCTCCCGACCGCCCGGCTGGTTGCGCACGATCGGCGCCGGATAGTCCGGAAATATGCCGGGCAGGCTGGGCAGGTTGCCGGTCCGGTCGAGCATCGCCCGGGTCAGGTCGCGGATCGCCTGCTGGCCCTTGGTGACGGCGTAGAGATTGCACACGACGCGCCCCTTCCCTGGTGTCGGGTCCCATCTGAGAGCCGACTCGCAGACAGCACCCTATCGCCTTGGAGTCGCTGATCCTCCCGAAAAAGTAGCCGTCTGACCGGGGAAATCCTCTTCCACCGCCTAGCGTGTTCACTATACGTTCCGGCCTTCGGGCCAGACCGGGGAGGAGGACCATGCCAGCGATCGATCTGTCCGCCCTGCGAGCCCAGGTCGCCGCCCTCGCGCGCGGCACCCGGCGTTCCGCCGCTGCCGCCGCGCTGCCGTTCGGCATCCCGGCGATCGACCGGCATCTGCCGGGCGGCGGCCTGGCGCTGGGCGCCGTGCACGAGGTCGCCGGCGGTGGTCCGGAGGTCGAGCACGGCGCCGCCGCGGCGCTGTTCGCGGCCGGCCTGCTGGCGCGCCGTCCCGGACCGGTGCTGTGGATCCATGGCCGGCGCGACCTGTTCTCCGCCGGGCTCGCCGGCGCCGGGCTCGATCCCGGCCGTCTCGTTCTGGTGCGCACCAGGCGCGGCGCGCTGCAGGCGATGGAGGAGGGGCTGCGTCATCCCGATCTCGCCGGTGTCGTCTGCGACTGCGAGGGCCGTCTCGATCTGGTGGCGTCGCGGCGCCTGCAGCTCGCCGCCGAGGCCTCGGACGTTCTCGGCCTGGTGCTGCGGCAGAGCCGGCGCTTCGCCGATCCGGCGCTGGTCGCGCCCTCGGCGGCGACCAGCCGCTGGCGGATCACCAGCCTGCCGTCGCCGCCGCCGCTCGCGCATGCCGCCGACGTTCCCGGTCTCGGCCGGGCGCGCTGGAGCCTGGCGCTGCTGCGCTGCCGCGGCGCCGAACCCGCAACCTGGACCGTGGAGGCGCCTGATGCGCAGGGTCGTCTCGCTCTGGCTGCCGTTCTGGCAGACCGATCGCTTGCGCCGGCAGCGCTTCGCGTCCTTGCCGGCTGATGTTCCGCTGGTCACAAGCGGTCATGACGGGCGGCGGCTGGTGATCGCCGGTGCGTGCGCGGCCGCCCGAACCCTGGGTCTGCAGGTCGGCATGCCGCTGGCGCAGGCGCAGGCGATGGTGCCGGAGCTGCTGACCGTCGACGCGACGCCGGCGGACGACGCCGCCGCGCTGGACCGGCTGGCGGCCTGGTGCCTGCGCCTGTCGCCGATGACCGCCGCGGATCGTCCGGACGGCGTCTGGATCGACGTCACCGGCTGCACCCATCTGCAGGGCGGCGAGACGTCGATGCTCGAGGCGCTGTCCGGGCATCTGGCCGGATCGGGCCTGACCGCGAGGATCGCGATCGCCGACACGCCCGGGGCGGCGCATGCGCTGGCGCGCCATGGCGAACGGTCCGTCACCATCGTCGATCCCGGCGCGCAGGATGCGGCGCTGGCGCCGTTGCCGGTGCAGGCGCTGCGCATCGGCGACGGCCAGACGGCCGATCTGCGCCGTCTCGGGCTCGACACGATCGGCCAGCTCGCCGGCGCCGCACGCGGCCCGCTGGCGCGGCGCTTCGGCAACGCGCTGCTGACCCGGCTCGACCAGGCGACCGGCCGGGTGCGCGAGCCGATCCAGCCGGTGCTGCCGCCGGAGATCATCGTCGTCCGGCGCGGCTTCATCGAGCCGCTCTCCACCGCCGAGGCGTTCGCGACGGTGATCCTGGTGCTGGTGGCCGAGGCCTGCACGGTTCTGGAGCGGCGCGGCGAGGGCGCGCGACGGCTGGACCTGGTGTTCGAGCGCGTCGACGGCACCACGCAGTTGGTGCAGATCGGCACCTCCCGGCCGGTGCGCGATGTCCGGCATCTGGCGCGTCTGCTCGACGAACGGATCGAGACGGTCGATCCCGGTCCCGGGGTCGAGGCCATGCGCCTGGTGCTGCCGCTGGTCGAGACGCTGGCCCCCGCGCAGCGCGCGGACGGTCTTATGCAGCGCGCGGACGGGCTGGCGCCGGGCGGGACGGAGGCGGCGGACCTGTCGGTGCTGATCGACCGGCTGGTGAACCGGCTCGGCCCGGACACGGTGTATCGGCTCCGCAGCGTCGAAAGCGACGTGCCGGAGCGGTCGCAGCGGCCGGTCCCGGTCCATGCCGCGCCAGAAGCGCCCAGCCAGCCCGTATCGCCGGAGCCGCCCGCGTCATGGTTGCATCCGGGGCCGCGTCCGGTGCGGCTGCTCGACCGCCCGGAGCCGATCGAGGCGCTGGCGATGATGCCGGACCATCCGCCGCGCGCCTTCACCTGGCGCCGGGTGCGGCATCGCATCGTCCGCGCCGACGGTCCGGAACGCATCACCGGCGAATGGTGGTGGCGTGCGAACGAGCTGACCGCGGTGCGCGACTACTGGGCGGTCGAGAACCAGGACGGGCGGCGCTTCTGGCTGTTCCGGCAGGGCGACGGCGTCGATCCCGGCACTGGCGGTCTCGCCTGGTTCCTGCACGGCTTTTTCTGACTGCGATGCATCCGCCATGACCGACCACGACACGCATGCCCTGCGTCCCGCCAGCGCCGAGGAGATCGCGCAGAGCCTGTCCTTCGCGCTGCGCTATGACGGCCGCAAGCGCGTGCGCCATGCCGACGAGGCGATGGCGCGGATCACCGCCGAACGGCTGGTGCAGCATCTCGAACGCTCCGGCTACGTGCTGATGAAGCGGCCGGCCGCCGCGGCGCCGTCGACCACGCGGCATCGCCATCCGCATTCGGACTGACCGCGCACCATGGCCGGCTATGTCGAGCTGCAGGTCACGTCGAACTACTCGTTCCTGCGCGGCGCCAGCCATGTGGAGGAGCTGCTGCTGCAGGCGAAGGCGATGGGGTTCCCGGCGATCGCCATCACCGACCACGACACGCTGGCCGGGATCGCCCGGGCGCATGCCAGGGCCGAGGAGATCGGCATCCGGCCGATCGTCGGCTGCCGCCTGGCGCTGACCGACGCGCTGCCGATGCTGGCCTACCCGCTCGACCGGGCCGGCTATGCGCGGCTGTGCCGGCTGCTGACTTTGGGCAAGGGCCGCACCGGCAAGGGCGGCTGCGCGCTCTCCTGGAACGACCTCGTCGCGCTGGGCGAGGGGCTGCTGCTCATCCTGCTGCCGGATGCGCCGGACGATCGGCTGGCCCTGGAGCTCGGTCGCATGCGCGCGCGCTTTCCCGGTCGCGGCTACCTGTCGCTGACGCTGCGACGGCGGCCTGGCGACGCGGTGCGGCTGCGCATGCTGCACGACATGGCCCAGGCCGCGCGGGTGCCGGCGGTGGTGACCGGCGACGTGCTGTTCCACGAGCCGGGCCGGCGCATGCTGCAGGATGTCGTCACCTGCATCCGCGAGGGCTGCACCATCGACGCGGCCGGCTTCCGCCGCGAGCGCTTCGCCGACCGCCATCTCAAGACGCACGGCGAGATGGCGCGGCTCTATGCCGCCTATCCCGAGGCGCTGGCCAGGTCGGTGGAGATCGCCGATCGCTGCCGGTTCAGCCTGGCCGAACTGCGCTACCAGTATCCGGACGAGGCGGATGTCCCGGGCGAGACGCCGCAGCAGGCGCTGATGCGGGCGGTGCGCGACAACCTGGCGCTGCGCTATCCGGACGGCCTGCCGCCGGACGTGGCCAGGCAACTGCGTCACGAGCTGGCGCTGATCGAGCGGCTGGAATACGCCCCGTACTTCCTGACCGTGAACAGCATCGTCCGCTATGCGCGGTCGCAGGACATCCTGTGCCAGGGCCGCGGTTCGGCCGCCAACTCGGCGGTCTGCTACGTGCTCGGCATCACCGCGATCGACCCGGTACGCTCCGGGCTGCTGTTCGAGCGCTTCGTCTCCGCCGAGCGCCGCGAGCCGCCGGACATCGACGTCGATTTCGAGAGCGACCGGCGCGAGGAGGTCATCCAGTGGGTCTATGAGCGCTACGGGCGCGATCGCGCGGCGCTGTGCGCCACGGTGATGCGGTTCCGGTCGCGCGGCGCGATCCGCGATGTCGGCAAGGTGATGGGGTTGCCGGAGGACCTCACCGGGCTGCTCGCCGGACAGGTCTCTGCCTGGTCGCACGGCCCGATCGACATGGCGCATCTCGAAGGGCTGAACCTCAATCTCGCCGATCGCCGTCTGCGTCTGACGCTGCAGTTGGCGCAGCAGCTCATCGGCTTTCCGCGCCAGCTCGGCACCCATCCCGGCGGCTTCGTGCTGACCCGGGACCGGCTGGACGAGCTGGTGCCGATCGAGCCGGCGGCGATGGCCGACCGGCAGGTGATCGAGTGGGACAAGGACGACATCGACGCGCTCAAGTTCATGAAGGTCGACGTGCTGGGTCTCGGCATGCTGGGCTGCCTGCGGCGCGGCTTCGCGCTGCTCGCGGAGCATCGCGGCATCCGCCTGGACGTCGCGACCATCCCGCCGGAGGATCCCGCCACCTACGCGATGATCCGCAAGGCCGACACGCTCGGCACCTTCCAGATCGAGAGCCGGGCGCAGATGAGCATGCTGCCGCGGCTCAAGCCGGTCACCTTCTACGACCTAGTGGTGCAGGTGGCGATCGTGCGGCCCGGGCCGATCCAGGGCGACATGGTGCATCCCTATCTGCGCCGCCGCGAGGGCCGCGAGCCGGTGGACTACCCGAAGGAGGAGCTCAGGCGGGTGCTCGGCAAGACGCTCGGCGTGCCGCTGTTCCAGGAGCAGGCGATGCAGGTGGCGATCCAGTGCGCCGGCTTCACGCCGGGCGAGGCGGACCAGTTGCGGCGTTCCATGGCGACCTTCAAGGTCACAGGCGGAGTCTCGCATTTCAGGGACAAGCTGATCGAGGGCATGGTCGCCAGAGGCTACGAGCGGTCCTATGCGGAGCGGACCTTCAGTCAGCTCGAGGGGTTCGGGTCGTACGGCTTTCCGGAAAGCCACGCCGCGTCGTTCGCGCTGATCGCCTATGCCAGCAGTTGGATGAAGTGCCACCATCCGGACGTGTTCTGCGCCAGCCTGCTGAACAGCCAGCCGATGGGGTTCTACGCGCCGGCGCAACTGGTGCGCGACGCCAGGGAGCACGGGGTCGAGATCAGGCCGGTCTGCGTCAATCTCAGCCGCTGGGACAGCACGCTGGAGCCGCGGCGCGACGGCGGCCGGGGCAGGGCGGTGCGGCTCGGCTTTCGCATGGCGAAGGGGCTGGCTAACGCGCATGCGGCGCAACTGGTGGCGCATCGCGGCGCCTCGGCCTATCGCAGCGTCGAGGAGATCAGGCGCCGCGCCGACATCCCGGCGCAGGCCCTCGAACGGCTGGCGGAGGCGGATGCGTTCCGCGATCTCGGCCTCGATCGCCGGCAGGCGCTGTGGCAGGTGAAGGGCCTGGCCGACGACGCGCTGCCGTTGTTCGCGGCGGCGGATGCCGGACGGCGCCCGCGCCCGGAGACGGTCGAGCCGCCGGTGACGCTGCTCCCGATGCGGCGTGGCAAGGAGGTGGTCGAGGATTATCGCAGCCTCGGCCTCAGCCTGCGGGCGCACCCGGTCTCGTTCGTGCGGGCCGCGCTGCGGGCGCGGCGCATGGTGACGTGCGCCGCCCTGCGTCAGGCGCGCGACGGCGCCCGGGTCGCGGTGCCGGGCATCGTCCTGGTCCGGCAGAAGCCCGGCTCCGCCAAGGGCGTGATGTTCATCACCATCGAGGACGAGACCGGGGTCGCCAACCTGATCCTGTGGCCGGACCGGTTCGAGGCGCAGCGCCGGCTGGTGCTGTCGGCCGGGATGATCGCCTGCCACGGCAGGGTGCAGCGCGAGGGCGAGGTGATCCATGTGGTGACGGAACGGCTGGAGGACCTGACCGGCCTGCTGCGCAGCGTCGGCGACCGGGACGGCGCGTTTCCGCTCCCGCATGGCCGCGGCGACGAGGTCGCCCATCCGAGCGCCCCCGATCAGCGCCAGATCCAGCACCAGACCCCGCACCAGACCCCGCACCAGACCTGGCACGACCCGGCCATCCGCGTGCCGACGCGGGATTTCAGGTAGCGGAACGACGAAGGGTCTCCGCGAGCCGGGCATCGCCGGCGGCCCTGGACACGCGGCGCCATATCCGATATTCTAGATATATGGAAACCACAACGGCCATCGCCGCGCTCGCCGCGCTCGCGCAGGACACAAGGCTCGCCACCTTCCGGCTTCTGGTGCAGCACGAGCCGGACGGCATGGCTGCCGGCGAGATCGCGCACCAGATCGCGGTGCCGCAAAACACCATGTCCGCCCATCTGGCCACGCTCACGCGTGCCGGCCTGATCAACGCGGAACGTCGGAGCCGCTCGATCATCTACCGCGCCGACCTCGGCCGCCTTCGCACGCTGATGCTTTTCCTGGTCAAGGATTGTTGCCAGGGCAGCTCGGATCTGTGCGGTCCGCTCATCGCGGAACTGGCACCATGCGCCTGAACGACGATAGCGTTGCGCCTGTCGTCATCTACCACAATCCGCAATGCGGTACATCCCGGAACGTGCTGGCGATCATCCGCAATGCCGGCATCGAACCGCACGTCGTCGAATACCTCAAGACGCCACCGGCCCGTTCGCTGCTGATCCAGCTCATCGAACAAGCCGGACTGACTCCCCGTTCCGTGCTGCGAGAAAAAGGCACGCCCTACGCAGCACTCGGTCTCGACGATCCATCCCTGGCCGACGAGACTCTGCTCGACGCGATGATGCAGCACCCCATCCTGATCAATCGCCCCTTGGTTGCGACGCCGCTCGGCGTGCGCCTGTGTCGTCCGTCGGACATCGTCCTCGACATCCTGCCGCGGCCACAGCGCGGCGCCTTCGCCAAGGAGGATGGCGAGCGCGTGGTCGACGAGACCGGGCAGCGCGTGCGCTGACGCCGCCCGACCGCGCCGCGCGCCTTTTGGAGATCCCATGCTCGCCGTCGCCATTTTCCTGCTGACCCTCGTTTTCGTCATCTGGCAGCCACGCGGCCTGGGGATCGGATGGAGCGCCATGGCCGGCGCCGCCGTCGCGCTGCTGACCGGCGTCGTCCATCCGCACGACATCCAGATCGTCTGGCACGTGGTCTGGGACGCCACCTTCACCTTCGTCGCGCTGATCGTCATGTCGCTGCTGCTCGACGAGGCCGGCTTCTTCCGCTGGGCCGCGCTCCACGTGGCGCGCTGGGGCGGCGGAGACGGGCGCCGTCTGTTTCCGCTGATCCTGCTGCTGGGTGCCGCGATCGCCGCGGTGTTCGCCAATGACGGCGCGGCCCTCCTGCTCACGCCGATCGTCGTCGCCATCCTGGCGCGGCTGCGATTTCCGCCGGCCGCGGCGCTCGCCTTCATCGTCGCCACCGGCTTCGTCGCGGACAGCACCAGTCTTCCCCTGGTGATCTCCAACCTCGTCAACATCGTCAGCGCCAATTTCTTCGGTATCCGGTTCGGCCACTACGCTCTCGTCATGATGCCGGTGGACCTGGCCTCCCTCGCGGCAACCCTCGTCGTGCTGTGGCTGTATTATCGGCGGCAGATCGCGTGCTCCTACACGGTGGCCGAGCTCGAGCCGCCGCGCACCGCGATCCACGATCCCGTCGTCTTTGGTGCCGCGTTTCCGCTGCTGGGCGTTTTGCTGTTCGCCTATGTCGCGCTGGCGGCTTTCGCTGTGCCGGTCTCGGTGGTCACGGGCGCCGCGGCGCTGATCCTGCTGGCGCTCGCCGGGCGGTGGCATCAGGGAGGCCGGCGCGTGGTGATCCCGATCGGCCGGGTCCTGCGCGGCGCGCCCTGGCAGATCGTGGTGTTCAGCCTCGGCATGTATCTGGTGGTGTATGGTCTGCGCAATGCCGGGCTGACCGGGGCCCTGGCCACCGCCTTGACCCGCCTGGCCGGCCACAGTCCGGTCGTCGCTTCCATCGCCACCGGCTTCGGCGCGGCGCTCCTGTCCTCGGTGATGAACAACATGCCGAGCGTGCTTGTCGGCGCCCTGTCGATCGACCAGGCGCAGCACTTGCCGGCGGCGACGCGCACGCTGATGGTCTACGCCAATGTCGTCGGCTGCGACCTCGGTCCGAAATTCACCCCGATCGGCAGCCTGGCGACGCTGCTCTGGCTGCACGTGCTGGCGCGAAAGGGCGTCACCATCGGCTGGGGCCAGTATATGCGGGTCGGTCTGGTGGTCACGCCGCCGGTGCTGCTGATCGCCCTGCTGGCGTTGGCCGGTTGGCTGCCGGTCGTGCGCGCGCTTTGATCCCGAAGAGGAAAGCATGAACGAGCCCGACGCTGCCAGCGACATCCCGGAATGCCGCACCGACCTGCTGTCGCCGCCGGAGCCCCGCCGGCTCGAACCGGTCGACCGGATGGCGCATCCGCCGCGCATCCTTCTGCTCTACGGCTCGCTGCGCGATCGGTCCTATAGCCGCCTGCTGGTCCTGGAGGCGGAGCGCATTCTCAACCATCTCGGCGCGGAAACACGGGTTTTCGATCCACGCGATCTGCCGATGACCGACAGCGTGCCGCCGACCCACCCCAAGGTGGTCGAACTCCGCGCCCTGTCGCAATGGTCGGAGGGGCAGGTCTGGTGCAGCCCGGAACGGCACGGCGCCGTCACCAGCGTGTTCAAGAACCAGATCGACTGGCTGCCGCTGCAGAGCGGGTCGTTGCGGCCGACGCAGGGGCGGACGCTCGCGGTCATGCAGGTGTCGGGAGGGTCGCAGAGCTTCAACGTCGTGAACGCGCTGCGTCTGCTCGGTCGCTGGATGCGGATGGTCACCATCCCGAACCAGTCCAGCGTTCCCAAGGCGTTCGAGACGTTCGACGAGGCCGGCCGCATGCTGCCGTCCGCGCATTACGACAGGGTCGTCGACGTGATGGAGGAGCTGGTGCGCTTCACCTGGCTGCTGCGCGACCGCGCCGACTATCTCGTCGATCGCTACAGCGAGCGGAAGGCCGCGTTCGCGTTGCCGGACGCGATGTAGACACGGCCGGGCTCGCTCAGCCCGACAGCTCCTGACGCAGATCGTTCAGCGTCTCAGCGATATGGCCCTCGATCAGCGGACCCAGCCGCTCGACGTCGCCGGCGATCCAGCAGGCCAGGATGTCGCGATGTTCCGCGTTGGCCCGGCTGTCGCGTCCCTCGATGCGCAGGTGCAGCCGCACGTAGCGGTCGGCGATCATGATCAGGCGCTCGATCAGCGACACCGTCACCCGCCCCGCGCCGGGCCGGATCAGCGCCATGTGGAAGATCCGGTTGTAGGTGCCCTGGTCGAGGCTGCCGGCGCGCACCTTGCCCTCCAGCACCGACAGCGCCGCCCTGGCGACCGCATGGTCGGCCCGGCCGGCCCGCCTGCAGCCGCGCAGGATCGCGTCCGGCTCCAGCTTGAGGCGCAGCGCGAACACCTCCTCCGCCTCCTCGGCGGAAAGCGGCGCGACCACGAAGCCGCGATTGGCCGACGAACTCACCAGCCCGTGCTGCTCGAGCCTGGTCAGCGCCTCGCGCAGCGGGATCTTGCTGATGCCGAGCTCGGCGGCGATCGTGTCCTGGCGGATCGGGTCGCCACCGGCGAGGTCGCCGGCCAGGATGCGATCGCGCACCACGTCATAGACGCGGTCGGCCAGGGTGCGGACCTCGATCGGCCCGAAACCGGCCGCCTCTCTGCCGCCCATCTCTCGCCCGCCCATCTCTCGCACGCCCGTCTCTCGCACGCCCGTCTCTCTGTTCGTGGCAATCCCGCTCGCTCCGATCGCGGTCTTTGCGATCATACGACCTGGAAGCCGCGCCAGAACAGGTCCTCGCGATCGATCCAGATGGTGTTGAACCCGGTCGACACCGCCGAACCCTGGATCAGCGGGACGATCGCCGCCTGCCCGGCCAGCTCGGTCTCCTCGGCGACGGTGCCGGTGAACGCGCTGCCGATATAGCTCCGATGCACGAACGGCTGCCCGACCGCGAGCCGGCCCTGGCTCCACAGATGCGCCAGCCTGGCCGAGGTGCCGGTGCCGCACGGGCTGCGATCGATCGCCTTGTCGCCGTAGAACACGGCGTTGCGGCCTTGGGTCGCGTCTTGGGTATCGTCGTCGCCCACATCCGCCCACAGCACGTGGCTCACCCCGGCGATGGTCGGATCGAGCGGATGCACCGGCGTGACCTGCGCCCGCACCAGGGCGCGCACCAGCGGGCTGAACGCCAGCAGCCGCTCCGCACCCAGCGCGTCGAGCCCGGCATACGCGCCCTGCGGCTCGACGATCGCGTAGAAATTGCCGCCATAGGCCACGTCCACACTCAACGGCCCGAGCCCCGGCACGACGATCCCGATCCCGGTCGCCGCGACATAGGAGGCGACGTTGCGGATCGTCACCGACCGCACCCGCCCGGCCTCCTCGGCATACGTCACCGAGATCAGCCCGGCCGGCACCTCCAGCACCAGTTGGCCAGGGATGCGCGGCTGGATCAGCCCGTGTTCCAGCGCGAAGGTGACCAGCCCGATGGTGCCGTGGCCGCACATCGGCAGGCAGCCGCTGGTCTCGATGAACAGCAGCCCGGCATCGGAGTCAGCACGGGTCGGCGGATACAGGAAGCCGCCGGACATCATGTCGTGGCCGCGCGGCTCGAAGCACAGGCCGGTGCGGATCCAGTCGAACCGCTCCAGGAAATCCTGCCGGCGCGCGCTCATGGTCTCGCCGCGCAGCAGCGGCGCGCCCCCGGCCACCAGGCGCACCGGGTTCCCCGCGGTATGGCCGTCGATGCAGAAGAACGTATGCCGCATGCAGCGCCTCGCGTCCCGGTCTGGAATCGTCAGTACGGTGTCGGTACCGGCCTGGTCGCCGCCGCCATCTCCACCATCGCGACCACCGCGTCGCGCCTGGCGCCCTGCAGGACCAGGCGCGGCGCCCGCACCCGTTCGCTGCCGCGTCCCATGATCTGTTCGGCCAGCTTGATCGATTGCACCAGGTCGTGCTCGGCGTCGAGATGCAGCAGCGGCATGAACCAGCGATAGATGCGCAGCGCCGTCGCCATGTCGCCCCGCGCGATCGCGTCGACCAGCGCCACCGACTCGACCGGGAAGGCGCTGGTCAGGCCGGACACCCAGCCGCTCGCCCCCAGCACCAGCCCTTCCAGCGCCACGTCGTCCAGGCCCGCCATCAGCACGTAGCGATCACCGAACGCGTTGCGCAGATCGGTGAAGCGGCGCGTGTCGGCGGCGCTCTCCTTGATCGCGACGATGCTGGGCACGTCGGCCAGGTTCGCCAGCACGTCGTCGCCGATATTGACCCGGTACGCGGCCGGGTTGTTGTACAGCATGATCGGCAGGTCAGACGCGGCGGCGACGGCGCGGAAATGCGCCTCCAGCTCGTGCGGCTTGGGCACGTAGACCATCGCCGGCAGCACCATCAGCGCATCGGCGCCGATCCTGGCCGCGTCGGCGGCGAACCGGCAGGCGCGCGGCGTGGTCAGTTCCGAGACCCCGACCACGATCGGCACGCGCCGGCCGACCGCCTCGCACGCCGCCTGCAACACGAGAAGCTTCTCGTCCGGCTCGAGCGAGTTGTTCTCGCCGCAGGTGCCCATCACCACCAGCCCATGCACCCCGTCCTGCACCAGCGCATCGAGCACGCGCTGCGTCGCCGCCAGGTCGACCGAGAGATCCGGCGCGAACTGCGTCGTCGCTGCGGGGAAGACACCAGACCATCGCATCATCGATCGCGCCTTGCTTGCATTCGGGTGCTGTTCGTCTACCGTATACGAAATTGCGCGGCAAGGACCAGCGGCACAATGCAGGACGGCCACCCCGAGACGACGCGATCCGGTGCGGCGACCGGCGACGTCGCCGACGTCGGCGCCGACATCGTCGCCGACATCATTGTCGTCGGCGGCGGGATCGTCGGCCGCGCCTGCGCGCTGCGCCTGCGCCAGGCCGGGCTGGGGACGATCCTGGTCGACGCGCCGCCCGCCTTGCCGCACCGGTTCGAATCCGCCTCGTTCGGCAACGCCGGACATATCGCCACCGAGCAGGTGCGGCCGCTGACCAGCCCCGCCCTGCTGCGCAGCCTGCCGCGCCGGCTGTTCCTGGCCGGCGGCGCGCTGGATGTCGGCTGGCGGTATCCGGCGGTCTGGGCGCCGTGGGCGGCCCGAGCGCTGCGCGCCTGCTTCGCCGGCCAGGCCGGTCAGCGCGCTCTGTCGTCGCTGCTGGCCGACGCGCTGCCGGCCTGGCAACGGCTGGCCGCCGATCTCGGCGCGCCCGGGCTGGTCGCGGCGGACGGTCACCTGATGCTGTGGCCGGAGGGTTCGGCGGGCCTGGCGGCCGCCGGCGCCTGGCGCGCGGCAGACATCGGCAGCGCACGCGTGACCGGGATCGGCGACGACGAGCGCGACCGCATCGCCGCGCATCTGTCCTGGCGTCCGGCGACCGGGCTGCGGTTCCATCATACCGGCCAGCTCCGCGACGTGGCCGAGGCGCTGCACCGTCTCGAGGCGGCCTTCCTTTCCGCCGGCGGCGGCATCCGCCGGGGCCGTGCCGTCAGGGTCCAGCCGGGAGGCGGGTCGCAGAGTGTGGTGCTGGAGGACGGCGCCGAGCTCCTGGCACGCCGCGTGCTGATCGCGCCCGGCGTCGGCGCCCGCGACCTGCTGCGTCCGCTGCGGGTGACGATGCCGCTGATCGCCGAGCGGGGCTACCATGTCGAATGGGACCATGGCGGCGGCTACGACCTGCCGCCGCTGGTGTTCGAGGATCGCGCGCTGATCGTCACCCGCTTCGGCGACCGGCTGCGCGCCGCTTCGTTCGTCGAATTCACGTCCGAGGCCGCGCCGCCGGATCCGCGCAAATGGCGACGGCTCGAAGCGCATGTCGGCGCGCTGGGTCTGCCACGCGCATCCGGCTTCACACGATGGGTCGGCGCCCGCCCCACTTTGCCGGATTATCTGCCGGCGCTCGGCACGCTGCCGGGACACCCTGCCATCCTGGTGGCGTGCGGCCATCAGCATCTCGGCCTGACCCTCGCGCCGCGTACCGCGGAGATCATCGCCGGCCTGGTCGCGAACCGCGGCTCCCCGGTGGATCTCGCCCCATTCGATCCCGGCCGGTTTTGGTCCTGGAACACCCGCCGATGAGCGAGACCACGATCCCGCCGGCCGGCGGCGGCGGTTTCCGGCGCACCCTGTCTCGGCTGGACCTGACGATGATCGGTTTCGGCTCGATCTTCGGATCGGGCTGGCTGTTCGCCGCCGCGCATGTCTCGGCGATCGCCGGGCCGGCCAGCCTGCTGTCCTGGGTGATCGCCGGGATCGCCGTGCTGCTGCTCGGGCTGGTCTATTGCGAACTCGGCGCCGCCCTGCCGCAGGCCGGCGGCGTGGTGCGCTACCCGGAATGGTCGCACGGCGCGCTGCCCGGCTTCCTGATGGGGCTGGTGACCACGATCGCCTTCTCCAGCCTGATCG
>CAIMSN010000021.1 GCA_903844135.1 uncultured Rhodospirillales bacterium | reverse complement strand
GCCGGGCCAGATGACGGTGCAGGCCTCGCACGAGATCTGCGACCGCATCGAGGCGGCGCTGCGCGAGCGTCTCGGCGAGGCGGTCATCAGCATCCATGTCGAGCCGGAACCGAAGGCCAAGCTGGTGGGCGTTCCGGTGCTGTGACGACAGCGCCCCGATCGTGGCGCAACCGGTTCAGGGCCTGTCCGAGACTGCCGTTTGCCGCGTGAGAAGGTCGCGTCTGCACGACGGCGCCGGCGTGGCTGCCTGGACTGCGTGCGCCGAGGCAAGCGCGGACGGTCGCGTCGGATCGCGATTACCGCACGGTCTCAAACCGGATCTCACGCGATGAAGACCTTGGAGATCACGTAGAGCAGCCCGTTCGCGGCCTCGATCGGCAGGTCGGTGATGGCGGCGCCCTCGCTGCCGACGGCACTGGTCCATTCGACCGTCAGGCTGCGCGTGCCGACGCTGCTGAAGCTCATGGTGCCGGCGCCCAGCGTCGGGTAGTCGTCCCGGCCGGCGGCGATCTCCGCCGGCCGGTGCATGCCGGCCAGCATGTGGTCGCGGACGATCGCGTCCAGACGCCGGCGTCGCTGGTCCTGGCTCTCGCGCCGCGCCACGCGCACGTCCGCGGGAAGACCGGCGAAGGCGTCGTCGGTCGGCACGAAGATCGTCAGAGGATGCTGGCCGGCCAGCAGGGCGGCCAGGCCGGCATCGTCGACGACGCGTTTCCAGAGCGAGAAATCCGGCGTTTGCGCCACCACGTCGTACAGCGACCGCTTCTGGCGGCGCCTGAACAGCGGCAGCCGCAGATCGACCGTCTGCAGCAGACCGAACGCCAGGACGCTGCGTCGAAACATGGTCTTCCTTTCCCGGCCGCCTCGGTCGGGATTTTCATATCATTCTCCCAATGAACACCGATATCGCCTTGCGAACACGGGCCGACGACGATTATGCGGCCTCCTCGTCTCCGTGCTTCTTCTGCCAATGGGTTCCGGGCTATGGTTCGACCGGTTCGCGAAGAAAGGCTGGAGCCGCGCCCATGCAAGTCGCCCTACGCAGCCGGTTCCTGTCGGAGCGGTTCGCCTCGCCGCATCTGCAGGCGCTGATCCGCCGCCGCTTTTCCGAACTGGGCGGCATCGCCCTGGCCCTGGTCGCGATCGCGATGCTGGTGGCGCTCGCCACCTACAATCCGCACGATTCGTCGCTCGACACCTCGACCGGCGATCCGGCGCGCAACCTGGCGGGCCCGGTCGGCGCCACCTTCGCCGACCTGGCGCTGCAATATCTGGGCATCGCCGGCGGCCTGCCGGTTCTGGTGATGCTGGCCTGGGCCTGGCGGATCGCCTCCGGCGGCGGCCTCGGCAGCAAGACCCTGCGGCTGATCGCGCTGCTCTGCGCGCTGCCGGTGCTGGCGTCGGTGCTGGCCGGGATACCGCTGCTGCTGCATCCCGGCCTCGGCGCCACCTTGCCGACGCTGACCGCCTGGTCGCCACGCCTGATGCCCGGCGGATCGGTCGGTCTGCTGCTGGCGCAGGCCGCGATCGCCGCTGGACAGGCGGCGCTCGGTGCCGTCGGCGGCCTGCTGGTCTGGCTGCTGGCGCTGGCGCTGGCGCTGCTGCTGGTCCCGCTCTGCCTCGGCCTGTCGGCCAGGGAATGGCGCGCGGTCTGGGGCGCCGCGCGCAGCACGGCACGCTACCCGATCGCACGCGGGCGCGGAGCGCGGCGGCGTGGCCTGGAGGGTTCCGGCGGCGCCAGGCGTTCGTTCCGCGAGCGCCTGTCCGGCGGCCGCGGCGGCGGTGCCGGCCTGTCCGACGACGAGGAGGAATTCGATCACGTGCTGCCCGGCGAATCGCCGTTCGCGGCGTCGATGCGCGGCCGCGCGCCGGGCTCTGCCGGTGCAGATTCGGGCGGCATGGCGCTGGCGCTCAGGGCCGATCCGCAAACGGGCAAGCCGGCCGGCCGCCTGCGCAAGGCGGCGGAGCGGCGCGAACCGAGCCTGCGGGCCAGCACCGCAGCGGTGGACAACTCGCGGCCGGCGCAGCCCTCGGCCCTGGCGGGACGCGGCGGCTGGGTGATGCCGCCAGGCGCGGAGGAGGAGCCGGAGGAACAGCCGATCCTGCCGCTGCGGTCCCGCGCCGCCCTGAAGGCGACCCGCGCGCCCGGCGAGGACCAGCTTCCGACCATCCGTCTCGGCGGCCCCCAGGAGCCCGGCCAAAGCGTGGCTCGGGAGGGCGCTGGCGATCGCCAGGACGGCGTCGCATCGCCACCGGCCGCCGAACCGGCGCCGGCGCGAGACGCCAGGGGCGGCATCCTCTCGTTCGGCCGCCTGCTGGGCGGCGGACGGCACGAGGCGGCGCCGCGACCAGCGGCGGCCGCGGCGGCGGAGCCGGACTGGCGACGGATGCAGCAGGGAGCGGGGCTGGGCCACTGGAGCTTCCCGCCGCTCTCGCTGCTGCAGCCGGCGCCGGCCCGCGCCAGCACCGGCCCGTCGAACGACAGTCTGCAAGCCAATGCGAGGCTGCTCGAGACCGTGCTGTCCGATTACGGCGTGCAGGGCGCGATCGGCGACATCCATGCCGGGCCGGTGGTGACGCTGTACGAACTCGAGCCGGCGCCGGGAATCCGTTCGGCCAGGGTGATCGGGCTCGCCGACGACATCGCCCGCTCGCTCTCGGTGACCGCGGTGCGGATCGCCACCGTGCCGGGACGCAACGTGATCGGCATCGAGGTGCCGAACGCCAAGCGCGAGACGGTCTATTTCTCCGAACTGCTGGGCGCGGACGCCTGGGCGGACCATCCGGCGCGGCTCTGCCTGGCGCTGGGCAAGGACATCTCCGGCGCGCCGATCTACGCCGATCTCGCCCGCATGCCGCATCTGCTGATCGCCGGAACCACCGGGTCGGGCAAGTCGGTCGGCATCAATTCCATGATCCTGTCGCTGCTCTACCGGCTCAGCCCGGAGGAATGCCGCCTGATCATGATCGATCCGAAGATGCTGGAGCTGTCGATCTATGACGGCATCCCGCATCTGATGGCGCCGGTGGTGACCGATCCGGCCAAGGCGGTCACCGCGCTGAAATGGACGGTGCGCGAGATGGAGCGCCGCTATCGCGGCATGAGCCAGCTCGGGGTGCGCAACATCAACGGCTACAACGACCGGGTGGCGCAGGCGCGCGCCAGCGGCGAGATCATGACCCGCAAGGTGCAGACCGGGTTCGATCCGGAGACCGGGCGGCCGATCTTCGAGGAGCAGAATCTCTCCCTGGAGGCGCTGCCCTACATCGTGGTGGTGATCGACGAGATGGCCGACCTGATGATGGTCGCCGGCAAGGAGATCGAGACCACGGTGCAGCGCCTGGCGCAGATGGCGCGCGCCGCCGGCATCCATGTGATCATGGCCACGCAGCGCCCGTCGGTCGACGTCATCACCGGCACCATCAAGGCGAATTTCCCGAGCCGGATCTCGTTCCAGGTGATCAGCAAGTTCGACAGCCGCACCATCCTGGGCGAACAGGGCGCCGAGCAGCTCCTGGGCCAGGGCGACATGCTCACCATGGCCGGCGGCGGACGCATCACCCGCGTGCATGGGCCGTTCGTCGGCGACCTGGAGGTGGAGGAGGTGGTGCGCCATCTGCGCGCCCAGGGCGAGCCGGTCTATGTCGACGAGGTGACCTCGATCTTCGAGGAGGAGAGCGGACCCGGCCCAGGTAGCGGCGGCGGATCCGGCAACGGGCTCGGCGGCGGCGGCTTCGACGGCGAGACCGGCCTGTTCGACCAGGCGGTGGCGCTGGTGGCGCGCGAGGGCAAGGCGTCGACCAGCTTCATCCAGCGTCATCTGTCGATCGGCTACAATCGCGCCGCCAAGCTGATCGAGCAGATGGAGAAGGAGGGCATCGTCAGCGCCGCCAACCATGTCGGCCGGCGCGAGGTGCTGGTCAGGCGCACCCAGGACGACGAATAGCGGCGCGGCGCGCGTACGGCGCGGGGTCAGGTCCCGGCGAGGAACACGTAGCCGTCATGGGTGGCGGAGGCGGTGTCGTTCCGGTTCTCCAGGCTGTCGGCGATGCTGACCACCACCGCGGCGCGGCTGACGCCCGAATTCAGCGCATTGGTGTAGCTGGCGAGACCACCCGGATCGGCGGCGCGGTGCAGCGTGTTTTGATACAAGGACTGCACGAAGCTGGTATTGCTGAGACCGCCGTAGAGCGACTGGAATTCCACGGAGCTCGTCAGTCCCTGGGCCAGGGCGGCGATGCTGGTGCCGTTTTCCAGGGCGGCGGCATAGGCCTGCAGCCCGCCGGCGTCCGGCGCGCGATCCAGGGCGGCGCCATACAAGCGGTCAATTTCGGCGTCGTCATGATCGCCGGCGAGATCGATGTTCACCGCGCGGCTCTCCTGGCTCTGCGACAGATCGACCAGGACCTGTCCACGACTGACGCCGGAATTCACCGCGTTCTCGTAGGTCTGCAGCCCGCCGGCGTCCGGCGCGCGATGCAGCACGTTCTCGTAGGCGGCGCTGATGAAGGACATGGTGTCCAGGCCGCCGAACCGGCTGCTGAACTCCGTCGAGGAGACGAGATCGTTGGCGATCTGCACCAGGCCCAGCCCGGCATTGGCGGCGCCGACATAGTTCTCGAGGCCGCCAAGGTCCGGCGCACGGTCGAACGCGGCGAGGTAGAGACGGGCGACGTCCGCGCCGTTGCCGTTCGGGTCGGCGAAGGCGGTCCCATCGCCGAAGGAATAGAACCGGTCGGTGGCGATCGCCGTCACCCCGTCGCGGCCGCCGACGTGGTCGGTGACCACCAGCGTGCCGCTGCCGTTCTGCGCCAGGGTGTATTCGCCGATCGTGCCGGACATGAAGATCTCGGTCTGGTCCTGGTCGTTCCCGGTATTGGCGCCATACAGGCTGTCGATCCCGGCGATGTCCGACGCGCCCAGCTCGCGGTTGGTGGACATCGCCACCGGATACATCACAGCGCTGGTGTCGGTCGTGTCGTGATCCAGGCCGAGCGCGTGTCCGATCTCGTGCAGGATGACCTGGTAGAAGCTCGAATCGGTGCCCGCATAGAGCAGGGTGCCCGACCCGTCCGCCTGCAGCGGCGTCACCGACGGATCCTGCAGCGCCACGTAGACACCGGAGGCGAAGGTGTCGGTGCTCGGATAGTAATAGTAGTCGGTCAGGCCGATGGTGTCGCTCTGGCCGGGCTGGCCGAGCAGATTGCCGAGGCCGATGCGGATATCCGGCGCGGTCGCCTGAGGCTGACTGTCCGCCACCTGGTAGAAGGTGACGCCGCTATGCGCCTGCCAGTCGGACAAGGCCTGCTCGACCAGCGCCTGCTGGACCGGATCGGTGATCGGGTCTGAATAGGCGAAACCGCCATTGGTCGAGACGCCGCTATCCTCGAACGACCATGTGATCTGCGGTTGCGACCAGCGCACGCCTTCGAGGGAATAAGACACGGTTCGAGCTCCCGATCATGGTCCGCCCTCCTTCGCGCCGCGTGGAGGACATTGCTTGCGCGTATCAAAGCATTGCAAGACGCCGCCCCGCAACCTCGTTATATCGATCTGAGAGGGGCTCCCATGCCGTCGGCGCCGTTTCCACGGCCCGGCGGTTTCGGCAGGATGGGATCTGCAACAAAGCCAAGGTACCCATGGATAACGGCCTGGACGGCGCGCGCCTGCTGCCGACCGCGCGCCCGATGCGGGACGACGCGGCGCGGAGCGCGTTCGCGGTGCTGCTCACCATCACGCTGTGCCATCTGCTCAACGATTCGATGCAGGCGCTGCTGCCGGCGATCTATCCGCTGCTCAAGCGCGGCTTCTTGCTGTCGTTCGGACAGATCGGCTTCCTGACCCTGACCTACCAGGCGACCGCGTCGCTGCTGCAGCCGCTGGTCGGGCAGTACACCGACCGGCGCAAGCTGCCCTGGTCGCTGTCGGTCGGCATGCTGTTCACGCTGTCCGGACTGCTGGGGCTGGCGATCGCCGGCAGCTACGCGCATCTGCTGATCGGCGCGGCCCTGCTCGGGGTCGGCTCGTCGATCTTCCATCCGGAATCGTCGCGGATCGCCAGGCTGGCCTCCGGCGGCCGGTTCGGCTTCGCGCAGTCGCTGTTCCAGGTCGGCGGCAATCTCGGCACCTCGTTCGGCCCGCTGCTGGCCGCCTTCATCGTGCTGCCGCTCGGACAGGCGAGCCTGGCCTGGTTCTGCCTGCTGGCGCTGTTCGGCGCCGGCCTACAGGGCTGGATCGGTCGCTGGTATGCGATGCAGCCGGTGGTCGCGTCGCGGGCGCGGCCGCATGGCGTGGTGCTGAGCCGGGCGCGGGTCGGCGCGGCGCTGGCGGTGCTGATCGCGCTGGTGTTCTCCAAGTATTTCTACCTGGCCAGCTTCAGCAGCTACTACATCTTCTACCTCATTCATCGCTTCGGAATCGGCGTGCAGGCGGCGCAGACCGACCTGTTCGTGTTCCTGGGCGCGGTGGCCGCCGGCACCTTCATCGGCGGCCCGGTCGGCGACCGGATCGGCCGCAAGGCGGTGATCTGGGTGTCGATCCTCGGCGTGCTGCCGTTCAGCCTGCTGCTGCCGCATGTCGGGCTGGGCTGGACCATCGGCCTGAGCGTGGCGATCGGGCTGATCCTCTCCTCCGCCTTCTCGGCGATTCTGGTCTATGCGACCGAGCTGCTGCCGGGCCGGGTCGGCATGGTGGCGGGGCTGTTCTTCGGCCTCGCCTTCGGCATGGGCGGGCTCGGCGCCGCCCTGCTCGGACTGCTCGCCGACGCGCGCGGCATCGAGTTCGTCTATGCGGTGTGCGCCTACCTGCCGGCGCTCGGCATCCTGACCGCCCTGCTGCCGAATCTCGACGAACGGCGACGCGCCTGATCGCGCCTTCGATCCTGTTCCAGGACCAGCGCCTGGTGGTGCTGGACAAGCCGGCCGGGCTTCCGGTGCATGCCGGACCGCGTGGCGGCGCCTCGGTGGAGGACATGTTCCCGTCGCTCAGCCGCCGACGCGACGGTCCGTGGCTGGCGCACCGGCTGGATGCAGACACCGCCGGCTGCCTGGTGGTGGCGCTGCGCAAGGCCGCGCTGATCGCCGCGCAGGCCTGCTTCGCTGAGGGTCGCGCCGACAAGCGCTACTGGGCGGTGGTGCAAGACGGGCCGGAGACGGAGGCGGGCTTGGTCGACCGGCCGCTCGCCAAACGCTCCGCGACGGACGGCTGGCGCATGGAGGCCAGCGCCGACGGCCAGCCGGCCCGGACCGAATGGCGCGTGCTCGGGCGGGCGCCCGGCCTCGCCTGGCTCGAGCTCAGGCTGCTGACCGGCCGCACCCACCAGGCCAGGGTGCATTGCGCGCTGCTCGGCTGCCCGGTGCTGGGCGATCCGGTCTATGGGCGTGCCGGCGGCGGCGTGCGCCTGCATCTGCTCGCCCGATCGCTGACGCTGCCGCTCGACCCGCCGGTCTCGGCGACCGCGCCGCCCCCGCCGCACATGCGCGACCGTCTGGCTCTGTGCGGCTGGACCTCGAGCCCATGAAGAGGCGGCGGATCAGGCGGGCGGCGTCCAGACCGCGTCCCTGACCGTCAGCGCCGCCGGAATCAGATGCTGGCCGTAGAACGCGTCGGCGATGCGCTGCTGCTCGGCGACCACCTCCGGCGTCATCGACTGCACGCCGAAGGTGAGCCGGTCGATCGCGCGGCGCACCACCGGCAGCGGCAGCCCGGTATCGTCGGCCAGATACTGGCTGACCTCCGGCTTGTGCGCCTGGCTCCAGGCATCGGACTGCGCGATCTGCGCCAGGAGCAGCTTGATCAGGTCGGGATTGGCGTTGGCGAAGGTGCGGTCGGCGAGGAAGAACTGCCGGTTGCCGACCAGCCCGTCCGCCTGCGCCAGCACGCGCGTGTGTCCGGCACTCTCGGCCGACGACAGATACGGGTCCCAGATCGCCCAGGCATCGAGCCGGCCGCTGTCGAACGCCGGACGCGCGGCGCCCGGCACCAGGAACACGGGCTGGATGTCGGCCATGGTCAGACCGGCCTTGGCGAGTGCCGCGAGCAGCAGCCAGTGCACGTTCGAGGCACGATTCAGCCCGACCGTCTTGCCGCGAAGCCCGGCCACGTCGTGCAGCGGGCTGGAAGCCGGCACGATGATCGCCTCGCCGAACGGCGCCGGCGGCTCGTGGCCGACATAGACCACGCGCGGCCCGGCGGCCTGGGCGAAGATCGGCGGCGCGTCGCCGGTGATGCCGAAATCGATCGCTCCCGCCCCCATCGCCTGCAGCATCTGCGGTCCGGCCGCGAACTCGCTCCAGGCGACGGTGGTGCCGGTGCCGGCGAGCGCCTTCTCCAGCATGCCGGTATGCTTGAGCAGGATCAGGGTGCCGTAGCGCTGGTAGCCGATGCGGATGGTGCGCGACGGCGCGGCGAGGGCGGGCGCGACGCGCGCGGCGGCGGCGAGCGACGCCAGCAGGGCGGTGGACAGGATCGAACGGCGCGTGCGCATAGGACAGGGCTCCCTCAGCGGACCGTGCTTTGCATTATTCAACAGACTGGTCCAGTCTCCGATCCAGTTTTTACACTCTTTCATAGTGAAATTCGCCGCGTCCCGGAGAGCCTGCATGCCTGATTCGATCCTTTCGGCTTCCAGCGACATCGGTCCGCACGGCCAGGGCGGCGATCACGGCGCCAGCGAAGCCGACGTGCTGTGGTTCCTGCCGACGCATGGCGACGGGCGCTATCTCGGCAGCCAGATCGGCGCGCGCCACGTCACCCTGACCTATCTGAGCCAGATCGCCCGCGCGGCCGACGAGCTCGGCTATTTCGGCATGCTGCTGCCGACCGGAAAATCCTGCGAGGATAGCTGGGTGGTCGCCTCTTCGATGATCCCGCTGACCAGCCGCGTCAGGTTCCTGGTGGCGGTGCGTCCCGGCCTGTCCGAGCCCTCGATGACCGCGCGCATGGCGGCGACCTTCGACCGGTTGTCGGGCGGCCGGCTGCTGGTCAACGTGGTGACCGGCGGCGATCCGGCGGAACTGGCCGGCGACGGCGTGTTCCTCGATCATGCCGAGCGCTACGCCGCGACCGACGAATATCTCGCGGTCTGGCGGCGGCTGATGCAGGGCGAGACGGTGGATTACGAAGGGCGCCACCTGCGCTCGGCCGGCGGCAAGCTGCTCTACCCGCCGGTGCAGCATCCCTATCCGCCGCTCTATTTCGGCGGCTCGTCGGAGGCTGGGCAGCAGGTCGCGGCCGAGCATGTCGATGTCTACCTGACCTGGGGCGAGCCGCCGGCGGCGGTGGCGGAGAAGATCGCCAGCATGCGTGCGCTGGCGGCGGCCAAGGGCCGCACCCTGTCGTTCGGCATCCGGCTGCACGTGATCGTGCGCGAGACCTCGGAGGCGGCCTGGGCGGCGGCGTCGGACCTGATCCGTCACGTCAGCGACGCGGACATCGCCAAGGCACAGGCGGCGTTCTCGAAGTTCGACAGCGTCGGGCAGCAGCGCATGGCCAGCCTGCACAAAGGCGGCCGCGACGGGCTCGAGGTCTCGCCCAATCTCTGGGCCGGCGTCGGCCTGGTGCGCGGCGGCGCCGGTACCGCCCTCGTCGGCGATCCGGACGAGGTCGCGGCGCGGATGAAGGAATACATGGCGATCGGCATCGACCGCTTCATCCTGTCCGGGTACCCGCATCTCGAGGAATGCTACCGGTTCGCCGAGCTGGTGTTCCCCAAGCTGCCGCTCAGGGCCACCACCGGCAACGGCTACGGACCGGCGCGCAATGCCGGGCCGTTCGGCGAGATGATCGCCAATGTCGGGGCGCCGACGCATAACGGAAAGGCCTGAGCCCCCGCGCCGAGAGGCGCTCAGCCGACGATGCTGAACCGGCTGGTGGCGACCAGCTTGTCGTCGATCAGGGTCTGCACCGTGTACTGCCCGAGCCCGAGCGTCGCCGCGGCCCGGGCGGTACGCAGCGTAAAGGGCGTCCTGCGGAAAGAGAGCCGCGTCGGATGGCTGTCGGAGACGAGCTGTCCGTCGCGATACCAGCGCCATTCGCATTCGTGGATCCCGGCATCGATGGTCGGATCGGCCCAGCTCACATCGACCAGCATCACAACCCGGTCGTCGAGGTGGAACGACGCGGCAGGTATGCGCTTGCCTTCCGACATCGAGGTGCCGCTGACCAGGGTCGGCGGCGCGACGCTGAGCGCCGGGCTGCATCCGGCGCAGAGCACGGCAAGGCACAGGGCAACGGGCAGGCTGGTCGAGGGTGTCATCGCTTTCGGCTCCCAGCTCGTTGCGTATCGTCCGGACACGCGATGACCCGGGATCTTGAGCGGTTTCGTGTAACATTGCGTCTTCGCATCGTCACACACAGCAACGTCCGCCGAACGGTCGTTGCCGCGACCGTCAGCCGGCGAGCAGGGTGCGCCGGCCCCAGTCGAGGCGCATGCTGTCGAACAGGCGGGCGCCACGCGACCACGGCTCCTGCGGCCGGGGCACGGTGTAGGACTCCACGGCGATCTCGGTCCCGGAGACGGTGACGCGCAGGAAGCCGAACCGGTCGTCGAAGTAGCTGTTCAGCGTGACCCCCGGCATGGTCGCGTCCTGATACGGCGTCATCAGCGGCTTGCCGTCGATCTGCGCCATCTTGTGGAGGTTGTGGTAGCCGCCGGCGCCGGCGACGATGAACGGCGTCACGCAAGGCGCCGCTTCCCCCGCCTTTCCTGGCTTGGCGTCGGCGACGGTGAAGCGCTGGTAGTTGTGGACATGGGCGGAAAACACGATGTGCGGCTGCCGCTTCGCTTTCTTGGTCGCGGCGGCGAGCAAAGCTGCCATCGGCTTGCTGCCGGAATGATAGGTGTCGAGCGAATAGAGCGGGTGATGCAGCGCCACGATCAGCGGACGGTCGGCCGGCGCGGCGGCGAGCTCGGCCTCGAACCAGGCGGCCTGATCCGGCTCGACCACGCCACCCTCCGGGACGTTGGTATACAGGCCGACGATGGTCGCGAACGGCGACAGCAGGGTCCAGTAGACGTTCGGCTGGATCATCGCGGTACGCGTCGCCTCACCGGCGTCCGGAGACCGCGTGCCCGGCCTGGCGGCGCAGAAATTGCGCACGAAGGTGGCCAGCGACGGCAGCGGGTTGTCGCGGGTGCCGTCATCCATCACCGCGCCGTCATGGTTGCCGGGGATGCCCAGGATCGGCAGCTCGTAGTGCGCGTACGGCTCGTAGAATTGCGGGGCGTATCCCGACGCCTGGCCGTCGAAATAGATCACGTCGCCCAGATGGTAGAAGAAGGCCGGCCGGCCGTATGGACCGGCGATCGCCGCGTCCTGCTCCAGCCCGCGCGCGACCAGCAATTGCGGGGTGGGATCCTTCACCCCGCCGGTGTCGCCGACCATGTGGAAGCTCATGCCACCGGCCTTCTCCGCCGCGGCCACCGCGTCCGGCACCAGCTCGGACAGGTCGAGGCGGAAGGGCGGCTTTCCGGTCGGCGCCGGCAGCGCCTCGAACCCTTCTCCCCGGTAGAGCGGTGCCTGCTGCGGATGCGGCGGCGCCACGGACGGGCGGGGCTCGCCGAAGCGATGCGCGGTCGGGTGCTTGCTCATCCGGTCTGATTAGAACCGGTCGACGCGCAGCGGCATGACGATGCCGTGACGGTGATGCGCGGGAAATGCTAGATCGGCGTCATGAAGCGGTCGCTCCGGACGATGGCGCCGGTCCTGCTGGCGCTCGCCCTCTTCCTCGTCAACAGCCTGACGCCGATGCGCGACGCCGTCGCCGTGCTCTACTCGCTGGTCGTCATGCTGGTGGCGGAGACCGGCGGACGGCGGATCATCGTGGCGACCGGCGCCGGTTGCTGCGTCCTCGCCGTTCTGTCTTTTCTCGTCAAACATCTCGGCGAGGCGCCGAACGGGGCCTATGTCCGCCTCGCCGTCAGCCTGACGGCGATCCTGGTCGCCACCGCGCTCGCCGTGCGGGCGCGCCAGGCCCGGGCCCGGCTGGCGGAGCAGATCGGGCTGCTCGCCTTGACCCACGACACCGTCATCGTCCGCGATCCCGGCCACGTCATTCTCGACTGGAACGACGGCGCGACCCGCCTCTATGGCTGGTCCCGCGAGGAGGCGATCGGCCGCTCCGCCGAGCAGTTGCTGCGGACGCGCTACCAGGAGGGCGGTCCGCCGCGCCTGTCGCCTGGCGGGCGCTGGTCGGGCGAGATCGCCCGGCAGCGTCGCGACGGCACCGAAGTGCTGCTGTCCAGCCGCTGGCTGGGACGGCTGGACGAGACCGGCCGCGCCGCCGGGATTATCGAGCTGAGCGCCGATCTGACCGAGCAGCGCGTCGCCGAACAGGCCCGGGCGCGGTCGCAGCGCCGCTACGCCGCGATCTTCCACGGCGCCGGCATGCCGATCCTCGAGGCCTGCCTGTCGCCGCCGTCGCAGGCGAGCGGCCGGCGCCTGACGGTGCGCGACGGGAACGAGGCGGCGGCGCGGTTGCTGGCCGTCGCGCGGTCGGCGCTGCCCGGTCTCGATCTGCGCGAACGGCTGCCGCCGGCCGCTGCGGTGTCTCTCGACGCCGCCCTGGCCCGGCTGGCCCGGGGCGGGGCGACGATCGAGCTCGCCTGCAGCCTGAGCGACAGCCACGGCAGCATGCGCGACGTGGTGCTGACGGTCGGCCGCGCCGAGGCCGAGGATGCCTCAGACGTCGTTCTGCTGACCGCGCTGGATGTCACCGAGCGCGAGGCGGCGCTGCACCGGATCGAGCGATTGCGGGTCGATCTCTGGCATGCGGCGCGGCTTTCGACCCTGGGCCAGATGACCGCGTCCATCGCGCACGAGGTCAACCAGCCGGTGCAGGCGACAATGAATTTCGCACGCTCTGCGCAGCGCTGGCTGCAGCGCACGCCGCCAGAGCTGGACGAGGCGGCGCATTGCCTGCAGCGCATCGTCGACACCAGCGAACGCGCCGGTCGCGTGGTGGACCGGGTCCGCGCGATGAGCCGTCGCGAGCCGCCGCTGCTGGTCCCGCTCGACCTGGCGGAGCTGGCGACCGAGGCGCTGGCGATCCTGGACAGCGAGCTGCGCAGCCACGCGGTCGCGGTCGAGGCCGGAGATCTCGGACGCCCGAGCCCGGTACGCGGCGACCGCACCCAATTGCTGCAGGTCATGGTCAACGTGCTGCTCAACGCGATCCAGGCGATGGCCACGCTGCCGCAGGCGCGCCGCCGGCTCCGGCTGACGATCGCCGGCGAGGCAGGGCAGGTCGTTCTGCATGTCGACGATGACGGTCCCGGCTTCGCGCCGGACCGGCTCGCGCAGGCGTTCGATCCGTTCCAGGGCGACAAGGCGTCGGGGTTCGGCATCGGCCTGTCGGTCTGCCGCACCATTCTCGATGCGCACGAGGGCCGGATCGCGATCGACAATCGCGCGGATGGCGGCGCGCATGTCAGCATCCGGCTGCCGTCGGCATGAGCGGCGAAGCGACCGGACTGGTCCATGTGCTCGACGACGACGCGGATGTCCGCGAGTCCCTCGGCAGCGTCCTGCGCGCGGAAGGGTTCGCGGTCAGGCTGCATGCGACGCCGCAGGGTTTCCTCGACGCCTACGATCGCGCATCGCCCTCCTGCCTGCTGCTGGACATACGGCTGGAGCAGGCGGACGGGCTCGCGGTGCAGGACCATCTGCGACGCCGGGACGTCCCGGTCCCGGTCATTCTCATGACCGGGCATGGCGACGTGCCGATGGCGGTGCGCGGCATGAAGGCCGGCGCGGTCGACTTCCTGGCCAAGCCGTTTTCCGATGTCGCGCTGCTGGCCGCGCTGACGACCGCCCTGGAGCGGGATGCGGCGCGCTGCGCCGATGCCACGTCGATGCTCGCCCTGCGGCAGCGCCACGACAGCCTGACGCCGCGCGAGAAGGAGGTGGCGGCGCTGGTCGCCGCCGGGCTGATGAACAAGCAGATCGGCTTCGAACTCGCGCTCGAAGTGAGCACGGTCAAGATCCATCGCGGCCAGGTCATGCGAAAGATGGCGGCGGAGTCCCTCGCCGACCTGGTGCGCATGGTCGAGCGGCTCGCGCTGCGTCCCTCCGGCATCGGCCGCCACGCCCGGCCGCGCCGGACCGACCGCTAGAGCATCATCCGATCGAACGGAATCGTTCGATCGGATAAAGATGCTCGCTGAAACAACAGGCTAGAGCACGGGGCGTGAGCCAAGGCGAACGGACCGTGCTCTAGACCGGCAGGAAATCCGGTCGCCCGGTCGGAAACCGTGCGATCACCGACGGGTCGAGATTGAGCGTCCGCCGCACCATGTCGGGCGGCAGGTGGGTCAGCCAGTCGCTGAGCGACACCTCCGCGAACCGCTCCGACTTGTAGACCGAGATCACCTGGAACTCGTCGCTGCCGGTATTCTCGACGTAGTGGCCAAGGCTCTTCTTGATGTACCAGACGTCGCCCGGCTTGAAGTCGGCGGTGACCGCCTTCGGACCGGTGTTGAACACGGTGACGCGCGCCTGGCCCTTGAGCACCATCGCCCACTCGTCGGCGTTCGGGTGCCAGTGCATCTCGCGCAGGCCGCCGGGGCTGATCGTCTCCAGGGCCGCCGCCACCGTCTTCGATATCGGGAAATGACGGCTGTCGGCGATCCGCACCGAGCCGCCGCGGGTCTGGCGCTGCGGCGACGCCGCGGAGAGCCGGTAGATCACCTGCTGCGCCCCGGGCACCACCCGCGCGTCGCGCCGGTCGCCGGCCAGATCCTTCGGCACCTCGCCCTGGAAGATCCACAGATTGTCGACCGGGATGGTCCTGAAGGCGTCGGCCGGCACGCCGAAATTCTTCGCCAGCACCTCGGGCGGCGTATGCGCCATCCAGTCGGTCAGCAGCAGCGTGTTGAATTCGGACGAGCGGCCATTGTCGAACGCGAGCACGAACTCGGCGCCGTCCGGCCCCAGTCCCTGGAGCGAATGCGGCAATCCCGGCGGAAAATACCAGAGATCGCCGGCCTGGACGTCCTCCACGCTGGGCCGGCCCTCCTCGTCCAGCGTGGTGATCCGGCAGTTGCCGGTCAGCATGAAGGCCCACTCGGCCTGCTGGTGCCAGTGCAGCTCGCGGATGCCGCCGGCGCTCAGGCGCATGTTGACCCCCGAGATGTCCTCGGAGATCGCGAAATCGTCCTGGTTGACCTCGCGCGCCCAGCCGCCGTCCTGGATGCGCTTGTGGGCGTTGTTGAACGAGGCCCAGAACAGCGGCATGCCGTTGACGTCGGTGGCCGGCGGGTCCTGGAAATCCGGAAATTGCGACGCCAGTGCCGGGTTGTTCGGGCCGGGCTCGCTCTTGCTCGAGGCGAGCCGGGCGTTGATCGCGCCTTCCGCCGGACGGTCGGGGTTGCCGAACCCGGCCGCACGCGCGGCGCCGGCGGCGCCCAGGAATCCGGCCGCGGACAGGAGCCCGCGCCGCTGCAATGGGTTCATCTCTCGACCTCCGTACGGCTTCGTCCGCGCGCTTGTGCCGCGCCTCGCCACGCGCCGGTATCCGACTTTGGTCTTAGGCGGGCGTCGTCGGGCGTGCGGGGCTACGCCGCCTCGTGCACGTCCAGCGCGGCGAGCAGCGACCGGCGCGCGGCGGAGAAGCCGGGATCGTCGTGGCGGCGCGGCCGCTGCATGGTCAACGGCAGCGTGGTGCGGATCCGGCCGCGATCGAGCACCACCGCGCGGTCGCCCAGCGTCAGCGCCTCGTCCACGTCGTGGGTGACCAGCAGCACGGCGCAGCGATGCTTCTGCCACAGCGCATCGACCATGGCGTGCATGCGCAGCCGGGTCAGCGCGTCGAGGCTGGCGAACGGCTCGTCGAGCATCAGCAGCTCGGGCGAGCGGACCAGGGCGCGGGCGATGCCGACGCGCTGCGCCTCGCCGCCGGACAGGGTCAGCGGCCAGGCATCGAGGCGATGCGCGAGCCCGACCTCCTCCAGCGCCGCCTCGGCGCGGTCGCGGGCGTCGGCGCCGTCCAGGCCGAGCATGACGTTGTCGCGCACCCGCTTCCAGGGCAGCAGACGCGCCTCCTGGAACACCACCGCGACCTGGCGCGGCACCACCACGGCGCCGTCCTCGACCGGATCGAGGCCGGCCAGCGTGCGCAGCAGCGTGGTCTTGCCGGAGCCGCTGCGACCGAGCAGCGCCACGAACTCGCCCGGACGGATCTCGAGATCGAGATCGTCCAGTACCCGCGTCTGGCCGTAGCGCTTGCCGAGGCCCTCGACCCGGACTCCGGTATGGGTCGCGGCCGCACTCATGGATGGCTCTCCGCGGCACTCATGGATGGCTCTCCGCGGCACTCATGGATGGCTCTCCGCGGCACTCATGCCGACACCCGCGCTGCCGGACGCCAGGCGAGCAGCGTCCGTTCCAGCCAGCGCACCACCTGGTCGCTCAGCAGTCCGAGCAGCGCATAGACCAGCAGTCCGACCAGGATGATATCGGTGCGCAGGAAATCCTGCGCGTCCATCATCATGTGGCCGATGCCGGAACTGGCGTTGACCTGCTCGGCGACCACCAGCATCAGCCAGGAGATGCCGACCGAGAAGCGCAGCCCGGTCAGAAGGTCGGGCAGCGCCCCCGGCAGCACGATCTGCCGGATCATCTGGCCCTGCGACAGGCCCAGCGTGCGGCCCATCTCCAGCAGCTTGGGGTCGATCGCCCGGATGCCCTTGAACAGGTTGAGGTAGATCGGGATCATCGCGCCGAGCGCCACCAGGGCGACCTTCGGCGTCTCGCCGATGCCGAACCACAGGATGAACAGCGGCACCAGCGCCAGCGCCGGCAGGGTGCGCAGCATCTGCATCGGCGCGTCGATCGCGTCCTCGCCGAGACGCGACAGGCCGGCGATCAGCGCCAGGACGACCCCCCCGGCGATGGCGATCGCCAGGCCGCTGCCGGCGCGGACCAGCGAGACCAGCAGGTTGTGCGGCAGCACGCCGCTCCGGGTCAGGTCGGTGGCGGTGGCGAGGATGGCGAGCGGCGAGGCCAGCGTCTGCGGCGAGACCAGCCCGCTCCAGGACGCCGCCTGCCACAGCACCAGGATCAGCAACGGCGACACCATGCGGCGCAGGGCGCCGACCCGCGCCCTCCTCGCATCGCGAACCGCAGGCGCGGCGCGCGCGCGCGCCGGCGGCAGACTGGAAACCCTGTCGAGCATGATGGACGCCTCTTCCGCATCCCGGGCGGGATGATCGATGCGGGATATAGGCAACCATCATGCGGGAGAGGGTGTCAAACGATCACACTATTTTGTGTCGTTGTTTAAGGCCTTGTCCGGTTCGGCGATGCGGACCGGCTGGGCGCTGATGAAGGCGCTCAGATTGGCGATGCCGCGCGCGGTGACGCTCTGGGTCAGCACATGCACCGGCCGCGAGACGCCGAGCAGGATCGGCCCGACCTGCAGCCCCTCGGCGGCCGCCTTGAGCAGGGAGAAGCCGATATTGGCGGCGTCCAGGCTCGGCATGATCAGCAGGTTGGCCGATCCGGTCAGCCGGCTGTCGGGCACCGTGCGCAGGCGCAGCGCCTCGCTGAGCGCGGTGTCGGTCTGCATCTCGCCGTCCACCTCGAGATCCGGCGCGGCGCTGCGGATCAGCGACAGCGCATGGCGCATCTTGCGCGCCGAGGCGCTGTCGCTGGAGCCGAAATTGGAGTGCGACAGCAGGGCGGCGCGCGGTACGAGCCCGAACTCGCGCACCGCCTCGGCGGCCAGCAGGGTCATTTCGCACACCTGCTCGGCGGTCGGGTCGAGCACCATGTGGGTGTCGCAGAAGAACAGCACGCCGTTGCCCTGGATCAGCGCGGTCAGCGCATAGACGCGGTGCGCGGCCTTGCGCGCCGGGATCACCGGCAGGACGTATTTCACCTGCTGCGACCAGCTATTGAGGCCGCCGACGATGGCCGCGTCGACAAGGCCGGCGCGCAGCAGCATCGAGGCGGCGACGGTCGGGCGGCGGCGCAGGGCGCGCTCGGCCGCCTGCATCGGCAGGCCGCGCCGCCCGACCAGGATCTGGTATTCCTGGACCAGGGGGGCGAACAGCTCGGCGGTGTCCGGATCGATCACGTCCGCCTCGCTATCCAGGTCGAGCCTCAGTCCGAGGCTGCGCAGCTTGGCCTGGATCACGTCGCGGCGGCCGAGCAGCACCGGCCGGGCGATGCGGTCGTCGACCACCGCCTGGGCGGCGCGCAGGGTGCGGTCGTCCTCGCCCTCTGCGTAGGCGATCCGCTTCGGCGTCTTGCGCGCCGCCTCGAACACCGGGCGCATCACCTGTCCGGAGCGATACACCACGTCGTCCAGGTCCTGCCGGTAGGCGTCGAAATCGGCGATCGGCCGCTCCGCCACCCCGGTCTCCATCGCCGCCCTGGCGACGGCCGGCGCCACCACCAGGATCAGGCGCGGATCGAACGGCTTGGGGATGATGTAGTCCGGCCCGAACATCGGCGCATCGCCGCCATAGGCGGCGGCGACCGCCTCGCTGGCCTCGATACGGGCGAGGCCGGCGATCGCCTCGACCGCGGCGACCTTCATCGCCTCGTTGATCTCGCGCGCGCCGCAATCCAGTGCGCCGCGGAAGATGAACGGGAAGCACAGCACGTTGTTGACCTGGTTCGGGAAATCCGAGCGTCCGGTGGCGATGATGGCGTCCGGGCGCACGGCGCGGGCGAGCTCCGGCAGGATCTCCGGCTCCGGGTTGGCGAGCGCCAGGATGAACGGGTTCGCGCCCATCTTCTCAAGCCATTCCGGTTTCAGCACCCGCGGCGCCGACAGGCCGAGGAACACGTCCGCGCCGGGCAGCACCTCCGGCAGGGTGCGGGCGTCGGTCGGGTGGGCGTAGCGGGCCATGTTCTCGCCCATGCCCTCCTCGCGGCCGGCATAGACCACGCCCTTCACGTCGGTGAGGGTGACGTTCTCCGGCTTCAGCCCCATGGCGACCAGCAGGTCGACGCAGGCCAGAGCGGCGGCGCCGGCCCCGGAGGTGACCAGGCGCACGTCGGACAGCGTCTTGCCCTGCAGGGTGAGGCCGTTGGTGATGGCGGCGGCGCAGACGATCGCGGTGCCGTGCTGGTCGTCATGGAACACCGGGATGCGCATGCGGGCGCGCAGCGTGCGCTCGATGACGAAGCATTCCGGCGCCTTGATGTCTTCCAGGTTGATCGCGCCGAAGGTCGGCTCCAGCGAGGCGACGATATCGATGAAGCGATCCGGATCCTGCGCGTCGATCTCGATGTCGAAGCAGTCGATATCGGCGAACTTCTTGAACAGGACCGCCTTGCCCTCCATCACCGGCTTGGAGGCGAGCGGCCCGATATTGCCCAGTCCCAGCACCGCGGTGCCGTTGGTGATGACGCCGACCAGGTTGCCGCGCGCGGTGTAGTCGCGGGCCTTGTCCGCGTCGGCCTTGATCTCCTCGCAGGGCGCGGCGACGCCCGGCGAATAGGCCAGCGCCAGGTCGCGCTGCGTGGCCATGCGCTTGGTCGGCACCACCGCCAGCTTCCCGGGCTGGGGATGCCGGTGATAGTCCAGCGCCGCGCGACGGAAATTCTCGTCCATGGATCGTCGGTCTCCCTGCCGCGCCGCCGCGCGCCGCCTCACCGTCCCGGACGCGCCAGCCTGCGTCAAGGCGACGCGGTCAGCTCGCCGGCGAGATCACCAGGCAGCGTCCGACGCCCAGATGCTCGCAGGCGGCGGTGGCGCCGGCCCGCGACAGCCCGACCAGGCGCGCGCGGTAGGTGACGCCGCGCGCATCGCGCAGGGTCATCACCTGCGGACGCGCCGACTGCAGGATCTGGTCGCGCTGCCGGGCGCCGGACGCCGCCTGGCCGGCAATCTGCGCCGAGCCGAAGGCGCCGACCTGGATCGCCCAGGTGCGATCCTCGGTCTCGTAGCGCGCCGGCACGACGGCGGCCATGGCGCTGGGAATCAGGCTGCCGCGGGCCCGGGACAGGGCGCGCCAGCCGCGCGCCTGCGCCGGCATCCGGGCGCTGGCGAGCTGGACCCTTGCCGGCGGCATCGGCGCCTCGGCCACCGAATCCCGCCAGACGCGCGGCGCCGGCTGCGTCACGCGGCTGGCCAGCAGCACCGGCGCGATTCCGGGCGCCGGGCGTGTCGCCGCCCGCGCCACCATCAGGTCGGTGCTGGAGCGGCGGCGCGGCAGATCGCCGGCGATCCTGGGGCCGACCGAGGCGACGTAGCGCCTGGTCTCGTTCGGCAGCGGCCGGTTGCGCAGGATGTAGTCGTCGAGCCGTCCCATGCCGGCATCGTAGGCGGCCAGGAACGCCGGCGTGCCGTAGCTCTCGTAGAGCTGGCGGATATAGGCGGTGCCGGCGAGGATGTTGTCGTGCGGGTTGTAGGGGTCGCCGCCGAGCGAGAATTTCTGCCGCAGCTCGTCGTAGGTCGGCGCCATGATCTGCATCAGCCCCATCGCCCCCGGGGTGGAGAGCGCATCCTGGCGGCCGCCGGATTCCTGCCGGATCACGCCACGGATCCAGGATTGCGGCACGTCGAAGCGGGCCGAGGCCTCGACGATGTAGGGTCCCCAGGGATCGCTCCTCGGTCCTGGCACGGGATACGACGCCCTGGCATGGGCCCGATAGGCGGCCGCTTCCTGGGTGACGCTGAGACCGGACGGCGGCGCCTGGCCGGCACAGGCCGCCAGGCCTGCGAGCAGCAGGATCGGCAACAACACCCGGATGCAACGCCCAAACATCGCTCTGCCTCTCCGCGAGGCCGGCTCCTTCAAAGGAAGGATGAAGCTCCGCCGCTAAAGGCTTAACGAGATTGGGAACCAAACTGCAAGGATTTCGTGTGCCGCGCCTGCATCGCGAACGCGATCGCCAGCGTCAGGCCGTAGCCCCACAGCAGCCAGGCGGCGCCGAGGCGCAGCACATGGTCGTCCCTGCCATAGACGGACGGCGCCCAGCGCAACGCCGACGCGTCGATCAGGGTGGCGACGGCGACCACCAGCGCCGCGCCGGGCACAAGCTGCGATGCGGACAGGCGCGCCCGGTCGCGCACCAGCAGGATGCAGAGCCAGCAGACCGGGATACTGGTCAGGAAGCCGAGATCACCGCGCAGCGAGTCCTGCAGCGAGGCGGGAACGAGCCTGATCCAGGCGGTCGCGGCGGCCCAGAACAGCACGGCGAAGACCACCAGGACGACATGTTGTCGGCGGTCGAGCATGATCTTCTCCCGAAATGAAACATGCGTTACATAGCAGGAGCGCGTAACGGGTGCTACAGAATTCGCATGCAGGACGAGACGATCGCGCGACGCGACCAACTGGCAGACGCGATCGCCGGGATCGTCCTGGAGCATGGTCTGTCGGCGCTGACGCTGCGCACGCTGGCGGCGCGGCTCGGCACCAGCGGGCGCATGCTGATCTATTATTTCGGCAGCAGGGACGCGCTGGTCCGCTGCGCGCTCGACCGGGTCGGCGTGCGGATGGGGAGTCTGCTCGCCGAGCATGGCGCCGGACCTCCCGATACGCCGGGCGCGGTCCTGGCCGGCATCGTCGCCCGGGCCACGATGCCGGACGTGGCGCCGTTCATGCGGGTCTGGACCGACGTCGTGGCGCATGGCGCACGCGGCGAGCCGCCCTACGACGCGATCGCGGCGGCGACGATCGGCGGCTGGCTGGACTGGATCGAGCATCGGCTGCAGGACCGCTATCGCGGGCGCGGCATGGCCGAGACCATCCTGGCCTTCATGGAGGGCGTGACGCTGCTGGAACTCGCCCGCCCCGGCACCACCACCGCCGCTCGCGCGTTGTTGCCGCGGGTGCTGGACACCGCGCTGGACAACGCGCTGGACGGGGCCGGTTGAGACGGCCAGGTTCGGCGCCGACCGAAACCGCGACGAGGTGAAGTTCATGACCGATACCGACTCCGTGCCGACGCTGCGCTCCCTGCCCGGAAGCTGCCGGGCGCTGCCGGCCGGCGCCACCCGCACCGGTTCGGTGCCGGACGACCATGTGATCGAGGCCAGCCTCACCGTCCGCCCGCGCGACGAGAGCAGGCTCGCCGCCGAACTCGCCGCCCAGGCCGACCCCGATGCCAGGCGCGCGCTGATGGCCAGCGCCAGGACCGCGCTCTATCGCGACGATCTCCGCCACATCACCGACTATGCCACCGCGCACGGTCTCACGGTGCTGGAGACCTCGGCGCCGCGCCGCCTGGTGCGGGTCAGCGGCAGCCCGACCGCGATCGAGGCGGCGTTCGGCACCACGCTCGGCCTGTACAAGGATGGCGCGGTGGCGTTCCGCGGCCATGTCGGCGACGTCTCGCTGCCGGAGAGCCTGCACGGCGTGGTCGAATCCGTGCTCGGGCTCGACAGCCGGGCGATCGCCCATACCCGCATCGTCCGGCCGAGAAAGGCGCAGCCGGCCGGGCTGGAGCCGAACAAGCTCGGCCCGCTCTACAACTTCCCGACCGGTGTCGACGGCACCGGCGTGGCGATCGCGCTGATCGAGCTCGGTGGCGGATTTTCCGGCTCCGACACCAAATCGGCGTTCAAGGCAATGGGGCTGAAGACGCCGCGGGTGGTCGCGGTGTCGGTGGACGGTGCCCGCAACACCACCGGGTCGGACGCCGACGGCGAGGTGGCGCTGGACATCCAGGTCGCCGGCGGGCTGGCGCCGGGTGCGGAGATCGCGGTGTATTTCGCGCCCAACACCGATGCCGGCTTCTCCGACGCGATCAGCCAGGCGGTACACGATTCCACCATCAAGCCCTCGGTGATCTCGATCAGTTGGGGCGGCCCGGAGAGCAGTTGGACCAGCACCGCGACCACGGCGATGAACAATGCGCTGCAGGATGCGGCGACGCTGGGCATTTCGGTGTATGTGGCGTCCGGCGACAGCCTGGCCACCGACGGCGTCGACGACGGCAAGGCGCATGTCGATTTCCCGGCCTCCTCGCCCTGGGCGATCGGCTGCGGCGGCACGCATATCGCCGAGAGCGGCAGCCGGATCAGCGCCGAGATGGTGTGGAACGACTCCGCGTCCGGCGGCGGCGGCACCGGCGGCGGCATCAGCGACCTGTTCCCGGTGCCGTCGTTCCAGGCCGGAATCACCCTGCCCCCCAGCGTCAATGGCGGCCGCAAGGGGCGCGGCGTGCCGGACGTCGCCGGCGATGCGGCGCCGAGCAGCGGCTATCTGGTGGTGGTCGGCGGCCAGAAGGAGGTGGTCGGCGGCACCAGCGCGGTGGCGCCGCTCTGGGCCGGGCTGACGGCGCTGATCAACCAGAAGGCCAAGGTGCCGGTCGGCTTCCTGCCGGAGTTCCTGTATCCGCAGATCGTCGCCGGCAAGAAGCTGACGATCGAGATCACCAGCGGCGACAACACCCCCTCCGGCTCGACGATCGGCTACCAGGCCGGGCCGGTCTGGAACGCCTGCACCGGGCTCGGACGGCCGGACGGCGCCGCTTTGTTCGCGGCGCTGACGGCGCGCACGGCGCCGGGCAAGCCGGCGGTCTGAACGGCGCTCCGGGAGAAAGGGCCGGTCCGGTTCAGTTCAGCTTTGGATGACGCACCGCCTGGATCAGGTCGGAGCCGCAGGTGAAGACCAGGTTCAGCGCGATGCCCAGACACAGCATGACCAGCCCGACGACGACGTAGTGCGCGACGGCGAAACTCAGCATGTCGTCGATGGACATCGCGGCCTCCTTCCGCATCGACCCGGAGCCGACGATAGACGGCGGCGAGCCTGGGCTTCAACGGGAATCGTACCGCGGCCAGAACGCTTGGAGGTCAGGCGTCGCTCTGGATCCGGTCCTGGATGGCGATGGTCTCGACGCAGGCGGCGGCGGCTTCCCGTCCCTTGTTGTGGATGTCCGGGCTCGACCGCGCCACCGCCTGCGCGTCGGTGTAGGTGGTCAGCACGCCGAAGGCGATCGGCACCTCTGCCTCGAGCTGCGCCTGCATCAGGCCGATGGTGGCGCCCAGGCTGATGAACTCGAAATGCGCGGTGTCGCCCTTCACCACGCAGCCGAGGCAGATCACCCCGCGATAGCGCCCGGTCCTGGCCAGGGACTGCGCGATCAGCGGCAGCTCGAAAGCGCCGGGCGCGGCGATCACGTCGGTCTCGCGCACCGCGATATGGTGCTCCGCGAGCCATTCGAGCGCGCCGTCGCGCAAGCCCGCAGTGACGGTCTCGTTGAAGCGGCTGACCACCAGCGCCAGGCGCGGCATGGTCTCGAACCGCAGCGCGGGCTGCGATTGCGGCATGTTGGTCCCCATCGCCCGCGCCCCTATTCCGCCGCCCGGTCGCCGGACGAGACCAGGGCGGCGTCGCTCAGCGTGTGGCCCATGCGGTCGCGCTTGGTCCGCATGTAGGCCTGGTTGTACGGGGTCTGCGGCATCTCCAGCGGCACCCGGCTGGCGACCGCGATGCCGTGTCCCTCGAGAGCCGAGATCTTGGCCGGATTGTTGGTCAGCAGATCGAGACGCGCGACGCCGCAATCGCGCAGGATCGCCGCCGCCACCGAATAGTCGCGCGCGTCGGCGGCGAACCCGAGCCGGTGGTTGGCCTCGACCGTGTCCAGCCCCTGGTCCTGCAGCGCATAGGCATGGACCTTGTTGGCGAGCCCGATGCCGCGCCCCTCATGGCCGCGCAGATAGACCAGGATGCCGCTCTCCGCCGCGGCGATGCGCCGGGTCGCGGCCTGGAGCTGGCTGCCGCAATCGCAGCGCAGCGAGCCGAACACGTCGCCGGTCACGCATTCCGAATGCAGCCTGACCAGCGGCGGGCTCTGCGCCGGGGCGGCGGCCGGATCGCCCTTGATCAGCGCCAGATGCTCGCCGCCGTCGCGGTCCACGTAGGCGCGCATCTCGAACACCGCCGCGCTGCCGGCGACCGGCAGGGTGGTGGTGGCGCCACGCCTGACCAGACCCTGCGCCTTCGCCGGCTGGCGCAGATGGGCGACGAGCTCGGCGATGGTGACGATCGGCAGGTCGTGGCGCCGGCCGAATTCCTCGAGCTCGGCCATGCGCGCCATGCTGCCGTCGGCGCTCATCACCTCGCAGATCACCGCCGCGGGCTGCAGGCCGGCGAGCCTGAGCAGGTCGATCGAGCCTTCGGTATGACCGTCGCGCTCCAGCACCCCGCCCGGCACCGCGCGCAGCGGGAACACGTGGCCGGGCGACACCAGGTCGGCCGGACCGGCGCCCGGCGCGATCGCCGCCTGGACGGTGCGGGCGCGGTCATGCGCGGAGATGCCGGTCTCCACCCCGGTGGCGGCCTCGATCGATACGGTGAAGGCGGTGGTGCGCGGCGCGCGGTTGTCGCGCACCATCATCGGCAGGCCGAGCCGCTCCACCTGCGCCGGCTCCAGCGCCAGGCAGACCAGGCCGCGACCGTGCGTGACCATGAAGTTGATCGTGTCCGCGTCGGCGTATTGCGCGGAGGCCACCAGGTCGCCCTCGTTCTCGCGCCCCTCGTCGTCGGTCATGATCACCATGCGGCCGGCGCGCAGCGCATCGATCGCGGCCCGGATACGGTCAGGGAACTCGGTCATGATTGTGTCCTGCAAAGCTGCTCGACGTATTTGGCGATGACGTCGATCTCGACATTGACCGGATCGCCGACCGACAGGGTGCCGAGCGTGGTGTGGGTCCAGGTATGGGGGATGATGGTGACCGAGGCGCCGAACCGCCCGTCCTCGGGTTCCTCGAGCCGGTTCAGCGTCAGGCTGATGCCGTCCAGGGTGATGGAGCCCTTCGGCACGCAGTAGCGGCGCAACCGGGCCGGCAGCAGGAAACGCAGCGCGTAGGCCTCGCCGGACGGCTCGACCCGCTGCAGATGGCCGACGCCGTCGACATGGCCCTGCACCATGTGGCCGGACAGGCGCGTGCTCGGCGTGACGGCGCGCTCCAGGTTGACCGCATGGCCTTCGCCGAGACGGCCGAGCGCCGTCACCGACAGGGTCTCCGGACTGACGAACATCGACGCGGCGCCGGAGGCGTCGAACGCCGTCACCGTCAGGCAGACCCCGTTCACCGCCACGCTCTCGCCCAGCGACAGGTCGGGAAACCCGGTCTGCAGGTCGAGCCGGACGGTGCCGTCGCCGGGGCTCACCGCCTGGACGCGGCCGAGACTCTCTATGATTCCCGAGAACATGGTTCCTCCTGGTCGAGAGCGGCGAGCTCGGGCAGCAGCGCCAGCGGGGTGGGACCGGAAGCCTCGGCGGTCTCGACCGAGAGATGGTCCGGCGAATCGCCGGACGCGGCGCGCCGGATGGTCAACTGGTCGTCCCACAGGCCGGAGTCGCGCAGGCTGCGCAGCAGCGACGGACCGGCCTCGACCATCGCCCACAGCACGCCGGCCGCGCCCAGCAGCGCCGGCAGCGCGTCCGGCGACGGCACGCGTCGGACGTCGAAGCCGCGCGCGGCGGCGGCGGCGAGATAGTCCTCCGGCAGCGCCGAGCCGCCGACGATCGCCAGCACGCGGCGGCGGCCGGGATGGTCGGAGAGATGGCGCACCGTCAGGCTGGGCAGATCGGACAGGATGGTGCCGGTGCCGGTGACGATGGCGTCGGTGGCGCGTCGCAGCCGATGCGCCAGATGCAGCGAGGCGGCGGAGGTGAAGGTGCGGGCGCCGGGCGGCGGGATCATGCCGCCGTTGGCGTCCAGCGCCTGCTTGACGGTGATCCAGGGCCGGCGTCGCGACGCCCAGCTCCTGAACGGGAGGATCAGCGCCTCGCAGTCGCGACGCAGCCGGCCGGCGGGCAGGGTGCGGACCGACAGGCCGGCTTCCGCCAGACGCGCGGCGCCATGGCCGGTGACGCGCGGGTTCGGGTCGGAGCAGCCGATCCAGACCTCGCGCACCGGGCTGGCCAGGATCGCCTCGGTGCAGGGGCCGGTGCGGCCCTGGTGGTTGCAGGGCTCCAGCGTGACCAGCAGGCGACGCGCCTCGGCGGACCTGCCGGACTCGCGCAGCCTGGAGAGCGCCATGGCTTCCGCGTGCGGCGCGCCGGCCTTCTCGTGGCCGCCGACCGCGAGGATGGCGCCATGCTGGTCGAGGATCGCGCAGCCGACCGGCGGATTGGGCGCGGTATTGCCGAGATAGGCCAGGGCGGCGTCGCGCGCCGCGTCGAATCCTGCGAAAACGAAGCCTGGGACGAACCCCGGCACGAACCCTGGCACGAACCCTGGCGGGTCCGCCTCGATCGGTCCGGAACTGCGCAGCGTGTCGGCCGCAACCATGGTGTCTCGTATCCCGTCCAGCCGGACGCGACCCAGGGCGCAGCCGACGAACCACGCGCCTCCGTTGCCGGAAGACCGTGCCCGTCAGCGTCCTCTCTCATCCGGACTATACCGTCGGCTCCGGGTTCGCACCGGATCTGCTGACCCCGCCGCTGGTCTGGCGGGCGCTCGCGGGCTGATGCGCAGGACGGCTTTCGCCGCCCCTCGCAAACACCGCCGGTGGGGAGTTTCACCCCGCCCCGAGAACGTCGTGCAACGGTATTAAGGGGGCGATGTCGCTTCCCGCAAGAGTGCCGCCGTCAGACCAGGGCCGCGAGCGCCATCGCCGCCGCCGGCGCGCGCTCCTTGGCACCGGCGATCAGGAAGGCGAACACGTCGCGCGGACCTGGCCGCACCGGCGGCGCCGCGGCGACCGACAGCGCCTCCGGCACCACGCCGCCGGCCAGCGCCTGCAGCCGGCGCGCCCAGGTTTCGAGCGCGTCCGGCGCATAGCCGGCCGGTTGCTCGGTGCGGGTGCGCTGCAGCCGGAGATAGACGAAATCGGCGGTGATCGGCGCGGCGAGATCGACGCCGTCCTTGTCCAGCCCGACCAGCGCGACGCGGCGCTCGGCGAGCAGCGCCAGGGCCTGCGCGCTGCGGAAGCTCGGATGCGCCGCCTCGATCGCGTGCCGCAGCCTCAGCCCGTCCAGCGCATCCGGCAGCAGGTCGAGAAAGCGCTCGACCGTCGCCGCATCGAACACCCGTCCCGCCGGGAGCTGCCACAGGATCGGGCCGAGCCGGTCGCCGAGCTCCGACAGGCCGGAGCCGAGGAACCGCTCGATCGCCGGGGCCGCCTCCTGCGGATCCTTGCGGATCGCCGCGCCGCGCGCCGCCTTGACCGAGAACACGAAGCCCTCCGGGGTCTCCGACGCCCAGCGCGCGAAGCTCTCCGGCGTCTGCGTGCCGTGGAAGGTGGCATTGATCTCGATCGCCGCCAGCCTGGAGGCGGCGTAGCGCAGCGTGTCGGCCGCCTTCACCGCGGCGGGATAGAAGCTCTCCCGCCAGGGCGGATAGACCCAGCCGCCGATCCCGGTACGGATGGTGCCCAGTGTCGGGTTCGCCTTCTTCGCCATGACGGCCTCCTGGCAGCGCGCCTCATCGTGACGCGGGCAGGCTGGCCAGCACCAGCCTGATGCGATGACCGGGCAGCAGATGATGCAGGTCCGGCCCGAGCCCGCTGCGCACCAGCTCGGCCCGCACCAGGTCCGGGTAGCGGGCGCAGCAGCCCGGCGCGTGCGCGGGGCGCTCGATGGTGATCTCGGTCAGGCCGGCCCGTCCGTAGGCCTGCACCGCACGGGCGATGATCCAGCGCGCCCTGCCGTCGAGCACCGGCTGGTCGTCGGCCTGGACGGCGAAATTGATCCGCGACACCGGCGGCGGCGCCTGGGTCAGGTCCTCGCCCGCAACCTTGGGCATCGGCGGCGGCGGATAGCCCCATTCGAACAGCACCAGGCCGCCGCCCATCTGCGGCAGGCCGGCCGACTTGCTGACCGCGCCGGCGATGCCGCTGCCGGACTGGGTGCCGTAGAGCGGATTGGCATAGGAATAGGCGGTGCCGAACGCGGTGGTGTCGGCGCCGGTGTTGGAATCGTGCAGGCTGTTGTCGGGTTTCGGCACGGTCGAGGGATCGGGCAGCGGCGCGTCGCGCAGGCGTTGCGCCGAGGCGGCGCCCGGCGAGGCCGGGGCGGCCTGCCGCAGGTCGTAGGTCTGCGGAACCGCCAGGGTGATGGCGGCGCTCCGGCCCAGCGTGCCGCCTGCCTTGGCCCCGCTGGCCTTGGCCCCGCTATCCTTGGTCCCGCCGTCCTGGGCGCCGCCATCCTTGGCACCGTTGTCCTGCGCCGGCGACGCGACCGGAATCGCCACGACGCACGCCGCCACCAGAAGAGACCGCAACCGCATGGCCTGCTCTAGGGGCAGGGCGGCGCCCCGGCAATCGGATTGCTGTGTCGATCTGCAACCGGGAAGGCCACCACCGCGCCCTGCACCTCCAGGCCGATCGCCGCGCCGGCGGCGAGCCCGAGCGCGGTCGCGCCGTCGATCCTGGCGGCGACGCGCGCACCGTCGCTCAGGCGCAGCGTCAGCCCGGCATCGTGGCCGTAGTAGGCGATCGTCTCGACGCTGGCCGCACAGCCGGCCCCGTCGGGGCGGAGCCTGATCTGCTCCGGACGGATCATCACCTCGACCGGCCCCGGCGCGACCGCGTGCGCCAGCGCCAGACGGCCGAGCGCGCAGGCGACGCACGCGCCGTCGGCCAGGCCGTCGAGCAGCACCGCCTCGCCGACGAACCTGGCCAGGTCGGCATCGATCGGACGGCGATACAGCACCGCGGGGGCGGCAAGCTGCACCAGCCTGCCCTCGCGCAGCACGCCCACCCGATCGCCCATCGACAGCGCCTCGGACTGGTCGTGGGTGACCAGCAGCGCGGTCGCGCCGGCGCGGGCCAGCGCCTCGGCCACCGCCTGCCGCGTGCCGGTGCGCAGGCTGGCATCGAGCGCGGAGAACGGCTCGTCGAGCAGCACCAGACGCGGCGCCGGCGCCAACGCCCTGGCCAGCGCCACGCGCTGCTGCTCGCCGCCGGACAGGGTCTGCGGCAGCCGCGACGCGTAGGCGGTGGGCAGGCCGACCAGATCGAGCAGCGCCTCGGCCCTGGCCACGTCGCGACGGCCGGCGCGATCCAGCCCGAACAGGATGTTGGCGCCGACCGCAAGATGCGGGAACAGTGCGCCGTCCTGCGCGACGTAGCCGATCCGTCGCCGCTCCGGCCGCACATGCAGACGCCTGCCGCCGTTGCCGAGCGGCGCGTCCATCGCCGCGCCGGCGATGGCGATGCTGCCGTGATCGGCCCGCTCGAAGCCGCAGATCAACCGCAGCAGCGTGGTCTTGCCGCCGCCGGACGCGCCCAGGATCGCGACCAGGCTGCCCTGCTCGATCTCCAGATCGAGCGCGTCGAGCACCGGGACCTGGCCGAAGCTCTTGCTCAGGCCGTTGATGGAAAGCGCCACCATGCCGCTCAGCCGAGGCCTGCGGACGCGGCGGTACGGCCGAAGCGGCGGGCCAGGATCCAGGTCGAGCAGAGGGACAGCGCCAGCATGGTCGCCGCATACGGCGCCGCCGCGGCGAACGCCAGGGTGGTGGTGTCGGCCCACACCTGGGTCGCCAGGGTCTGGGTGCCGATCGGCGCCAGCAGCAGCGTGGTGGTGAGCTCGGTGGTGACGGCGACGAACACCAGCGCGCCGGCCGCCCCGAGCCCGGGTGCGGCCAGCGGCAGCACGATCCGGAGCGCGACCGACAGCGGTCCCAGCCCCAGCGACCGGCCGGCATCCTCCAGCTTGCGCTGCGCCTGGGCGAACGCGGCGCGCACGCTGACCAGCGCCAGCGGCAGGAACAGGATCGCGTAGGCGACGATCAGCAGCGGCGCGCTCTGGTAGAGCGGCGTCAGCACCCGCAGCGCCAGCGTCACCAGCGCCAGCGCCACCACGATCCCGGGCACGCCCTGGCCGAGAGTGGCGGTGCGCTCCAGCAGCGTCGCGGCGCGCCCTGGAAAACGCACCGCCAGGAAGCCGAGCGGCAGCGCCAGCAGCAGCGTCGCCAGCGCGCCGCCCAGCGCCAGGGACAGCGACCCGAGCGTCGCATCCGCCAGCGCCGGCCAGGACACGCCGACCGCCGCCGTGGCGGCCTGGTTGTGCCGGGTGAGCCAGAACCCGATCATGCCCAGCGGCACGCCGATCGTGGCGATCGCCAGGCCACTGAAGAAGGCCATGGCGGGAAGTCGCAGCAGGCCGAGCCGGTAGCGGCTGGCGGGACGCGCCGCGCCCCTGGTGAGAGAGGCATAGGCGGCGCCGCCACGCACCTTCAGCTCGAGCACCACGCAGAACAGGCACAGGACGATCAGCACCGTCGCCAGCAGCGCGGTGTCCGGCCCGGTCAGGCCGGTGCGGTACTGGCCGTACAGCACCGTGGTGAAGGTGCGGAACCTGAGCAGGGCGAAGGCGCCGAACTCGACCAGCACGTTCAGAGTCACCAGCAGCATGCCGCCGAACAGAGCCGGCCGGAGCTGCGGCAGCACCAGCCGCGCGAAGCAGGCGACCGGCCCGAGACCCAGCACCCGCCCGGTCTCCTCGATCGACGGATCCATGCCGCGCAGGGCGGCGGCGACCGGCAGATAGACCAGCGGCATGTAGGCCGACCCGACCACGATCAGCGCGCCGAGGAAGTCCTGCAGCCCGCTGCTGAGCGAGACCCAGGCGTAGCTGGTGATGAAAGGCGGGATCGCCAGCGGCACGGCGGCCAGCACCGCGAACACGCCCCGCCCCGGCAGGTCGGTGCGCTCGACCAGCCAGGCGCACAACGTGCCGACGGTCGCGGTCAGCGCCACCGTCGCCGCCGCCAGTCCGATGGTGTCGAGCAGGAGCTCGCCGACCAGCGGACGCCAGAGCAGCGCCGGCACGTCATGCGCCTGCAGCGCCTGCCACACGGTCAGCAGCAGCGGCAGCAGCACGATGCTCGCGGCGGCGCCGGCCGCCAGCAGCAGGGCCGGCGGCGCCCCCGGGCGCCGCCCGAGGCGGGTCCGGTTCAGAGCAGCCCGGCCTCGCGCAGCAGCTTGGCCGCATCCTGGTCGTCGCCCAGATCCTTGATCGAGATCGCCGGCGGATCGAGTTTGTCGAACGGCGTCAGGATCGGATTGGCCTTCACCCCGTCGGCCAGCGGATATTCGAAATCGACGTCGCCAGCGCCGAGCAGCGCCTGGACCGGCTGGCTGACCAGGAAGGCGAGGAATTTCTGCCCCGCCGCCTGGTGCTTGGAGGATTTCAGCACCGCCGCGCCGGAAACGTTGATCAGGCCGCCGACATCCTTGCCGCCGAAATGATGGATCGCGGCGACCGTGGCGTCGCCCTTCTCCTGATGCAGCCGGGCCCAGTAATAGTTGTTGATGATGCCGGTGGCGACGGCGCCGCGGTCGACCGCGGCCACCACCGCCTCGTCGTCGTCGAAGAGCTGCGCGTTGGCCTTGAGGCCCCGGAGCCAGTCCAGCGCCGCGGGCCGCCCTTTCAGCTTCACGACCGCCTCGACCAGCGGCAGGAAGTCGGCGTCGGTCGGCGCGATCGCGACCTTGCCCTTCCAGTCCGGTCCGGCGAGATCCATCAGCGACGCCGGCAGCTTCGCGGCGTCGATCAGCTTCGGGTCGTAGGTCAGCACGTTCTCGCGCGCCAGCACGCCGAGCCAATTGCCGTCCTCGGCGTTGAACCTGGACGGCACCTTTGTCAGCGTCTTGGCGTCGACCGGGGCCAGCAGGCCCTTCTCGTCGAGCAGCACCAATTCGGGCGAGTTCTCGGTGAAGTAGACGTCGGCCGGCGACGCCTTGCCTTCCTGGACGATCTGACTGGCGATCTCCGGCGCCTCGCCGTAGCGGGTACGGACCTTGATTCCGGTGTGCTTGGTGAAGCCGGCGGTGATCTGGTCGACCATCTGCTGGTGCTGTGCGCAGTACAGCGTCAGCGTCTCGGCCGAGGCCGCCCCGGCCGTCAGCGCCGCCAGCCCGGCCGAAGCGACCAGAGCGCGGCAGAGCGACAGGGCGGTTATCGGGCGCAGGGAAATGGAACGCATGGATGATGGCTCGCTTGAGTTTGCGAGTTATTCTTAACTTCAGGGGCCAGGAGCGTCAAACCGGCATGGCCGGATCATCATGTTACTTTTTCGCCACAGACCGACGCTGCCTCCTCCCTCCTGCAACCTTGACCATATCGATGCCGTTTTGTCGCACACTCACTTAACGGAGACCCTTCGCCATGATCACCGCAACCTGCCGCGTTCTCGCCACCGTCGGCCTGCTCTCTGCCGCCACCGTCGGCCTGTCGGCCTGCAATACCGTCACCGGCATGGGCCAGGATGCGTCCGCGGTCGGGCACGACGTCTCGAAGGGCGCGGTCGCGACGCAGAAGGCCGTGACCAGCAACACCGGTCTCGCCACCCACTGACCATCCAGGCCGGAGCCATGCGCTCCGGCCTTCCCGTCCTCACGGCGTGCCTGGCAGTTTCATGCCGAGCTGGTCGAACAGGAACGCCTCGGTATCCGCCTGCTGCGCGATCTTGACGGTCAGCGCGCTGCCGATCCCGTGCCCCGCCTTGTCGCTGATCGACAGATACACCGGCCGGCCCGATCCGGTGGCCGCCTGTAGTCTGGCGATCATCTTGCGCGACTGCGCCGGATTGACCCGACCGTCATGCGTGCCGGTGGCCATGTAGACCGCCGGATAGCGCACCCCGTCTCTGACCGCCTGATAGGGCGAATAGGCCAGCATCGCCTTGAACTGGTCCGGATCGGTCACGCTGCCGAACTCGGTCCGGTTGAACGCGCCGTTCGGGTCCAGCTCGATGCGCATCATGTCGTAGATGCCGACCAGCGAGACGACGGCGCGGAATTCCGACGGCTCCTGTGTCAGCGCCGCACCCATCAGCAGGCCGCCGTTGCTGCCGCCTACGATCGCCAGATGCGCCGGCGCGGTGATCCGGTCGGCGACCAGCTTGTGCGCCGCGGCCAGGAAATCGTCGAACACGTTCTGCTTGTGGGTCAGCGCGCCCTGCGCGTGCCAGGCCTCGCCATATTCGCCGCCGCCGCGCAGGTTGGTGTCGACATAGACCCCGCCGGCATCCAGCCAGGTGCGCACCTGCGCGCCGACGAAGCGCGGCTGCTCGGAGACGCCGTAGCCGCCATAGCCGTAGAGCAGGGTCGGGTTGGTGCCGTCCGCCTTCATGCCGCGCTTGCGGATGATGTTCATCGGCACCCGGGTGCCGTCCTTCGAGACTGCGAACGTGCGCACCACCTCGGCGTCGGAGAAATCGATCGGGCTGGTGGAGTCCAGGCTGGTGTCGGCGACGGTCGCGGTCGCCTCGTCGAACCGCACGATGCGCTGCGGCGACAGATAGCTCTGCACCGCGACCAGCAGATAGCCGTCGCCGGTCGGTTCCAGCTCGCTGGCGGCGCTGATCGCCGGCAACGGCATCGTGCCGGCCGGCTTGCCGTCGTGGCCGAACACGTTCACCCGCGACGGGCCGCCGACCAGTTCGCGCAGGTATAGCGCCTTCGGCGTGACGATCACCGCCTTGCCGCCGAACTCGCCACCGCCCTCCAGCACGCCGTCGCCTTCCGCGACCAGCAGCCGCGCATGGGCCAGCGGCGCGGTCTGGTGCAGCGCGTCCGACAGCGACAGCGCCAGCAGCCTGCCGTGCGGCGCGCCCTGGCGGGACACCAGATAGACCCTGTCGTCCGGGCCCACCGAGGCGGCGACCACCTTGTCCGCGTCGGTGCTGATCCGGGCCACCTGCCCGCTCGCCTGGTCGATCACGTATTGCGAGAAGGCGCCGCCATCGCCGTTGGCGACCGACATCATCACCGCATGCGGGCTCTGGCTCGAATCCAGCGCGACCTCGGCGATGCGGGGAAAATCCTTGCCGGCGACGTAGATGTCCGCGGCCGGATCGGCGTGCAGCCTATGATAGAACACCTGCTGGAAGAAATGCCGGTCCGCCTCCGGCCGATCGTCCCCCGGATAGCGGGTGTACCAGAAGCCGGACGAGTCCGCCTTCCAGGCCAGGCTGCCGCCGGCGGTGGGATATTGCGCGCGCGGCACGCTCTCGCCGGTATCGCGGCCGGTCGCGGTCTCGAACACGTGGACGGTGCCGTCCTCGCTGCCGTTGCGCGACAGGGAAGCGGCGACCAGCCTGCCGTCCGGCGAGGGGACGTACCAGTCGATCGCGGTCTGGCCGGCCGGGTCGATCGCGTTCGGATCGACCACCGGATGGCCATGCTTCGGATCGGCATCGCGGCCCATCGCCAGCACCAGCGGCTGCTGCTTCGGCGGCTGCGTCGCCAGGGCGAACAGCGTGCCGCCCGACTGCACCAGGTCGCGATACGAGGGCGAGCCCTGCACCGTGAGCGAGAGGATGCGGCGATAGAGCAGCTCGCGCTGCGGCAGATGGTCGAGATAGGCGCGGCTGCGCGCGTTCTGCGCCGCCGACCAGGCCTGCACCTCCGGCGCGGTGCCGTCCTCGAGCCAGCGATACGGGTCGGTGACCGCCACGCCGTGATAGCGGTCGACCACCGGTCTCACGGCGGCCGCCGACGCGGTCGGATCGCGCGCCAGCGCCGGATCGATCACGAAGATTGCGAGCAGGAAAACGCTGGGCAGGATGGGGACGATCGATCGCATGGGCGCTCCGGCGGATGGCGGCTTGATCCCCGAATGGTGACCGATCCGGACCGGAACGCACAGCCCGACGCTGCGTCATGGCTTCGGGAGCAAACCCGTTCGGGGAACAATCCGATGCATATCGTCGAGAACGATCCAAGACCCGCTACGTCCGTCCCGCCATCCGATACGCCGCCGCCGATTCACCGCGCCACCCTCAGGGTGCCGGTCAGACCGGTGGTGCCGCGCAGCCGCAGGGCGCCGACGCGACAGGAAATTCAGGATGCCGAGGACGGCGCGGAATCGCAGCGCTCGTGACACGCCTCCGCCTGGACCGGTCCTAGTTCGACGGCGTCGCTGCTCGGCCGGTCTTGAGGTCGTAGGCCTTGATCGCGTCCATCATCTTGGAGACGTGCTGGTCCGGATTGAGGGCGCTGTAGACGGCCAGGACCGTGCCATCGGGCGCGATCGCGTAGGACGTGCGGCTGGCATACCCGGAGAACACCGGCATGGTGGCCTTGTAGGCATGCGCCACCTGGCCGTCATTGTCGGCGGCGACCGGGAACTTGCTCTGGCACTCGCTGACCGAAAACCGGTCCAGCTTCTCGATCTTGTCCTCGGAAATCCCCAGCACCTGGGCGCCGAGACTGCGGAACTCCGGCATCGCGGCGGCGAAATCATGCGCCTCGACGGTGCAGCCGGAGGTGAAGGCGGCGGGATAGAAATACAGCACCACCGGTCCCTGGCGCAGCATGGCGGCGAGCGAGGCGTCGTATTCCTTGCCGCCCAGCGTCGCCCGGGCGGAGAAATCCGGTGCCTTCGCGCCCGGTTCGAGCGCCGCCCGCGCCGCGCCGGGCGCGCCGAGGGAGAAAGCCAGGAGGGCGGCCGTCGCGAGGACGGCGTGTGGATCAGGAGCGCGCATCGGGCGACACTACCATGCAATCGCCGCGACCGCGCGCGAGTCGTTGGCAGGCCTGCAGCGCATCGCCGCGCGACAGGCCGGTGAGCCTGGCGCGATACACCCGGCCACCGCGGCCCTGACGGATCCCGGCGATCTCGGCATGCGCGCCGGACAGGCTGGGCGCGCGCGACTGCGCCGCGCCGGCGGCCTGGTTGGCCTGCGCCTGGGTGCCGAACGCTCCGACCTGCACCGACCAGTTGCGCGCGCCGCCGGCACGGCCGGCCTCGCGCAGCAGCGGCGCCGGCTCGGCCATCGCCGGGCGGACCAGTTGGAATCTCGGACGACGCGGCGCCGACATCTCCGCGGCGGCCAGCCGGACCGGGGCTTCCGGCAGGCCCGGCTCGACCGCGTCGGCATGCTGGGTCTCGGTCGGCGCCAGGGTCCAGTTGCGCTGCGGCGCGGCGGCCGCGAAGGACGAAGCCGGCGCGCCAAGGGCTGGCGCTCCAGGGGCCGGCGCTGCGGGGGCAGCCTGAACGCCGCGCGCCGCCCAGGCGGCACTGACGCTGCCAGCACCGCCGGAGGAGGCGGGTGCCGCTACAGCGGTCTGGACCGGCATGACAATCCCGGTGACGCCCCCGCTGCCGGTCGCATCGCCGGAAGCGGCCACCGGCAGGCTGTGCCAGTTCCTGATGTAGGACGGCGCGGCGTCGCCGCCGCCGGCCGGCGCCTCGGCGACCTGCACCGGCTGGTCGTCGGTCTGCTGCAGATCGTGCCGCCGGGTCCAGGCCAGCCGGACCGAATGGGTCTGGTCGGCGCTCTGCGCGCTGGCGTAGCGGACGTCGGATCCGGTGCGCGCCGCGACCAGCAGATCCGCCTGCGACCGGCTGTTCGGCCAGATCCCGGCAATCTGCGGCCCGATGATGGCGACGTATTGCCGCGTCTCGCGCGGCAGCGGCCGGTTGCGGGTCAGGAAATCGTCGAGCCGGCCCGGGCCGGTATTGTAGGCGGCGAGAAAGCCGGGCGCGCCGTAGATGTCGTACATCTGACGGATGTAGGCGGTGCCGGCCATGATGTTGTCGTGCGGCTCGAACGCGTCGTCGCCGAGGCTGTATTGCGCGCGCAGATCGTCGTAGGTCGGCGCCATAAGCTGCATCAGCCCCATCGCGCCGGCGCCGGAGGTGATCAGCGTGCCGTCGGCGGCGAATTGCTGGCCGCCGGACTCGCGGCCGATCACCGCCCTGACCCAGGTATCCGGCACGTCGAACTTCTTCGAGGCCTCCTCGATATACGGACCCCACGGATCGTCCGGCGGGCCGGGCGGCGCATAGTAGCTGCGGGCGTGGGCGCGGTATTTCGCCGCTTCCTGCACCACCGGAATGGCGGCGCCGGTCTGCACCGGAGTTTCGGCGCAGGCGGCGAGCAGCGTGAGCAGGAGGGAGGAGGAGACGAGGCAGGGCCACGACCGCTTGCAGGCGGCGGAAGCACGGCGCAGGGTCGGCACGCGGCGGCGGGCAGGGCGCGTCATCGGCGGCTTTGTCTCCGGCGGGTCGGACGGGCCCCTGGCGAGAACCGTCTCGCAGCCATTACAGCGGCTCCATCTCTACCGCAACATCAACCGCCTGTTCGACGATCTTTATCCATCGTCCAGGCCACCTCGATCTCTCGCATTGCCCGGTGCGGCCGGATCGGCTACGCCGCCCGGATGAATGTGCTGCCATCCGCATCGGAGCGTCTGTCGCGGCACGACCGGACGACCACCGGGCTTGCGGACGAGGCGGCGGATACGCGCGCGGCCCTGCACCCCGGCGCGATGGCCAGCGGCCAGCAGGGCATCGCGCAGGAATTGCTGATCGATGCGCGCCTCGGACGCAAGACCCGCGACAAGGCGGCGATCGCCGACATCCGCGACGGGCTGGCGCTCTGGCGTCTCGGCGTCTCGCTCGGCTGGCTCGACATCAAATTGCGCTATCGCGGCTCGGCGCTGGGTCCGTTCTGGCTGACTTTGTCCAGCGCGGTGATGGTCGCCTCGATGGGCTGGCTGTACGCGATGCTGTTCCACATCGTGGTGCGCGACTATCTGCCGTTCCTGGCGGTGTCGCTGATCCTGTGGCAGGCCGGCATCGGCGGCGTGGCCGGCGAGGCCTGCGACTGCTTCATCAATGCGGAGCGGACCATCCGCTCGATGCGCATGCCCTTCACGGTCCAGGTGATCCGCACCGTGGTGCGCAACGTCATCGTGCTGGGCCACAACGTCATCGTGCCGCTGGCGGTGTTCGCGATCTACGGCCTGTGGCCGGGCGCGCACGCGCTGCTGTCGCTGCCCGGCCTGGCGCTGTGGCTGCTGGACGGCGCGGCCGCCTGCTATTTCCTCGGCGCCATCTGCGCCCGGTTCCGCGACGTGCCGCCGATCATCGGCAGCCTGATGCAGATCGCCTACTACCTGACGCCGGTGATCTGGAAACCGTCGCAGCTCGGCGCGCGCGGCTGGTGGCTGCCGCTCAACCCGTTCGACCCGCTGCTCGAGGTGGTGCGTGCGCCGTTGCTGGGCACCACGCCGAGCCTGCTGATCTGGGGCGCGGCGCTGGGCTACAGCGCGGTTTTCTGGCTGGTCTCGTGGCGGGTGTTCGTCCGCGCGCGGCCGCGCATCGCCTTCTGGGTCTGAGACGATGGAACTGCACCAGGGCGATCTGGACCGGGCGCATGCGGACGGCCAGGCGCCGGTCCGCGGCGGCGCCTTCATCGACGTGCAGGATCTGTCGCTGGATTTCCCGCTCTACCATGGCGGCGCCCGGTCGCTGAAGAAGACCGTGCTGTCGAGCGTGACGAACCGGGTCGGCGGGCAGCTCGGCCGGTCCGGCGGCGAGAATGACGGCCCGGAAAAGACCAGGCGCGTGGTGGTACAGGCGCTGCGGCATCTCAATTTCCAGGTGAAGTCGGGCGAGCGGCTCGGCATCGTCGGCCGCAACGGCGCCGGCAAGTCGAGCCTGCTGCGGGTGCTGGGCGGCATCTACGAGCCGGTCGCCGGGCGCATCCATGTCGGCGGCACCATCAACACGCTGCTCGACACCAATTTCGGCATGAACCTTGACCTGACCGGACGCGAGAACATCACCCTGCGCGGCCGCTATGTCGGGCTGTCCGCCTCCGGCATCGCCGCGCTGGAGGAGGATGTCGAGGCATTCGCGGCGCTCGGGCCGTTCATGGAGCTGCCGGTCAGGCTGTATTCGTCCGGCATGGTGGTCAGGCTCGGCTTCGGACTGGCCACCGCGATCGCGCCGCAGGTGCTGCTGATGGACGAGTGGTTCATGGCCGGCGATTCCAAGTTCCGCGACAAGGCGCATGCCAGGCTGGAGACGGTGGTGCGCGGCGCCGAGATCCTGGTGCTGACCTCGCACATGCCCGGCGTGCTGCAGCATTGGTGCACGCGGCTGCTGTGGCTGGAATCCGGCCATATCGTCGCCGACGGCCCGGTCGACGAGATCATGGACCGCTACAACGCAGGCGCCCCGCCGGCGCTCTGAGGCCTGCCCTCCAGCCTGCGTCGTTTCATGCGGCTGCTCTGGTCGCCGCGACGGTCTAGCTCTGACCGATATAGGCCGTCATGTGTTCGACCGCCGCGGTCTGCCGGTCGAGCAGCGCCTTCACCACGTCGCCGACGCTGACGATGCCGACCAGCACCTCGTCCTCGAACACCGGCAGATAGCGCACCTTGTTGTCGGTCATCAGCCGCATGGCGCTCTCGATGCTGGCCGACGGCGTGGTCTCGAACTGCCGGGGCCGCATCGCCGCCTCGGCCGGCATCGCCCGCACCCCGCCCGGGTTCTGCGCCATCGCCCGGGTGATGCCGCGATCGGACAGGAAGCCGATCAGCTCCTTGCCGCGCATCACCAGCACGGCGCCGATATTGTTCTTGTAGAGGATCTGGGTGACTTCCGAGATCGTCGTCCCGGCCTGGACGGAGATGGTCGACTTGCTCTTGGACGCGAGGATGGATGCGATGGTCATTGCCTGGCCCCTGTGCGCGCCTTGTTGCGCGCTTGTTCCCGGCTTGGCACCGGGACGTCACGATACAACGACAGCGCGCCGGCGCCAGAGATTTCAGCTCGTCAGTTGAACCTTGATCGGACCGTGCCGCTCGATCACGTTCAGCGCCACCTCGGTGCCGACCCGCTGCAGATGCACCGTCACCTTGGCGCCGCCGACCGACAAATTGTAGAGCGTCACCTCGTCCAGGAAGCTCGGCAGGCGCGGCCGCTCGAAATGCACCGTGACGGTGAACGGATCGAACCGGATCCCCAGCGCCGCCTGCATCAGCGACGGAATGGTCGCCGCCGCCCAGGCCTGCGGACTGCACGCCACCGGATAGCGCACCGGGCCCTCGCCGCGCTGCCGGGCGAAGCCGCAGAACAGTTCCGGCAGACGACGCAAATCGGCATAGAGCGCCGCATCGAACAGCCCGTCGAACACGCGTGCCGCATCGTCCTTGAATCCGCTGCGCGCGAAGCCGAGCGCGATCAGGGCGTTGTCGTGCGGCCAGACCGAGCCGTTATGGTAGGCCATCGGATTGTAGCGCGCCTCGCCGACCGGGATGGTGCGGATACCCCAGCCGGAGAAGAAGTTGCGGCCCATCAGGCCGGCGACGATGCGCGCGGCGCGGTCCTGCGGGACGATCCCGGTCATCAGCAGGTGGCCGGCATTGGACGAGCGGATCGCGCAGGGACGCTTCTGGCCGTCGAGCGCGATCGCGTAGGTGCCGAGATCCTCGATCCAGAACGCGGTGTTGAACGAGACGCGCAGCCGGTCGGCCTCCGCGTTCATCCGCTCGGCGAAGGCGCTGTGGCCGATCCTGGTGGCGATCGAAGCCGCCGCGCGCTTGGCGGCATAGACGTAGCCCTGCACCTCGCACAGCGCGATCGGTCCTTCCGCCAGCGCTCCGTCGGCATGGAAGATCGAATCGAAACTGTCCTTCCAGCCCTGATTGACCAGGCCGTTCTCGTTGCGCCGGCCATATTCGACGAATCCGTCATCGTCGCGGTCGCCGTAATCGTTGATCCAGCCGATCGCCCGCTCGATGTTGGGCCACAGCCTGGCCACGGTGGCGACGTCGCCGGAGCGTTCGAGATATTCGCCGGCGAGCATCACGAACAGCGGAGTGGAATCGACGCTGCCGTAATAATGCCGGAACGGCACTTCGCCGAGCTCGGCCATCTCGCCGTGCCGCACTTCGTGCAGGATCTTGCCGGGCTCGGCATCGGCCACCGGATCGATACGGTCGGCCTGGTGGCGGGCCAGGTAGCCCAGCACGCCCTGGGCGATCGACGGGTCGAGCCAAAGCATCTGCATCGCGGTGATGATCGCGTCGCGGCCGAACGCCGTGCTGTACCAGGGCACCCCGGCATAAGGATACGGCCCGTCCGGCTTCTCGGTCAGCAGCATGTAGATGTCGCAGATGCAGCGACGGATCGCCTCGTTGAAGATCTCGTTGGAGCTGGCGATCGCCGCCGCCCGGGCCGACGAGACGCGCAGGCCGCGACGCGCCTCGACCAGCGAGAACAGGAAGGATTCCGCGACTCCCCGTTCCGGCGCGCGCTCCGGATTGCAGGACGCCTCGATATGGATCAACTGCCTCTGGCCCGGCTTCAGCGCCAGGGTGAACACCGCGCGGTTCGCGGTCAGGCTGTCGGGAAGCGGTGCGAAACGGAGACGGGTGGTGCGCCGCCGGTCGTCGAGCCCGTCATAGGCGAGCAGCACGGTGTCGCCGTCGATCTGCGGCGGGCGCAGCGTGCCCCGCCTGGCCCGCCTGGTGCCGCGCACCTCGAACAGATCGGCGAAATCCGCGCTGAACCCGACCTCGACGGTGATTGTGCGGCTCTCGACGTCGTAGTTGCGCACCTGGATGCGCTCGTACGAGGTCTGGTGGCGCAGGAACAGGGTCCGGCGCACGTGCAGTTGGTCGTGGTCGAGCTTGTGCGGGTCCAGAACCAGGTCGGGGTTGGTCAGGTCGCAGGACAGGGTGGCGTTGTTCTCGCGCAGGGTCGCGCTCAGCAGGATCGGCGGCTGGCCGCAGATGGTGAGCGTCAGCGAGGACAGATGCCGTGTGTCGAGGCAGTACAGCCCGTCGGCGATTCCCGGACCGTTCAGGATGTTGCCGTTCTGATCGAACACGCCGAACAGGTCGCCGAACTTGAGCGTATGCAGCCGGCGCTCGGCCAGGATCGCGCTGGCGCCGACCGGATAGCCGTCATGCGGCGGCTCGGCCGAAGCGGAGGTCGGGGTGCTTGCTGGCGTGGTGCTTTCCGGCTGATGGTCCAAGACGACATCCTTGAGCAGGCGAGGTTCAGGCGCGTTTCGACGACACTCTGCCCGGAACCGCCCGGCATGCAACCTTCGCAACCGACCGGACGGGTGAACGTTGCGTTTCGCGTATGGCGACGCGAAAACCAGGCCCGGCGCAGAACGCAGCACGCTACGTCGAAAAGCGCGATTTCGACCGCACCCCGGAACCCGCCGGGGACGAGTCCAAAAAAACCCGCCGCGGATCCGCCGCGCCGCCGATCTTCGTGGTGCAGAAGCACCACGCCTCCACGCTGCACTGGGATTTCCGGCTCGAGCACGATGGCGCGCTGTGGAGCTGGGCGGTGCCCAAGGGACCGTCGCTGGACCCGTCGCACAAGCGCCTGGCGGTGCATGTCGAGGACCACCCGGTCGAATACGCCACCTTCGAGGGCACCATCCCGAAAGGCAATTACGGCGCCGGCACCGTGCAGATCTGGGACCGCGGCACCTGGCGACCGGTGGAAAAGGATGCGGGACGGGCGTTGGCCCGAGGCGAGCTGAAATTCACCCTGTCGGGCGAACGCCTGAAGGGCGGGTTCGTCCTGGTCCGGCTCAAGCCGAAGCCGCGCGAGACCGCCGAGAACTGGCTGCTGATCAAGGAGCACGACGACAACGAACGCGCCGGCGCGGATGCGGACGCGCTCGATGCGACGCCGCTCGCCGCCCTGCGCGGCAGGCGCCGTCCGGCCCCCGATAAGGACCCGTTGCCAGACGCGCAGGCGCCGCAACTCGCGAAGCTCGTCGCCGAGGCGCCCACCGGCAGGGGCTGGATCAGCGAGATCAAGTTCGACGGCTACCGCATCCTGTGCCGCAAGCAGGGCGATCGGGTCAGGATCATCACCCGGAACGGGCTGGACTGGACCAGGCGCGTGCCGTCCCTGGCCGCGTCGGTGGCCGCGCTGGCGCCGGACACGCTGCTGCTCGACGGCGAGCTGGTGGCGCTGGACGGCAAGGGCCTGTCGAGCTTCGCGCTGCTGCAGGCCGCCTTCTCGTCCGGCAAGACCGACCGGCTGGTCTATTACGCCTTCGACCTGCTGCATCTGGACGGGCGCGATCTGCGTCCCGCGGCGCTGCACGAGCGGCGTGCGGCGCTGCGGACCGTGCTCGGCCGGACCAGGACCGTGCTGCGATTCAGCGACCATCTCGACAGCGACGCCGCGCGGGTGAAACGCGAGGCCTGCGCGATGGGGCTGGAGGGGATCGTCTGCAAGAAACGCGATGCGCCCTACCGCGGCGGTCGCGGCCCGGACTGGGTGAAGGTGAAATGCGAGAACCGCGAGGAATTCGTCGTGCTCGGCGCGACACCGCCGGCGGGATCGCGCCGCGGCTTCGGCGCGCTGCAGCTCGGCTTTCATGACGAAACCGGTGCGCTGCATTATGTCGGCGGCTGCGGCACCGGCTTCTCTGCGCGCACCCTGACCGACCTGGCGGCGAGGATGAAGCCGCTGGCCGCCGATCGGCCGCACCGGCTGCTCGGCGTCGAGCCGCCGCCGCGGGAGACGATCTGGGTGCGGCCGTCTCTGGTGGTCGAGGTCAAGCATGCCGGCTTCACCGGCGGCGGCATGCTGCGCCACGCCGCGTTCCAGGGGCTGCGCGAGGACAAGCCGGCGGAGGAGGTGGTGCGCGCGATCCCCGACCAGGAGGCGGCGCGGCGCGAGATCGGCGCGGCGGGAGCCCCAACGGCGACCGCCGCCGGGACCGCGACCAAGGCGCGGACCACGATCGTGGTGTCGCGGACATCCGAGCGCGGCGCGGACGAGATCGGCGGCCAGCGCCTCACCCACCCCGATCGCGCGCTCTGGCCGCAGGATGCGTCCGGCCCGGCGATCAGCAAGCGCGACCTGGCGGAATACTGGCAGCGCGTCGCCGATCGTGCGGCACCGGGAATCGTCGACCGTCCGCTGGCGCTGCTGCGCTGTCCGGACGGCATCGGCGGCGAGTCGTTCTTCCAGAAGCATCTCGGACGCGGCATGCCGGACGCGCTGCGCGAAGGCGAGGCGGACGGGGCGCCCTACATCGCCATCGACGACGCTGGCGGGGCGGCGTCCGGCCTGGTCGCCGCGGCGCAGATCGCGGCGATCGAGCTGCATTGCTGGGGGTCCGACCTGAACAACCCGTTGCTGGCCGACCGGCTGGTGTTCGATCTCGATCCCGGCGACGGCGTGTCGATGGCGCGGATCGTCGACGCCGCGAAGGACGTGAAGGCGCGGCTCGAGCAGCGCGGACTCGCCGCCTTCTGCCGCACCTCGGGCGGCAAGGGGCTGCATGTGCTGGCGCCGATCCGCCCTGGACCGGGCTGGGACGCGGTGCGCGCCTGGTGCAGATCGTTCGCCGAGACCATGGAAGCGGAGGCGCCGGACCGCTACCTCTCCACCACGCGCAAGAAGGACCGCAGCGGGCGCATCCTGGTCGACTGGCTGCGCAACGGTCTCGGCGCCACCGCGATCGCCTCGTTCTCGCCGCGCGCGCGACCCGGCGCCGGCGTCGCCACCCCGCTCGCCTGGCGCGAGGTCGGGAGCAGGCTCGATCCGGCCGCCTTCACCCTGCGCACGGTGCCGGGCCGGCTCGCGCGACAGAAGACAGATCCCTGGGCAGGGTTCGCCGATGCGGCGCGCGACCTGCCCGACGGCCCGGTGCCGCGCCCGACCGGAAAGGCGCGCACGCATGGCTGACCGACCGATCTGGCGCGGCCAGTTGCGGCTGGCGCTGGTCTCCTGTCCGGTGGCGCTCTACAGCGTGCGGCAGCCCGGCGAGTCGCTGCATTTCCACTTCATCAATCCCGACACCGGCAACCGCATCCGGACCGTGACCCAGGATTCCGAGACCGACGCCGAGCTGTCGCGCAAGGATCTGCGGCGCGGCTTCGAGTTCAAGAAGGACCATTACGTCCTGCTCGACGACGCGGATTTCGAGAAGGCCAGGATCGACAGCTCGTCGGTGCTGTCGATCGACAAGTTCGTCCGCAGCGACGCGATCGATCCGGTCTATTACGACAGCAGCTACTATCTGGTGCCGGACGGCAGCGGGCGCGACGCCGCCGACGACGTGTTCGTGGTGCTGCGCGCGGCGATCGCCGAGACCGGCAGGGTGGCTCTGTCGCGTCTGGTGATTGCGCGCCGCGAACGCGCCGTGGCGCTGATGCCGATGGGCAAGGGCATCGTCCTGCATACGCTGCACGACACCCGCGAGATCACCGCGCCGGACGCTCTGTTCGCCGACATCGCCGACGCGCCGCCGGACCGGGAGATGGTGGCGCTCGCGGTGCAACTGGTCGATCGCCAGACCAAGGCGTTCGATCCGTCGGACATGGAGGATCGCTACGAAGCCAGGCTGCGCGCGGTGATCGACGCCAAGCTGGCCGGCGAGGATCTGTCGGCGCCGGAGCCGGAGGAGGAACCGGGCAACGTCGTCGACCTGGTCGCCGCCCTGCGCAAGAGCCTCGGCGAAGACAACGCTCCGAAGGCCAAGACACGGTCGAAGGCCAAGGCGACGCCTCGGAAAGCCGCGTCGAAGGCCGAAACCCGCCCGGGCAAGGGAAAGGCGCAAAAACGCGGCACCGGGAAGGCCGCCTGACGCGGCCCCAGAGCGAGATCGAGGCCGCGCCGATCCGGATCAGCGCTCGTTTTCGGGATAGTCCGTGGCCAGCGCCGTGTCGCGCCAGGCCTCGATCTCGGCGACGCGCTGCTTCATCCGCTCCAGCACCGCATCGTGGCCCCAGGCGCCGAGCACGATATGGCGCGGCGGTTCGGCGGTCTCGGTGAGGTCGATCATCGCCTGTCCGGCACGCACCGGGTCGCCGGCCTGGGTGCCGCTCTTCTCGGACGTCGCCTTGAGCCGCGCGCCGGCGGTCGCGGCATAGTCGGCGATCCTGTTCGCGGTCTGCTTCATCGAGCGGCCCGCCCAGTCGGTGCGGAACGGACCGGGCTCGACGCAGGTGACGTGGATGCCGAGCGGCGTGACCTCGGCGGCCAGCGAGTCCGACCAGCCCTCGACCGCATGCTTGCTGGCCGCGTAGTAGCCGGATCCTGGAAACCCGACCAGGCCGGCGACCGAGGTGATGTTGAGGATGCGGCCGGATTTCTGTGCCCGCATCACCGGCAGCACGGCGCGGGTCAGTGCGAACAGGCCGAACACGTTGGCGTCGAACTGGGCGCGGATTTCCGTCTCCTCGCCCTCCTCGACTGAGGAGAGGTAGCCGTAGCCGGCATTGTTCACCAGCACGTCGATGCGGCCGAACTTCTCCTTCGCCGCGGCCACCGCCTTGTCGATCTGGCCCTGATCGGTCACGTCGAGCGACAGCGCCAGGCCGGTCGATTCATGTCCCCGCACCAGCTCCGCGACCCGGCCGGCGTCGCGCGCCGTGACCACCGCCCGCCAGCCGCGCGCCAGCACCAGCTTGGCCAGCTCGTGGCCGAAGCCGGTCGAGCAGCCGCTGATGAACCAGACCGGTGCATGTTGGCTCGCCATCGTGTTTCTCCCTGTCAGTCGCGAGCACGAACGAGACGGGCCCCGGGGAGGGTTCCCCGGACATGGCAGATCAGATGCAAATCAGATATCGGCTCAGATGTCGGCGGCGGGGTCGGCTCCATCCTGGTCGCGGAGGTAGGGTTCGACCTTGCCCTGCAGCTTCATGGTCATCGGGCTGCCGTCGCGCGCCATGGTCTTGCCGACCGCGACCCTGACCCAGCCTTCGCTGACGCAATATTCCTCGACGTTGGTCTTCTCGACCCCGTTGAAGCGGATGCCGATGCCGCGCGCCAGCAGCGCCTCGTCGAAATGCGGGCTCTTGGGATTGATCGCCAGGCGATCGGGCAGGTCGGTCATGAGTCGCGTCCAGTTCGATGGGTCTTGCGGGCGGCGGCATACCACAATGCCGCCGCGACGAAGCCTACATAGTAGCCGATATCCGCCCCGCCGAGCAGCCGCGCCACCGGGCCGGTATAGAGGTCGCTGACCGAGAACAGGGCGATGGTCAGCACCGCGGTGACGACGAAGATGGTCGCCCCCGTGGTCCAGCCCGGCGGATCGGCGCCGTCGCGCCGGTCGCGCACCAGATACCAGTCGGACAGCACGATGCCGATCCAAGGGGCGATCCAGTACAGCGTCACCACCAGATAGTTGGCGTAGAGATCGGCATAGTGCCCTGCCCCGGCCACCGCCAGCACGTAGCCGATCGACGCGGTGACGATCGCCGCCAGCACCCGCGGCACCCTGATCCCGGCGGAG
>CAIMSN010000020.1 GCA_903844135.1 uncultured Rhodospirillales bacterium | reverse complement strand
TGCTGCGGCAGGCCAGCCAGGCGGGGCGGTCGGGGATGGTGCTGCGACGCGGCGATGCGGATGCGGGCGGGATCCTGCTGGTGCTGCGCGACCGGGCCGGACGGACCATGGTGCTGACCGAGGCGCGCACCCTGGACGGCGCGGCAGCCTGGAGCCGCGGCACGGGCGCCGATCCGGTCGAGGAACCGGTGTCCGACGCCTATGTCGCCCGGCAGGTGGCGCGCGACCCGGATCTCTGGGTGCTGGAAATCGAGGGGCCGGATCTGGCGCCGCCGTTCGAGATGGTGTTCGTCTGAGCTGAAGGCGACCAAACGCCGCGTGGCGCGTTGCCCGACACCAAGCAGAACCCTGGAGTGACGACCATTTCCGATCAGCGCGCCACCATCACAGCCGCCTCGCCCGCCGATGCCGCCATTCCCGGCCGCAGGCGCACCCATCGCGCCCAGGCCACGGTGCATCGCCTGTTCGCCAAGAGCCGCGCGGTCCGCCGGCTGACGGTCGGCACGCTGGCGCAGGTCGAGCTGGCGATCCTGGGCGGGCACAAGCAGCCCGGGCCGATGAAGCTGATCCGCAAGGTGCGCAGCGAGCGGGAAAGCCTGCTCAGCGGCAACGAGGCGTTCATGATCTACTCGCTGGCGCGGACGCAGCGCGCGGTGGGCGGGATCATGGCCGAGGTCGGCGTGTTCCAGGGCTGCTCGGCGAAGCTGATCAGCCTCGGCGCGCGTCCGGACGAGCTGCATCTGTTCGACACCTTCGAGGGTCTGCCGGACCCGGACCATGCCGAGCGCAAATCGATGCGCCGCGGCCACTACGCCGCGTCGCTGGAGGCGGTGCGGGCCTACCTGTCCGACCAGCCGAACCTGCATTTCCACAAGGGGATGTTCACCGGCGAGAACGTGTCGTGCGCCGACCGCAAATTCTCCCTGGTGCATCTGGACGTCGACCTGAAGGAGGGCACGTTGTCCTGCCTGAAGTTCTTCTATCCGCGCATGCTGCCGGGCGGGGTGATCGTCAGTCACGATTATTCCTATCTGGCCGGCGTGCGCGAGGCGTTCGACGAATTCCTGGCCGACAAGCCGGAACGGGCGGTCGAGCTGCCGACCTCGCAGGCGATGCTGATCAAGGGCTGACACGGAGGGCGGGCTTGGTCGGTCCGGGGCCGCAGGCCGAACGCAGCGCGGCGCTCGAGCGGTTCGAGGCCGGGGACTACGCACGGGCGGCGCCGCTCCTCGTGGCGCTGCTGGCGCGGGTGCCGCCGGACGTCGTGCTGCTGCGGGCCTGCGGCATGGCGCTGACCCGGGCCGGCGCGGTGGAGCGAGGACTGCCCTACCTGGCCCGGGCACGGCGCATGGCACCGCGGGACGCGCTCTCGGCGATGTGGCACGGGATCGCGCTGCAATCGGCCGGACGCTTCGCGGACGCGGCGGCGGCGCTGCGTCAGGCCAGCACGCTGTCGCCGGACGATGCGGCGGTGCTGGTGCATCTCTGCCGGGCGCTGCTCAAGACCGGCCGCGAGGGCGAGGCGGTCGGGACCGCCGCCAGGGCGGTGGCGATCGCGCCCGCGCTGCCGGAAGCGCTGCATGCGCTGCGGCTGGCGGAACTGTCGCTGCTCAACGCCGCCTCGTCGGGCCCTGATGGTCCGACGGCCGCGGACCATGCGGCCGGATGGACGCGATTCGGCGAGACCTGTCTCCTGCTCGATTCCATCGACGAGGCGCGCGGCGCGTTCGGGCAGGCCCTGGCGCTGGTACCGGACGACGATGCGGCCACGCTGAGCCTGGCGCTGGTCGAGCATGTCTGCGGCGAGCCGCTGGGCGCGCTGGAGCGGTTGCGCGCCCTGCTCGCGCGCAGGCCCGGCATGGCGGCGGCGCGCCTGCATCTGGCGGGCCGGCTGCTGCTGCACGACGAGGCGGAGCAGGCGCTGACGCTGCTGGGCGCGCAGCCGGACCAGCCGGCTCTCGGGCGGCGCTGGCATGCGACCAGGAGCGATGCGCTGCTGCGGCTCGGCCGGCCGGACCAGGCCGCGCGTGCGCTGGAGCAGACGAGCGGCGCGACCGGCGACGCGGAGATCCTGGTCTGCCGGCAGGCGTTCCAGCTTGCGCGGCAGGCCGGCGCGGCTTCGTCCCTGCCGAGGCTGGTGCATCGGCTCGCCGAGCTGGCGTGCGTGCGCGGCGCGCCGCTGATCGAGGACCGGATCGATGCGCAGTTCCTGCTGGGCGAATTCCATCATGCCGCGTCCAGGCACGATCTCGCCTTCGCGCACTGGTGGCGCGGGCATGCCCTGCTGCGCCTGGCGCAGCCCTTCTCACGCGACCGGCATGCGGCGCTGCTCGACGGCATACGGCGCGACTACGGCGAGGCACGGTTCGGCAGTGGCGCGGTTTCCGGCAACGCCGATCCTGCGCCTCTGTTCATCGTCGGGCTGCCGCGCACCGGCACCACGCTGGCAGAGCATATCCTGTCGGCGCATGGCGCGGTGCATGGCGCCGGCGAACGCCTGGCGGTGCGCGAGACGCTGCGGCGGCTGACGCGGTCGGACGAGCTGGGCACGGCGCTCGGCATCGCGGCGGGGCTGGACCGAACCACCCTGAACGGGGCGGCCGACGCCTACCTGACAGACCTGCACCTTCTGGCGCCGGAAGCCCGCATCGTGGTGGACAAGATGCCGGACAATGCGAGCTGCCTCGGCTTCATCGCGACGCTGCTGCCGGGAGCGAAGGCGATCTGGTGCCGTCGCGACCTGCGCGACGTCGGCGCATCGATCTACCGGCAGCGCTTCCTCGGGCATCATCCCTATGCGCACGATCTGGAGGATCTGGGCTGGTTCATGCGCCGGCAGGAGGATCTGATGCGGCACTGGCAGGCGGTGCGGGCGCTGCCGATTCTGGAACTGGATCATGCCGACTGGATCAGGGATTTTCCAGGCACGCTGGCGCGCGTGCTGGCGTTCCTGGATCTGCCCGATGATCCCGCGTGCCTCGCGTTTCACCGCCAGGACCGGGCGGTGCGCACCGCCAGCCGCGAGCAGGTCAGGCGTCCGGTCAATGCCGACGGGGTGGGAGGCTGGCGCAACTATGCGGCGCAGTTGGCGCCGATGCTGGCGATGTTGGAAAGAGACGCGGCTTAATCGATATCCCGACGGGAGAAGAATCAGTGTCCGCCCGGGGCGCCCGACTGGTTCAGGTTGCGGAGGGACGCGTCGCCGAGCCCGTTGTCATTCGCGCCGGTATCGGTGCCGGACAGCATGCTGCCGGTCGAGACGTCGGCGCTGCGATGCGCGCCGGGGGTGTAGGGGCCGGCATCGCAGCCTGCAAGAATTTGGAGGCCGCTCGCGGCAAAGAGCAGAAGCAACGCTCTGGTCGGGAATGTCATTCGAAGGTCTCCGAATTCGCAAGCCTTCGCCAATGCGGGAGAGGCTTTCAAGACGAGGTCGCCCGGCCGCGTGAGCGGCCGG
>CAIMSN010000019.1 GCA_903844135.1 uncultured Rhodospirillales bacterium | reverse complement strand
TCATGCCGCGGTGGTCGAGCTGGTGGCGATGGACGACGCGTCGATCAAATACTCCACGGTGCAGAACTGGTATCCGGGCGACGCGCAAGGCCGCGGCGGAATCTACAATTTCGTCACCAAGCGCGGCGCCTGCCGCGGCGCGCGCTCCAAGATAAGCTGGACCCAGGTCGAGACCGGATCGGCGATCACCTGGAAATACCCGTCCTGCATCCTGCAGGGCGACGGGTCGGTCGGCGAGTTCTATTCGGTGGCGGTGACCAACAACCACCAGCAGGCCGATACCGGCACCAAGATGATCCATATCGGCCGGGATACGCGCTCGACCATCGTCGCCAAGACCATCAGCGCCGGACGGTCCGACAGCACCTATCGCGGCCTAGTGCGGATGCTGCCGAAGGCGGCGAACGCCCGCAACCATACGCAGTGCGACAGCCTGCTGATCGGCGACCAGTGCGGCGCGCATACGGTGCCGTACATCGAGAACCGCAACATGACCGCGAAGATCGAGCACGAGGCCACCACCTCCAAGATCTCCGAGGATCAGCTTTTCTATTGCCGCAGCCGCGGCCTTTCCGAGGAAGACGCAGTGGGCCTGATCGTGAACGGCTTCTGCAAGGACGTGCTCAAGGAGTTGCCGATGGAGTTCGCGGTCGAGGCGCAGAAGCTGCTCGCGGTCAGCCTGGAGGGAAGCGTCGGATGAGCGCGTTCCTGAGCATCGAAGGCCTCGCCGCGACGATCGACGACAACGGCGCCGCCAAGCCGATCCTGAACGGGATCGATCTGGAGATCCCCGCCGGCGAGATCCATGCGATCATGGGGCCGAACGGCTCCGGCAAGTCCACTCTGTCCTATGTCCTGGCCGGCCGGGACGATTACCAGGTCACCGGCGGCAGCGTGTCGTTCCAGGGCCGCGACCTGCTGGCGATGGAGCCGGAGCAGCGCGCGGCGGCGGGCGTGTTCCTGGCGTTCCAGGCGCCGGTCGAGCTGCCCGGCGTGAACAACGCCAACTTCCTGCGCACCGCGGTCAACGCGGTGCGGCGGGCGCGCGGCGAGGCGGAATACGACGCGGTGCAGTTCCTCAAGGCGGCGCGGGCGGCGGCCAAGGCGCTGTCGATGCCGGAGGACCTGCTCAAGCGCAACGTCAATGTCGGCTTTTCCGGGGGTGAGAAGAAGCGCAACGAGGTGCTGCAGATGGCGATGCTGGCGCCGCGCTTCGCGATCCTCGACGAGACCGACAGCGGGCTCGACATCGATGCGCTCCGCATCGTCGCCGAAGGCGTGAACGCGCTGCGCTCGCCGGACTTCTCCGCGCTGGTCATCACCCATCACCAGCGTCTGCTGGACTACATCGTGCCGGACCGCGTGCATGTGATGGCCAATGGCCGGATCCTGAAGAGCGGCGGCCCCGAGCTCGCGCACCAGCTCGAGGCACAGGGCTACGCCGGATTCCTGTCGGAGGCGGCGTGAACATCGCGCTGTCCCGCTCCGATGCCGACAAGACCGCCAATGCGCGCGGCTTCCTCGGCCGCTACCAGGCGATCCGCGACACGCTGGGCGATCATGGCGCGCGCGACGCGGCCGCCGACTGGCTGAGCCGGCACGGGCTGCCGCGCCGGACCGAGGAGGCCTGGCGCTATACCGATCTGCGCCGGCTGTGGGATGCCGACCGCGCCGACGCGGCGGCGATGCCGCCGGCGCAGGCGGCGTCGATGCTGGCCGAGCTGACCCAGGCCGCCGGTCTCGACGAGAGCTGGCCGCGTCTGGTGTTCGTCGACGGCGTGCTGTCGGCGGCGCTGTCGCGCCGTCCCGACCTGGTCGCGTGCGACGGGCTCGGCCGCGCCTCGGAGGCGGCGCCGGATCACCCGATCCTGGCGCTCAACACCATGCTCGCCGCCGATGGTGCCAGCCTGCGCGTGGCGGACGGCGTCGATGCCGGACGGATGCTGCTGATCACCCTGGGCAGCGGTGGCGGCCTGCATCTGCGTCATCGCCTGGTGCTGGAGCCGGGCGCGTCGCTGACGCTGCTCGAGATCGCCGCCGGCACCGGCAACTACGTCAATGACGGCGTGATCGAGATCGACGTGCGCGAGCGTGCCCGCCTGAACCATGTGCGGGTGCAGCAGGACGGTCCGGACTCGGTGTCGCTGTCGCAGGTCCGGGTCACGGTCGCCGGACGCGGCTCGTATGACGGGTTCAACCTGGCTCTGGGCGCCGCGCTGGCGCGTCACGAGGTGCGGGCGCGGCTCGAGGGCGAGTACGGGATCGTGCATGTGAACGGCGCGCAGCTCCTGTCCGGCACCCAGATCGCCGACCTGACCAGCGCGATCATCCATGCCGCGCCGCATTGCAGCTCGCGCCAGACGGTGAAGAACGTGCTAACCGGCAAGGCGCGGGGCGTGTTCCAGGGCAAGATTGTGGTCGACCGCATCGCGCAGAAGACCGATGGCTACCAGATGAACCAGGCGCTGCTGCTGTCGGAGGAGGCGGAGATCGACTCCAAGCCGGAGCTGGAGATCTTCGCCGACGACGTGAAGTGCAGCCATGGCGCCACCGCCGGCGCGCTCGACGGGGAGCAGTTGTTCTACATGCGCAGCCGCGGCGTTCCGGAGGCGGCGGCGCGCGAGATCCTGGTCCGTGCCTTCCTCGACGACGCGCTCGGGCTGGTCGAGGACGAGCGGGCGCGCGACGTGCTGGAGCGTGCGGTGGCGCGCTGGTGGGACAGCCCACGATGAACGCGCTGACGATGCCGGTGCCGGACCTGTCCGCCTATCGCGCGGATTTCCCGATCCTGTCGGAAACGGTGCGCGGCAAGGCGCTGGTGTTCCTCGACAGCGCGGCCTCGGCGCAGAAGCCGAACCAGGTGATCGACGCGATGACGCATGCGATGCGCCATCAATACGCCAACGTGCATCGCGGCCTGCATTGGATGAGCGAGCGCACCAGCGACGCGTACGAGGGCGTGCGCGACAAGGTCGCGGCGTTGCTGAACGCGTCGTCGCGCGACGAGATCGTGTTCACCGGCAGCTCGACCAACGCCATCAACCTGGTCGCGCACAGCTACGGCTCGCTGCTTCGGCCGGGGCAGGCGGTGCTGGTTTCCGAGATGGAGCATCACGCCAACATCGTGCCGTGGCAGATGCTGCGCGATCGCAGCGGAATTGCGCTGCGGGTGGCCAAGGTCACCGACGCCGGCGAGATCGATCTCGACTCGCTGCGCGCCGAACTGGCCGACGGCAAGGTGGGGCTGGTGTCGGTCACGCATATGTCCAACGTGCTCGGCACCATCACGCCGGCGGCCGAGATCGCGGCGATCGCGCATGCGGCCGGGGCGAAGGTCATGTTCGACGGCTCGCAGGCCGCCGTGCACCAGCCGGTCGACGTCCAGGCCCTGGATGCGGATTTCTACGTCTTCACCGGCCACAAGCTGTACGGGCCCACCGGGATCGGCGTGCTGTGGGCGAGGCGGGCGATCCTGGAGGCGATGCCGCCGTTTCTCGGCGGCGGCGACATGATCGGTTCGGTCAGCTTCGAGCGCAGCCTCTGGGCCGAGGTGCCGCACAAGTTCGAGGCCGGCACCCCGGCGATCATCGAGACGATCGGCCTCGGCGCGGCGATCGACTATGTGTCGGCGATCGGGCTCGATGCGATCCGGGCGCACGAGAGCGACCTGACCGGGTATGCGCTGGAGCGACTGCAGGCGATCGAGGGGCTGACGGTGATGGGCCACGCCAGGGCGCGCGGCGGGGTGATCTCGTTCAGCATCGCCGGGGCGCATGCGCACGACATCGCGACGCTGCTCGACCAGAACGGGATCGCCGTGCGTGCCGGGGCGCATTGCGCCGAGCCGCTGATGAAGCGCTTCGGCCTGACCAGCACCGCCCGCGCCAGCTTCGCGCTCTACACCACCCGCACCGAGATCGACGTCCTGGCCGAGACGCTGGATCGCGTCAGGTCGTTCCTTGTCTGAGACAGCGGAAAACCTGTATCGCGCTCTGGTCGTCGAGCGGGCGCGCCGGCCGCTGCATGCCGGCGAAGTCGAAGCGGCGGACGGTGCCGCCGACGGCAGCAATCCGCTCTGCGGCGATCGCGTCCATGTCACGCTGCGGCGCGGCGACGATTCAAGGCTGGCCGAGATCAGACACGCCACCCGCGGCTGCGCGATCTGCATCGCCTCCGCCGACCTGATGGCGGAATCGGCGACCGGGCTGGACGATGCCGGGCTTTCGGCACTGTGGCACCGGTTCGAGGCCCTGCTGCGGGACGGCGAGGCGGGCCTGGGACGAGAGGACGGCGCAGCGCTCGGTCTGCTGAACGCCTTTGCCGATCTGCATGAATACAGATCGCGCAGGAAATGTGCGACACTGCCGTGGTCGGCGCTGCTGGCCGCGGCCGGAACGGGTGAGGGCTCATGACGGAAACCACGAGCACGCCGGAAGGCGGATTGCCGCAGTCGCGGCAGCGACCCAATTTCAGCCTCGCCCAAACCGGCCAGGCGGAGCAGACCAGCGACGCCGCGCGGCCGGTTTCGGCCTGGACACCGGACGGCGAGGTGCTGGCGCCGCTCGACGAGGACAGCATCGTCGCCGCCATCGGCACCGTGTTCGACCCGGAGATCCCGGTGAACGTCTACGAACTCGGCCTGATCTACGCGATCGACCTGCATGAGGACGGCAGGGTGAAGGTCGAGATGACGCTCACCGCGCCGGGCTGCCCGAGCGCGCAGGAATTGCCGGTGCAGGTCCGCGACGCGGTGCTGACGGTGCCGGGCGTGACCGGATGCGAGGTCGAGACGGTGTGGGATCCGCCGTGGGATATGAGCCGGATGAGCGAGGATGCCCGTCTCTCGCTCAACATGTTCTGAAGGAGCGCGTCATGATCGAGACCGGAACCCAGACCAGCGTCCAGTCCACGGCACCGAAGCGTCGGGCCCTGCCGCCACTGATGTCGCTGTCCGACAAGGCGGCGGCGCGGCTGGCGGCACTGTATGGCAGCGCCCATGCCGGGCAACTGCTTCGGATCAGCGTCGGCACCAAGGGTTGTTCCGGCCTGTCCTACGACATGAACTGGGTCGAGGCGGCCGGGCCGAACGACGAGACCGTCACCGATCGCGGGCTGACGGTGCTGGTGGACCGCAAGGCCTCGCTGTTCCTGATCGGCACGACGATGGATTACGAGGTCAAGGACCTGTCCGAGGGGTTCGTGTTCGTCAATCCGAACGAGAAGGGCCGCTGCGGATGCGGCGAAAGCTTCCACGTCTGAGAGACCGTCTGCAGACGCGGCCTGGCGGTCATCCGCGGGCCACATGGTCTGCGCGTCGGTGCTCACGACCTCAAGCTCGCTCCGCGCCGATGCTCGGCCATGACAAGCGGCCGGCGTCGCCGTGCGCCGCCTCTGACTCGCCAGGCCACGTCCGCAAACGCTCTCTGACGGCCTTCATACGCAGCCCGGTCCTCGAATCAGAGGGCGACCATCCGCCAGGCTTGGCCTTGCGGCTCCACCGAGAAGAAGCCGCCGACATGACCGCCGGAGACGGTCCAGCCTTCCTGCGCGGCCCGGCGTAGCGCCGCGCGCCGCGTCTCGACCGCCAGGGCCGGGTCGACGTCGAAGGCCAGCCCGATCTCCGGCTCCCCTGGCTGCAGATCGTCCAGATGCAGGGTGTCGGCCCAGAGCAGCAGGCCGTGCCGTGCGCCCTGCACCAGATAGCCGGTATGCCCTGGCGAATGGCCGTGCAGCGGGATCGCCTCGATCCCCGGCATGACCGGGCCGTCCGGGATCGGCCGCAGCCGCTCGCCGTAGGCCGCGCGCAACGACGCGGTCGCCGCGAACGCGCCGCGCTGGCCCTCCGGCAAAGACTGTGCCCTGGAGCCGTCGGCATAGAAGGCCAGGTCGGTCTCCGGAACCAGGATCTCCGCCCGCGGCAGGAAGGCCTGCGCTCCCTCGAGCAGCCCCAGTATGTGGTCGCCGTGCAGATGTGTGACCAGCACGCGGTCGATCCGGTCAGGGGCGATGGCGCGCTCCGCCAGGGCGGTCCTGGCGTGTCCGAGGCCGGGGCCCCAGGCACTCCCGGTTCCGGCATCCACCAGCGTCAGCCCGTCCGGGCCTTGCAGCAGGAAGCAGTTGACGTCGATCCGGATCGTATCCTTGCCCCAGGCCTGCAGCGCCAGAGCGCGTGGCTGCGCGCCGCCGGCGTGGACCACCAGATCGAGCGGCGCTTCGAAGGTGCCGTCGACCAGCCGCGTCACCGCGTAATCGCCGAATTGCAGGGTGTCGCTCATGCCGTGTCTCCTCGGGTCAGCCGCGGCGCGGGTTGCTCGCGACGTCTTATAAGAGGCGAGGCTCGGGCTCGGCCAGCGCAGGAGTCAGCGGTTCGGACGTGGCAGCGGGCCGCGCCGGACCGTCGGCGGCTTGGAAAACACGGCAACGCTCTCGGCGCGCGCCGACCAGAGGAACTGGTCGATCACCGTCAGTTGGGCCAGGCTGTATCCCTCCCTGGCCAGCAGCGCCGCGTCGGTGGCGAGCGCCGCGGGGTTGCAGCTCACATAGATCACGCGCGGCACCAGCGACCGGGCGATCTCGCGCATCTGCGCGCCGGCGCCGGCATGCGGCGGATCGAGCACGATCGCGGCGACGCCTGAGAAGTCGCGCGCCAGCAGCGGCTGGCGGTTCAGGTCGCGGGCGATGGCCTCGATCCGCTGCGTCGAACCGGCGACGCGCAGCGCCTCGACCGCCTGTGCGTTGCCCTCGTAGGCGGCGACCCGGGCACGGCCGGACAACGCGAAGCTGAGGGTCCCGCAGCCGGCGTAGAGTTCGATCAGCCGGGTGCCGCGCGACAGCCTGTCCGGCAGGCCGCGCAGCACCGCCTGGACGATGGCGTCCTCGCCGGTCGGGGTCGCCTGCAGGAAGGCGCCGGGCGGGGGCTGCACCGTCAGCGTCGCCGGCGATCCGGCGAACCGATGCGAGACAGGAGACAGCAGGCTGGCGATTTCCGGCACGGCGCTGCCGTCCTCGGGTTGCCAGGCGATCCGTGGGATCGCCGCCTGGGTCGCGAACGCGGCCAGGATCGCGCGATCGCGGGCGACCAGCGGGCCGTCGGTGGCGAGCAGCAGGTCGGGGCCGCTGTCGAGCAGATTCACCAGCAGCGAGCCGGATTTGCGCAGGCCCTGCAGGCGGGCCAGGACCGGCCGCGCTTGGGCCAGCAGGGCGAACAGGGTCGGGTCGAGAATGTCGCACGTGGTGAGGTCGATCACGCGCTCGCTGCCGCGCGCGTGCAGTCCCAGCGTCAGCCCGTCCGGCAGGCGGCGGACCGCCAGGTCCATGCGTCGCCGGGTGAGCGGCGGGCTCTGCGCGGTCGCGACGCTCTGGGGGATGGCGAATCCGGCCGAGCGCAGCGCCGCCTCGACCATGCAGCGCTTCCAGTCGAGCGAGGCGGCGACGTCCTGGTGCTGCAGCACGCAGCCGCCGCAGCGTCCGAACAGGCTGCACGGCGGTTCGACCCGGTCAGGGCTGGCGGCCAGGACGGAGACGGTTCTTGCCCGGGTGCGACCGATCGGCTCGGCGAGAACGGTCTCGCCGGCCAGGGCGTAGCGCACGTGGATCGGCGCCGGATCCGCACGGCAGACGCCGTCGCCCTCCAGACCGAGCTGGTCGATCCTCGCCTCGAACAGACCCGGCGCGCCCGTCTCGGGTGCGTCCTTTGGTGCGTCAGCCGACATCCACGTCGGCATCGTCCTGTGCCGGATCGTAGGCCTCGATGCGGCCGGCGCGGGTCGGGAGCAGCATGAAGGCCGGAACCTCGCCGCCGAACCCGATCACCGACGGGCCGAGATCGTCGGGGCGGTGGCGCTGCTCGCGACGCGGCTCGAAGCCGCGATCCGCAATGCGCTCCTGGGTACGCTCGGGCGCGCGCTCCGCATGGCGCTCAGGCTGCCGTTCCGCGACACGGTCGCTGGTCCGCTCCGGCCTGCGGTCGCCGCGCTGCTCGGTCCGTTCGGCGGCGGGCTTGCGCTCGGTGCGCCGGTCCGGCTGGCGCTCGGTGCGCGCCGCCCGCGGCGCGGGCTCGGTGGTCGCGACCTCCTGCGTCCTGGCGTCCTGCTGCATCGGCTTGCCGCGGGCGCGGCCGCGACGGCCGGCGCCCTCGGCCCAGGCGGCGGTCTGGATGCCCTCGACCTCGAGCAGCGGGATCGGCGCACCGATCAGCTTCTCGATCGCCGCGACGAAGCCCTTATCGTCCGGGCTGGCGATGCTGTAGGCGTGCCCGGTCCGTCCGGCGCGGCCGGTGCGGCCGATCCGGTGCACGTAATCCTCGGCGTGGATCGGCACGTCGAAATTGAACACGTGACTCAGCCCGCCGATATCGATGCCGCGTGCGGCGACGTCGCTGCAGACCAGCAGCTTGATGTCGCCGGTCTTGAACCGCTCCAGCGTCGAGAAGCGCAGCGACTGCGCCAGGTCGCCATGCAGCGCGCCGGACGAGAAGCCGTGCTTGGTCAGGGATTTGTGCAGCGTATCGACGTCGCGCTTGCGGTTGCAGAAGATCAGCGCGTTCTGCACGTCCTCGGCGCGGATCAGCTTGCGCAGCGCCTTGCGCTTGTCGATCTCCTCGACCACCGCGAGGCCGGTGATGATGGTGGTGGCGACCGAGGCGGCGCGGCTGACGGTGACTTCCTTCGGGTTCTGCAGGAAGGCGTCGGCCAGGCGCCTGATCTCCGGCGCCATGGTCGCTGAGAAGAAAAGGGTCTGGCGGGTCGGCGACAGCAGCGTGACGATGCGCTCGACGTCCGGGATGAAGCCCATGTCGAGCATGCGGTCGGCCTCGTCGATCACCAGCGTGCGGGTCTGGGTCATCAGCAGCCCGCCGCGCTCGAACAGGTCGAGCAGGCGGCCGGGCGTGGCGATCAGCACGTCGACGCCGGCATTGAGCGCCGCCTTCTGGTCGGCCATGCTTTCGCCGCCGATCAGCAGCGCATGCGTCAGCTTGGTGTACTTGCCGTACATGACGAAGTTCTCGGCGACCTGCAGCGCCAGTTCGCGGGTCGGCTCCAGGATCAGCGAGCGCGGCATCCTGGCGCGGGCGCGCGATCCGGACAGGATGTCGAGCAGCGGCAGGGTGAAGCTGGCGGTCTTTCCGGTGCCGGTCTGGGCCACGCCCAGCACGTCGCGCCCCATCAGGACGTAGGGAATCGCCTGCGCCTGGATCGGGGTCGGGTGCTTGTAGCCCATCTCGTCGATCGCCCGCAGCAGCGGCTCCGACAGGCCGAGATCGGAGAATAGCGGCCGCGTGTCCGGCTCGGCGGCGATGGGCGCGACCGCCGGCCCGTCATCGACGATGTCGGTCTCGGGCCCGGGTTCGGGTGCGTAGCTGCCGCCGCCGACATGCATGGGCGTGGTGGTCAGGGCCAGCATCTCCGTCTCCGCCACGTCGGCGGTCGCGGTCGTGTCGGCGGGCTGCGCGTCGATCGTGGCGTGGATGCTGTCGCTCAAAAAACTTCTCGAACCTGACGGTTGGCGGAACTAAGGATGGCGCCGCTCGAATCGACCGCGGAAGCGGCGGTGGGTCGGCGGCACTCGTTGAGACCCGTTAGATCTGCAATGGAGATCGGCCTGCCGGCGAGCGATGCAAGCACGAGACGAGAGGTCTTCGTCAGGGCCGGGTTGCGTATCGTCAAAACGTTCCGGAAAGTCAAGTGATGGCCGCTTTCGGGCGCAGGGCGGAACCCCGTTCCCTAGCCCCCCGTTGCTGCGGTTCGTGCGTCTGTGGGATCGAAGGTGCATATTGTCCTATAAGCCATTGAAGATCGAGCAGTACGGCCTGATCGGCGATTGCAGCTCGTGCGCCCTGGTCGGGATCAACGGATCGATCGACTGGCTGTGCTGGCCGCGGTTCGACAGCGCCGCCTGCATCGCGGCACTGGTGGGCGATGGCGAGAACGGGCGCTGGCTGGTGGCGCCGCGCCATCCCGGGCGCACCACCCGGTCCTATCGGGACGAGGGACTGGTGCTGGAGACGGTGTTCGAGACCGACTCCGGCACCGTCGCGCTGATCGACTTCATGCCGGTGAACGCGGCCTCTCCCAGCATCGTCAGGATCGTCGAGGGCCGGTCTGGCCAGGTCGAGATGCGCCAGGAGCTGTTGCTGCGGTTCGATTACGGCACGTCGGTGCCGTGGGTCACCCGGCTGCCCGACGATGCCGGCATCGCCGCGATCGCCGGCCCGGCCCTGGTGGTGCTGCGGACCGACGTGCCGCTCGAGGGCGAGGACATGCGCACCGTCTCGACCTTTATTGTGTCCGAGGGCGATCGGGTCGGGTTCGTGATGAGCTACGGCCCGTCGCATCGTCCGGTACCGGCGGCGATCGACGTCGAGAGCGCGCTGGCCGCGACCACGGAGTACTGGCGCGGATGGGTCGGACGCTGTGCCTACGAGGGCGAGTATGCCGCCATGGTGCGGCGGTCGCTGGTGACGCTGAAGGCGCTGACGTTCGCCGAGACCGGCGGCATCGTCGCCGCGCCGACCACCTCTCTGCCGGAACAGGTCGGCGGTCCGCGCAACTGGGATTACCGGTTCTGCTGGCTGCGCGATGCGACGCTGACGCTGATGGCGATGATGACCGGGGGTTACTACGAAGAGGCCAGGCTCTGGCGCGACTGGCTGCATCGCAGCGTCGCCGGAAGCGCCGAACAGTTGCAGATCATGTACGGCATCGCCGGCGAGCGTCAGTTGATGGAGTGGGAAGTGCCCTGGCTGGCCGGCTACGAGGATTCCCTGCCGGTACGGGTGGGCAATGCGGCCGCCGGGCAATTGCAGCTCGACGTCTATGGCGAGGTGATCGCGGCGCTGCATCTGTCGCGGCGCGAGAATCTGCGCCAGGCCGGCCATGGCTGGTCGCTCCAGGTCAGCCTGGTCGAGCATCTGGAGCAGATCTGGCAGGAGCCCGACGAAGGCATGTGGGAGGTGCGCGGCGGGCGCCGGCAGTTCACCGTGTCGAAGGCGTTCTGCTGGATGGCGTTCGACCTGTCGATCAAGGACATCGAGAGCTACGACCTTCCAGGCCCGGTCGAGCGCTGGCGGCTGGTGCGTGACGAGATCCATCGCTCCATCTGCGACAACGGCTTCGATGCCGAGAAGAACAGCTTCACCCAGTCCTATGGCGAGAAGGGCCTCGATGCCGGGCTGCTGCTGCTGCCGGTGATCGGCTTCCTGCCGCCTGACGATCCGCGCATCGTCGGCACGGTCGCGGCGGTCGAGCGCGAGCTGCTCGAAGACGGGTTCGTGCTGCGGTACCGCACCGATGAGGCCAAGGACGGGCTCGCCGGCGACGAGGGCGCGTTCCTGGCCTGCAGCTTCTGGCTGGTGGACAGCTACGTGCTGCTTGGCCGGATGGACGAGGCCAAGGCGCTGTTCGAGCGCCTGGTCGGGCTGGCCAACGACCTGGGCCTGCTGGCGGAGGAGTACGATCCGAGGCTGAAGCGGCAGGTCGGCAACTTCCCGCAGGCCTTCTCGCACGTGGCGCTGGTCAGCGCGGCCCAGCATCTGCGCGACGGCATGGTGCCGCTCAGGGGCGAGCTGGACGAAGCGGCGTAGCCGTCCCGTCCAGCCGACCGGCTCGGGCTTCTCGGAAGGCCCGGGCCTCTCAGAAGACGTGGTCGAGCGAGGCGATCACCACCACGATGGCGCCCAGGAACAGGTTCAGCGTCACCAGCGAGCGGATGCGGTCGAACGTGGCCGGCTGCGGCCGCATCGCGCGGCGGGCGCGGCGATACGGGCCGAAGAAGGTGAACAGATAGACCGCCGCCATCACCACGGCGAGGCCCTGCATCGCCTGGATGTGCCAGTCCGGGTTGCCGAACCCGCCCATCGGCACCGCCTCCATGGCCCAGCCGCTGACCAGCATCACCGGCATCGCGTACCAGACCAGGAGGAAGAACCTCTTCAACGTCTGCAACTGCACCGAATTGCGCTGGGTGGTGTCGAGCAGCGCCAGGCTCGGCCGCAGCACGAACAGTGCATAGGTCGATCCGCCCATCCAGATCGCCATGCCGAGCAGATGCAGCGCCAAGACCGCGCCCCAGAGCGCCGGGTCGGTGGTCGGGTTTGCGCCGTTGTGCATCATCTGTCCGGTCATGCGGGTCGATCCTCGTTGCTCCCGGAACAGGCTGATCGCGGTTTCGCGCGTTGATGGCAAGTGACCCGTTCGCGAGGCAGAGAGCATGACCGAGATCTCGTCCCACCTGGCGCTGCCGACCCCCGTTCAGATGGCGGAGATCGATCGCGCTGAGGCCGCCACCGCGCCGGACCGGCTGCATGCGCTGATGGAGAATGCCGGTCGCGCGGTGGCGATGGCGGTCATCAGGCACGCCAGGCCGACCACGGTGCTGGTGCTGTGCGGGCCCGGCAACAATGGCGGCGATGGCCATGTCGCGGCGCGGCGTCTGGCCCGCGAAGGCTGGCCGGTTTCCGTCGCCCGCCTGTCGCCGCCAACGCCCGGCAGCGACGCCGCCCGCGCGGCGGCGAACTGGCGCGGCCCGGAGCGGGCGTTCGTGCCGGAGGAGGCGGCGCGGGCCGGGCTGGTGATCGATGCGGTGTTCGGCGCCGGGCTGTCGCGTCCGGTCGAAGGGATCGTCGCCGCGACCCTGGCGGCGGCGCGGCGGGTGCTGGCGGTCGACGTGCCGAGCGGGATCGACGGCGAGACCGGGCAGGTGCGCGGCTTCGCGCCCGCCGCCTGGCGCACGGTGACGTTCCATCGCGCCAAGCCGGGACATTTGCTGCTGCCGGGACGCTTGCACTGCGGCGTGCTGGAGGTCGCGGATATCGGTATCCGGCGCGAGGCTCCGGTCCGGGCCTGGCGGAATGCGCCGGGCCTGTGGCGGCTGCCGGAGATCGGCATCGAGACCCACAAATATCGTCGCGGCGTGGTCAGCGTCTGCGGCGGGGCGACGATGCCGGGCGCCGCCAGGCTCTCTGCGGGCGCCGCCCGCGGTGCCGGGGCCGGGCTGGTCAGAATCGCCGCCGCCAGGGGGGCAGATCTGTATCGGGTCGGTGCGCCGGGGCTGATCGTCGACGACCAGCCGCTCGACATGCTGCTGCAGGACTCGCGCCGGCAGGTCTGGGTGTGCGGGCCCGGGCTCGATCCGGATGAGGCGCGGGCGTCGCTGCCGCTGCTGCTCCGGGCCGGCCGCGCCGTGGTCGCCGATGCCGGCGTGCTGGGCGAGGCGGCGGGCGCGCCGGAGCGGCTGCGCGGGGTCGCGGTGGCGACGCCGCATGCCGGCGAGTTCGCCAGGGTGTTCGGCGAGCCGGGGGCGGACCGCGTCGCCGCGGCGCGCGCGGCGGCGCGGGCGATCGACGGCATCGTGGTGCTGAAGGGACCGGACACCATCGTCGCCTCGCCGGACGGGCGGGTCTCGATCAACGATCATGCGACGCCCTGGCTGGGCACGGCCGGGTCCGGCGACGTGCTGTCCGGGATCGTCGCCGCCTGTCTGGCCGCGGGGATGCCGGCGTTCGAGGCGGCGTCGGCGGCGGTGTGGCTGCATGGCGAGGCCGGCATCGCGGCGGGCGACGGATTGCTGGCGGAGGATCTCGAATCGCGGCTGCCGGCGGCCTGCGCGACGGCCCGCGCGCTGGCGCCGGCTCATGCTCCCACTCTTGCTCCCACTCTTGCTCCGAGGGGCTAGCTGAGCTAAGGGCCGCGCTCGCGGAAGCGGGCGTGGTGGAATTGGCAGACACGCCAGATTTAGGTTCTGGTGGCGCAAGTCGTGGGGGTTCAAGTCCCTCCGCCCGCACCAGCGGAACCGGTCACGCCTCCTCAAGCCCATCCGTCCGGCCCTGGTTCCGCTCGCGCGGGCCGGGGTCGTGGTTCTGTTCACGAGAGGATCGCCTGGCTCATGCAGGTCACTGAAACCCTGAACGAGGGTCTGAAGCGCGGCTTCACCGTGGTGGTGCCGGCCGACGAGCTGGAATCCAAGCGCAGCGCGCGCCTTGCCGAGCTCGGCAAGGGCATGAGCCTGAAGGGCTTCCGCCCCGGCAAGGTGCCGCTGGCGATCGTCAAGCAGCGTTACGGCACCGCGGTGACCGGCGAGGTTCTGGAGCAGACGGTCAATGACGCCACCCGCGACCTGCTGACCGAGCGCGGCCTTCGCCAGGCCTCGCAGCCCAAGGTTGAGCTGGTGCGCGGCGCGGAGCCCGGCGCGCCGACCGACCTGGAATTCACCCTGGAGCTGGAGCTGCTGCCGGAGATCGCCCAGCCGGATCTGAGCCAGCTCTCGCTGACCCGGTTGAAGGCGGAGCCCGACCAGAAGACCATCGACAAGGCGCTGGCCGACATCGCCAAGCGCCAGCGCAGCTTCGAGACCATCGAGGAGGCGCGTCCGGCCACCACCGGCGACGTGCTGACGGTCGATTTCGTCGGCAAGATCGACGGCGTGCCGTTCGATGGCGGCACCGCCCAGGACGTCAATGTCGAGCTGGGCGGCGAGGGGTTCATCCCCGGCTTCGCCGAGCAGCTCGAAGGATTGTCGGCCGGCGAGAGCCGCGTGATCACGGTCTCGTTCCCGGCCGACTACCAGGCGGCCGAGCTGGCCGGCAAGGAGGCGACCTTCGAGATCGACGCCAAGGCGCTCAAGCGGCTGATCGACGCCGCGATCGACGACGACCTGGCCAAGAAGATCGGCTTCGAGGGGCTGGAGCAGGTCCGCGAGGCGCTGTCCGGCCAGGTGCGCCAGGAGTACGAGCAGCTCTCGCGCATGCGGATCAAGCGCGAGCTGCTGGATGCGCTGTCCGAGCAGACCAGCTTCGACGCCCCCGAGGGCATGGTCGAGGGCGAATTCGCCTCGATCTGGAGCCGGGTCGAGCAGGACCTGAAGGCCGGCAAGCTCGACGAGGAAGACCAGGGCAAGGACGAGGCGACGCTGCGCACGGACTACCGCAAGATCGCCGAGCGCCGCGTCAAGCTGGGGCTGCTGCTGGCCGAGATCGGCCGCGCCAACGGCGTCACCGTCACCTCCGAGGAGATGGTCCGGGCGATGCGGGCCGAGGCCAGCCGCTATCCCGGCCAGGAGCAGCAGGTGATCGAGTTCTTCCGGGCCAACCCGCAGGCGGCCGAGACGCTGCGCGGGCCGATCTTCGAGAACAAGGTGGTCGACTACGTGCTGGAGCTGGCGAAGGTCGAGGACAAGACCGTCACCCCGGAAGAGCTGGCCGACATTCCCCCGGCACAGCTCTGACGGAGAAGGCCAGGGGGCTCTCGTCCTCTGGGTTCCGATTTAGGTCAGCGATTCCAGTGGTTTGGGCCTTCCGGGCTCTGCCCGGACGGTTCCCCTGGCGGCGGTCGCGGCCGCCTTGACCGCCGGCGGGCTTTCAACTGCGGTTTTTATGTCTATCTTGCTGTGAGCACACCGCGAGGTCGGGCGGCTGGCGGGAGCCCCCCTTTCTCGCGCAAACGACCAGATCAGGATGACAGACATGTGGGATCGTGATCCCGTCGAGATCTACAACAACGCCCTCGTGCCGATGGTGGTCGAGCAGACCAGCCGCGGCGAGCGTGCGTTCGACATCTACTCCCGCCTGCTGCAGGACCGGATCATCTTCCTGACCGGGCCGGTGTACGACCAGGTCGCCTCGGTGATCTGCGCCCAGCTTCTGCATCTGGAGAGCGTCAACCCGAGCAAGGACATCTCGTTCTACATCAACAGCCCCGGCGGCGTGGTGTCGGCCGGGCTCGCGATCTACGACACGATGCAGTACATCCGCAGCCCGGTGAACACGGTCTGTATCGGCCAGGCCGCCTCGATGGGCTCGCTGCTGCTGGCCGCCGGCACCAAGGGCAAGCGCGTGGCGCTGCCGAACGCCAGGGTCATGGTCCACCAGCCGTCCGGCGGCGCGCAGGGCCAGGCCAGCGACATCGAGATCCAGGCCAAGGAGATCCTCTATCTCCGCTCGCGGCTGAACGGGATCTACGAGACCCATACCGGCCAGACGCTGGAGGATATCGAGCGCAGGCTCGAGCGCGACAGCTACATGTCGGCGCACGAGGCGCTCGAGTTCGGCATCATCGACGAGGTGCTGCAGAACCGTCCGGCGCCGGCGGCCGAGGATTCGAGCCGCGGCTGAGGCCTCGGCGCGATCGTGCGGGGTCCCGGAACGGACCCCGTACTTGATGAAGTTTCTGGGGCAGGTCTAGTCTGCCAGGATTGACCCGTGGCGATGCGGACCCCTCCGCCCGCCTGGGTAGGAGTGGTCATGCCGAAGTCGAGCGACTCGAAAAACACCCTGTATTGCTCGTTCTGCGGCAAGTCGCAGCACGAGGTGCGCAAGCTGATCGCCGGACCGACCGTGTTCATCTGCGATGAGTGCGTCGAACTCTGCATGGATATCATCCGCGAGGAGCACAAGACCCATCTGGTGAAGAGCCGGGACGGGGTGCCGACGCCGAAGGAGATCTGCAAGGTCCTGGACGATTACGTGATCGGCCAGT
>CAIMSN010000018.1 GCA_903844135.1 uncultured Rhodospirillales bacterium | reverse complement strand
TTCCGGTCCGCCCTCGAGGGCGGCGCCAGGGCGCTGGCCGCGCCGCCGCCCGAGCTGGCGCCGGGCGCTCCCGCCGACCTGGTCGGTCTCGATGCCGACGCGCCCTGCTTCGCCTCCGGCGATCCGTCCCGGTTCCTCGATGGCTGGATCTTCGCCGGCGACCGTGCCGCGGTCCGCGACGTCTGGGTCGGCGGCCGACGCCTGGTGCAGGAGGGACGGCATCGCCATGCCGACAGCGTCGGCCGCGCCTACCGGCGCTGCGTCGCCCGGCTCGCGGCCGCCTGATGCCGCCGTCGATCGGCGCCCGGATCCAGTCCGACATCGAGGACAAGATCCTGTCCGGCGCGTGGCCGCCGGGCAGCCGCATCCCGTACGAGCACGAGCTGATGGCGCAGTACGAGTGCTCGCGCATGACCGTCAGCAAGGTGCTGGGGACGATGAGCGCGCGCGGGCTGATCGTGCGGCGCAAGCGGGCGGGCTCGTTCGTCGCCAGCCCGGCGACCGAGCGGTCGATCCTGAAAATCGAGGATTTCGCCGACATGGCGGCGCGCGCGGGCCAGACCTATCTGCATCGCGTGCTGCATCGGCAGGACCGGACCGCGTCGCGGCAGGAGCGCGTCGCGCTCGATCTGCCCGCAGCCTCGCGGGTCTTGGATATCCAGACCCTGCATCTGCTCGACCGCGTGCCGGTCGCCCTGGAGGAGCGTCTGGTGATGCTCGGCACGGTGCCCGATGCCGCCGCCGAGACGTTCGACCAGGCGCCGCCCGGAAGCTGGCTGCTGCGCCACGTGCCCTGGACCGAGGCCGAACACGTGATCTCCGCGCTCAACGCCACGGCGTCGCTGTCGCAGACCCTGGCGATCGGTCGCGGCGAGGCCTGCCTGAAGCTGCATCGCCGCACCTGGCTGCAGGGCGCCCTGGTCACGGACGTGCGCCTGACCTATCCCGCCAGCCGCTATAGCTTCTCCGGCCGCTCCTCCCCGGGCGGCAGCCGCGCCGACTAAACGGCTAACAGTTTTTTTGCTTCTTTTTCTTCGGAAAAAGAAGACCCTTTGCCCTCGAACCGCGCGCGATACGCCGACGGCGTCGTCTCCATGCGCTGCCGGAAATGATGCCGCAGGTTCACCACCGAGCCGAGGCCGCAGAGGAAGGTGATCTGCTCCAGGCTGAGCACGGTGGTCTCCAGCAGTTCGCGTGCCCGGGACAGCCGTTCCGACAACAGCCAGTCCACCGGCGTGCTGCCGGTCAGCGTCTTGAAGCGGCGGATGAAGGTGCGCGGGCTCATCCCGACATGCGCGGCCATCGAGGCGATGCTGTGCTCGGCGTCGAGGCGCCGCCGCAGATGGTCCAGCAGCGGGCTCAGCCGGGCGCCTTCGCGCAGTTCCAGGATCGGCCGGCCGATGATCTGCGCCTGGCCGCCCTCGCGGTGCGGCGGTACCACCAGGCGGCGTGCGACCTGGCTCGCATGATCGGCGCCGTAATCGGCGCGGATCATGTGCAGGCACAGGTCGATCCCGGCGGCGCTGCCGGCGGAGGTCAGGATCGAGCCTTCGTCGCTGTAGAGAACGTCCGACAAGACCCGGATGCTGGGGTCCTGCGCCGCCAGGGCCGCGGTATGCTGCCAGTGCGTCGCCGCCTCGCGACCGGACAGCAGGCCGGCGGCGGCGAGCACGAAGGCGCCGGTGCAGATCGACACGATCCTGGCGCCGCCCTGGTGCGCCTCGCGGAGTGCGCGGACCAGGGCGGCCGGCACCCCGCCGGCCGGAAAGCTCCAGCCGGGAACGATGATGGTGTGCGCCTCGCGCAGCGCCTCGAGACCGGTCTCGACCGTGATCGTGAGGCCCGAGGAGGTGCGCATCGATCCCGGCTCGATCGCGCAGACCGCGAACCGATACCAGTCCGGCATCAGCTCGGGTCTGGGAATACCGAAGATTTCCGCGACGATGGCGAATTCGAACGTTGCCAACCCGTCATAGGCGACGGCCATCACCAAGGGTCGCATCGGTTCCTCCGCCGCCTTCTCCGTATAGACATAATTGGCACGATACTTACCCTACTTGGCGCTCCTGCCCCTTTCAAGAGCATACCGCTCCGGCAACGATATCCCCAGGTCGCGAAACCGCCGGGCCTGCCCATGAAAGGGGCAGCGACACCCCCGGGCGGTGCGTCTGCAGGAGGGTTCACATGCGTCTGCGCCATGGTCTGGCTGCTTCGGTTTCGTGCTGCGCGCTCCTGGTGGCCACCGCTGCCGGCGCACAGACATCGCCGCCGCTCCCCGCGCCGGGGACGCCGCAACCGGTGGCCTCGGACGCGACCCCCGAAACCGTCACCGTGACCGGAAGCCGGCGAACGAACACGCTGGATCAGGTCAACGATACCGGCAGCAAGCTCGGCCTGACGCCGCGCGAGACTCCGGGCACGGTCAACATCGTCAATGCGCTGACGATCCGCCAGCGCGGCTATGCCAACGTGCAGGAGGCCGTCGCCAGCGCGCCCGGCATCACCGTCGGTGGCTCGCCGGCCGACCCGTCCTCGTTCTCGATGCGCGGCTTCACCGGCGACCAGATCAACCTGCTGCGCGACGGGGTGTATCTCGGCCCGTCCGACATGGTGAATCGGCCTGAGAACAGCTTCAACCTCAAGGATATCGAGGTTCTGCAAGGTCCGGCCTCCGTCATCTACGGCCAGGGCGCGGTCGGCGGCGTGATCAACGTCGTCACCCGCCAGCCGACCTTCACCCCGACGCGCTGGGACGCGCTGTTCACCTACGGCAGCTTCAACACCATCGATGCCGGTCTGGCGGTGAATGCGCCGCTCAGCGACACGGTGGCGGTGAACCTCGCCTTCAGCCGCACCTCGTCGTCGGGCTACGTCGATCACGACGATCCCGACTCGCTCAACGTCACCGGAGCGATGATCTGGAACATCCGCCCGAACCTGCATCTGCAGACCGGCATCGACGTCATGGTCGATCATCTGCCGTCCTATTACGGCACGCCGCTGATCCCGTCGGCGGATGTGTCGGATCCGATCTCCGGCCTGCTGAGTTCCAGCAAGGGCCTGTCGATCAGCGACGCGACCCGCTACAAGAACTACAACACCGCCGACTCGGTGCATAAGAGCACCACCATCTCGCCCAGCGCGCTGCTGACCTGGGAGGCGAACAGCCACATCACCGTCACCAACCAGTCCACCCTCTACTACGCCGAGCGGCGCTGGCAGAACGCCGAGACCTACAGCTACATCCCTGCCGGCAGCGGTGCCACCGACGCATCCGGCGCGCCGATTCCCGCCGGCTCGATCGGCCGCGACCGCTTCTATGTCTATCACCAGCAGCACCTCTACGGCGATCAGGCGCACGTCATCGTCACGCACGCGCTGTTCGGACTGCCCAACAAGTTCACCGTCGGCATCGACGGCAGCTACCTGCAGTTCCTGCGCTCGCGCGGTTTCCCCGATGCGACCTATGCCGACGCGGTCAGCCTGGATGCGCCGGTGCAGGGCGAGTTCGGCAACTTCCCCGGCCTGTTCCCGCAGGCGCAGAGCCCGACCCAGATCGCCGATCTCGCCGGCCTGTTCGAAGACGCGCTCGACCTGACGCCGAGGCTGAAGCTGGTCACCGGTGTACGTGCCGAGTGGCTGCGCCTGAACCGCCAGAACTACAATTCCGCTGGAGTCAAGAACAACGCCACCAGCTTCAACGAGACCTTCGATCCAACCAATTTCCGCGTCGGTTTGGTCTACGACATCATACCGGCCGCCACGGTCTATGCCTCGTACACCACCGCGCAGGACCCGCCGGGCGCCAACATCTTCCTGGCCAATGCCGGGCAGATCCACGGGCTGAGCAGTTCCAGCCAGGAGGAGGTCGGTCTCAAGAGCGAGTTCCTGAACAAGCGCGCCTCGGCGACGCTGGCGCTGTACAACATCGATCGCAGCAATATCCTGGTGTCGACGTCGAACAACAGCGTCGCCAACGTCGGCAGCCAGAACGCGCGCGGCGTCGAGTTCGAGGGCGACCTGCGCGTCTCCCAGGACTGGGTGCTGAGCGCCAACGCGGCCTATACCGACTCCCATTACGGCACCTTCGTCGATCCCAACACCCTGCTCGACGCGTCCGGGAACCGGCCGCCGGACGTGCCGAAATGGTCGGCCGGGCTGTTCACCACCTTCAGCAATGTCGGCGGGATGCCGGTCGATCTCGGTGGCGATGTGCGCTATATCGGCGAACGCGCCGGCGATTACGGCAACACCCTCAAGCTGGACAGCTACACGCTGGTCGACCTGTTCGCGACCTACAGGATCAACAAGACGATCGACGTCACCGGCCGGATCAACAACCTGTTCGACAAGACCTATGTGGCCTGGGCCGACGTCAACTATCCAGGCCAGGTGCTGCTCGGCCGGCCGCGCTATTTCGAGGCGGATCTGCATGTCGGATTCTGAGCGACTGCGCGCGCGCATCGTCTTCATGCGCGCCTCGGCGGCGGGCAGGGTCTGAGGCATGACGGGCGCGGCGATACTCCAGCCTGCACGGGGACGACGCGCCGTCTCCCGCGTCGCCCGCCCGCTGTCGACGATTCATCGCTGGCTCGGCATCGTCATGGGGCTGTTCTTCGCGATGTGGTTCGCCAGCGGCATGGTGATGCTGTTCGTGCCGTTTCCCGGGCTCGATCCGGCGCAGCGCTACCGCGCCCTGCTGCCGATCGACGTGGCGTCGATCCGTGTCGCCCCCGCCGATCTCGCCGCCACCGATCTCGGCCCCACCTATCTCGGCCCCACCGATCTCGGCTCTGCCGCCCCGGGCGGCCTCGAGCTGATCCAGCGCGCGACCGGCCCGGCCTGGCTGCTGCATCCCGCCACCGGCCCGATCGTGGCGATCGATGCCGCCACCGGCGAGGCGCTGCCCGCCGTCTCGCCGGCGGCGGCGCGCGCGGTCGCGCGCCGCTTCGTCGATGCCGACACGAAGGCGGTGCTCGGTCCGTACGACGACGATCAGTGGATCGTGCACCAGAATTTCAACGCCTACCGGCCGTTCTATCGCGTCGATCTGCGCGACCGGGCGGCGACCAGGGTCTATGTCTCGGCCCGGACCGGCGAGATCCTGCAGGCCACCACCCGGACGCAGCGGATCGCCAACTGGGTCGGCTCGGTGGTGCACTGGATCTACCCGACCATCCTGCGCCGCTATCCGACGCTCTGGTCCTATACGGTGTGGGTGATCGCGCTGGCCGGAATCGCCACCGGCGGCGCAGGGTTCTGGCTGGGCTGGCTGCGCACCCTGTCGGCGCTGCGCCATGCCAGGGCGGCGAAGCTCTCCCCGTTCCGGGCGCTGTTCAAGCTGCACCATCTGCTCGGCCTGACCGTGGGGATCTTCCTGCTGGGCTGGATCGTCAGCGGCTGGCTCTCCGTCGATCACGGGTTGCTGTTTCCCACCGGCGCGCCGGACCCGCGCGAGACCGCGTCCTTCCGCGGCATCTCCCTGCAGCAGGCGGCACGCCAGGTCGGCCGCGACGCCCTGGCCGGCGCCGGCGCCGGCGTATCGCTGTCGATCGACGCGGTCGACGGCCATGCGGTGCTGAGCCTGCATCGCGCCGATGGCGGCGTGCGGACCACCATCCTGCACGGCGCCATCGCCATGGACGGCATACCGGCCGCCGACCTGCTGCGCGGCGCGCGGCGCGCCTGGCCGTGGAGCCGCCCGACCCTGTCGCCGATCGCCGCCGACGACGACTATGCGCATCTGCTCTACGACGGATTGCCGGACGACGCGGTCCGCCTGCGGCTCGGCGCCGGCAGCGGTACCTGGGTCGACGTCTCCACGTCCAACGGCCGCATCATCGACGTGATCGATTGGCGGCGCCGGCTGTATCGCTGGCTGTTCAACGGCCTGCACACGTTCGACGTGCCCGGCCTCAACCGTCACCCGCTGCTGCGCGAGCTGGTGATGCTGCCGATCCTGTCGACCGGCCTGCTGCTCAGCCTCACCGGCGTGACGCTCGGCTTCAAGCGGCTGCGGCGGTCGGTGCTCCGCCGGCCGGTTAGGCCAACACCCTGAAGCGGGCGCTGTCGCGGTCGCAGCCATAGCGATCGGCGATCGGATACGGGTCGCGCGCCAGCGTGTCGACCGCCTCGATGATCCGGTCGGCCTTGGCATCGTCGAGCAGCGCGCTGAGATTGAGCCGGGTCCAGCCCGGCTTGCGGCTCTCGTCGCCGTCCAGGATCGCCTGGCGCAGCAGCCCGGATGTCGCCCGATCGATGCCGATCAGGCGATGCGCGTACGGCCCGGCGCAGGCGCAGCCGCCGCGCGCCTGGATCCCGTACAGATCCGACAACATGCGGGTGAAGAGCTGCTGATGCAGATGGCCGCCTTCGCGCCGGTCCCTGACGCGCAGGGAAAAGATCGGCAGGGCGATCGCGGCGTCCGGATTGCCGAGGATCTCGATGTTCGGGTTGCGCGCCCAGATCCCGCAGGCGCGCGCCCGCAGCTCCGCGTGCCGCGCGTCGAGCCTGTCCTGTCCGATCGCCGCCTTGACCAGGAAGCAGAGCGCGGCCCGGATGTCGCCGACGATGTTCGGCGTGCCGGCCTCCTCGCGGGCGACCAGGCACTCGGCATAGTCGTGTCCCCAGGGAGAGACGAACCGCACCGTCCCGCCGCCCGGCAGGGTGGGCGACCGGCGCGCGGTCGCTCCGTCGCGCACGATCAGGACCCCGGACGCGCCGGGCCCGCCCGGGAATTTGTGCGGCGACACCACCACCGCGTCCTTCTCGAACGCCGTGCCGGCCTTCATGTCGATCGGCAGATAGGGCCCGCCGCCGGCATAGTCCCAGATCGCCAGCGCCCCGTGCCGTTTCAGCAGAGCCGTGACCGCGTCGGCATCGCTCACCACGCCGGTGACGTTCGAGGCGATCGAGAAGGCGCCGATCCTGCGCGGGCTGTCGGCGTGCAGGGTCAGCATCGCGCGCAGATGCGCCAGATGCGGGCCGCCATCCGCCGCTTCGGCGATCTCGACCACCCGAGCGCCGGATTCCCGCCAGGGCAGGATGTTGGAGTGGTGCTCGTACGGCCCGACGAACACCACGCACCGGCCGCGCTCTGCCTCGCCCAGGTCGCCGAGGCAGAGCCCGACCAGCCGGTTGAGGCCGGCGGTGGCGCCGGAGCCGGAAAAGATCGTGCTGAAGCCGGGCCCGGCGCCGCACAGCCGGGCGATCTCGGCGCGCGCCTGCGCCCGCAGCCGCGAGACGTACTCGCCGCAGAACGACGCCTCGGTGTGGCTGTTGGCGTAGTACGGCAGCACCCGCTCCATCACGAACGATTCCACCTGCGTCAGCGCCCGGCCGGAGGCGACGTAGTCGGCATAGATCAGCGCATGCGCGCCGAACGGGCCGGGCACTGGCGCGCCCTCGCCGATCAGGCCGCGCCGCAGCTCTGCCACCGGGTCGGAACCGGCGAGGCTGGCGGCGAAGTCGGAAAAGGCGGCGCTGGCGTCCATGGTCGAAACACTCGCTCTGTCGCGGCGAGCGTAGCCGCCGGGTGCGCGCGATTCATGCTTGAATTTAGTCGGCAATTCGCTGAATGGTGGTCATGTGATAACCAAAACTGCAAAATTAGACACGGCCGACCGCCGTATCTTGCGGGTTCTGCAGAGAGATTCGTCGCTGCCGCAGCGCGATCTCGCCGACCGGGTCGGCCTGTCCCAGGCGGCGTGCTGGAAGCGGCTCCGGGCCCTGCGCGAGTCCGGTCTGATCGCCAGCGAGACGCTGCGGATCGATCCCGTCAAAGTGGGGCTGTCGCTGACGGTGTTCGTCTTGGTGCGCACGCGCCATCACGCGCGCGACTGGCTGGCGGTGTTCCGCGACGCGGTGATGGGCCTGCCGAACGTCATCGATTTCTACCGGATCGCCGGGGAATACGACTACATCCTGAAGATCGTGGCCGAGGACATGAACGCGTTCGACGGTATCTATCGTCAGCTCATCGACCGCGTGGAGCTGGACGCGGTGACGTCGTACGTGACGATGGAATCGATCGCCAACAACCGCGACCTGCCGCTCTGACCGACCGCTACCTGCTGTCGCGCAGCGCTGCATGCACCTGATGCGCGGTGAATGGCGGTGTGCCCGGCGCCGTGCTGGCGCCGCCGAGACCGAACACCACGAAGTTCAGCACCGACGCCAGGGTCGCGTCGTCGAGCCGCGACATCGCCACGTTGGGCAGATGCAGCATGTAGTCGCGTCCCTTGGCGGTACCGGCCAGGGCGCCGACCCTGCCGCGCAAGGTCGGGATCAGGCCCGGTACCGATACGCCCTCGATCCCGTGGCAGCCGCCGCACCGCATCAGATAGGCCGACTGTGCGGCGCCGATCGGCTGCGGCTCCGCATCCGCCGCACCGGCGGCACAGAGCGGAATCGTCGCGGCGAGGAGGATCGCTGCGCGACGCAAGCCCGCGCTACCCGGCAAGCCCGACGATCGCCGCCGTGGAGCAGTTGTACATCAGCGACTTCGCGCCGTAGCACCAGATGATGTCGTTGTTCGACTGCGGCCGGTAGGCGGGCGTGTCGCCGTCGGTGCCGAGGCAGTTCATCTGCCCGCAGGCATCCTGGCCGCAGCAGTCGCGATAGGCCACCAGGTAGGATCTGCTGTCGATCGGGTTGAAGCAGGTGCCGATCCAGGAGGTCGGCGAGGCCTCGGTGCCGGGCGGGCAGCTATGCACGCCGCCGCCGCAGGCGGAGCACAGATAGCCGTCGAGCGCGCAGTAGCGCCAGTAATTGCATTTGGTGTCGTCGCCGGCCTGGGCGGCGGCGGCGAACGGGGTCGGCGGCCTTGCCGCCGCGTCCGCGGCGAGCGCGCGCCGTACCGGCAATATCGGCAGCACCGGCGCCATCGCGCTCCAGGCGCCGAGCCTGGCCAGCAGGCCGCGTCGCGAGGTGCGTCCGGCCAGCAGGCGGGTGGCGCGTTCGGAGAGGCGGTCGATGGTGCGGCCCGCTCTTGCCTGGCCCCCTCTTGTCTGGAGCGGTCTAGTCGGCGGCATCGCTGCGCTCCCGTTCGCGAAGGTAGGACTGGACCGAGTCGTGACCGGTCTCGTTGGCCACCAGCAGGCTTTCCAGATGTTCGCGGCTGTTGACCAGCCCCTTGCCGCGGATCACCGCGTCGCCGTCGACCAGCACCGCGTAAGGCAGCTTGCCGATCCGCAGCGCCAGGCCGATCTCCGGACCGTGCACGAAATGCACCGGTTCGAGGCCGAGCCGCGCGCGCATCGCCAGCAGCGGCGCCGTCGCGCCATCGCCGACCAGGGTCAGCGCGACGCCCTCGGCATCCGCCACGCGCCGCGCCAGCGGGATCACCCGCTTGCAGATCGGACAGTCGGCGGCGACGAACAGCAGCAGCCGCAGCGGCTCCTGCGCCCTGCCACCGACGATCGCCGGCGCGTCGTCGAGCGTCCGCATCTCGAAGCGGGGCAGGGTCTGGCCGACCTCCGGCCCGGTATCGGTCATCAGCGCGCCGACCGGGGCGATCCGCTCGTGCAACAGGCCGATCTGCCGCGCCAGCGCGGCGACCAGAATCACCAGCCCGGCGATCACGATCCAGGACAGCACCTGGGAGACGGCGAGCGCACTCATCGGACGGAGACCACCGGGCGCGACAGCAGCAGCATCGCGCCTGTCTGGACCATCGCCCAGCACAGCAGGCCGCCGAACACGGCCTGCGCCGACAGCAGCGCGTCAAGCGGCGCGGTCTTCAGCGCCGCCAGCGGCACCGCAAGCAGCAACCCGACATTGAACCAGACCTGGCGCCAGGAGAGCGGCGTCGGTCGCGCATGGCAGCCGCAACTGATATGTCGCCGTCCGCGCCGCAGATTGATCGCCATCGCCGTCACGAACAGGGCCAGCAGCATGGCGGCGATCGCGGCGGCCTGCGGCGCCAGCCTGGCCGGCGCCGCGCAGGCTGCGAGCAGCAGCGCCCCCGTCACCGCTTCCGCCGCCAGCAGCAGCCACGCCGCCGGCCACGCCAGCCCTGCCGGCAGCAGCCGGTAATCGGCGATGGTGCCGGCCAGCCTGGCCGGGTCGCCGACCTTGACCGCGCAGCCCTGCAGGAACACCAGCGCCAGCATGGTGCGCGCCATCGTCGCGATCGCCGCGCCGGCGAGGACCTCACTCACCGGGCGCGCTCGCGAAGATCAGGTTGTCGCCGAGTTTCCGGATCTGCCGCAGCACCGCGCCGCTCTGCGGGTCGAGCAGGAACAGGGCGCCGCTGTCCGACGAGGAGATCAGCAGCGGTTTCGCGTCCTGGGTGATGCCGACCATGTCGGAGGGGGCCGGCAGCCTGATCCGACGCACCAGCGCATGGGTCGCGGTATCGAGTTCCCACACCTCGGTGCCGTCGGCCTTGTGGGTCCAGTACTGGCCCTCGTGCATCAGCACGAACAGATGCGCGTCGCTGTGGCGATAGGCGGCGATCTGCCAGCCGCCCGGACGCCAGGCGACCGCGAACGGCGTGTCGCCGCCCGGCGCCCGCGCCTGTTTCGCCGCCTCGTTGATCGACCAGGGCGCCTCCAGCGTCGGCGTCGGGCCGAGCGTCGCCGGCGTGACCATCCCGCCATAGGAGATGAAGAAGGTCCGGCCGGTCGCCCGGTCGGTCGGGCTCTGCTCGAACACCGGGTCCTTCTCCGGGGCGAAGAACGGCTTGCCGCGCACCAGCTTGGGGTGCGCCGGATCGGCGACGTCGACGCTGGCCAGCGCGCCGTTGGCGCAGAGCGACGCGAAGCCGTGATCGCCCCAGGCGAACGCCAGCCCGCAACCCGGCACCGGCACGGAAGCGACGACCTTCTTGGTGATCGTATCGACCATGATCACCGAATTGCTCGGCGTCATGTTGTAGACATAGACCCAGTGCCCGTCGGCGCTGATGTCGGCGTCCTGGCGCTTGGTGGTGATGAGGGCGCGGCCGGGCAGGGAGATCTCGTCGGACAGCGCCAGCGTATGGGCGTCATAGATCGACAGCAGGTCCTGCCGCGTGCCGCGATTGCCGCGGGTCCAGATGGTTTCGGCGACGTAGTAATGGCCGCCCTTCGGATCGGCGACGATGTTGGCGTTGTAGGCGGCCGGCATCATGCCGAGCATGCGCGCGCTGTCGCCGTCGACCAGATAGGCGCGGCCGTCCTTGGCGTGGTTGTACACCGCATCCGTGACCAGCAGCCGATGCGGGCCGGGCGGCGGCAGGGTGAGCACGTCGCTCTGCTCGGTCTGCGGGATCGGGTCCGGTTCCGCGGCACCCGCCTGGCCCGACGCGACCAGCAGGGTCGCGGCCAAAGCGACAAGGCGGCGCCTCGAAGGTGAATCGGTCATCAGCCGCCGGCCTTCACGGTTGCGTAGGTCGCGGCGATCCTGGCGCGGTCGCGCATCGGCCTGACGAGGATGGTGTCGCGCAATTCATGCTGCGGATCGCGCGGCAGCGCCAGGGCGTCGCGCTCCGCCTCCGGCACGGCGGCGAAGGAGTCGCTGTTGGCGACGCCGTAGCCATAGGCCCGGATCAGTGCCACGCCGGCCGCCTCGGTCTCCATCGCATTGAAGAAATCGTAGGCCAGATCGACATGCCGGCTGTCGCGCATCAGTACCAGCCCGCAGACCCAGGTCAGCATGCCCTCCTTCGGCCGCATAAAGGCGACCGGAATCCCCTGCTTGCGCAGCTCCACGTAGGCGCTGTTCCAGGTCATCGCCGCGACCAGCTCGCCGCTCGCCAGCGACTGTTCGAGCGTGGTCATGTCGGCGCTATAGAAGCTGGCCAGCGCGACCTGACGGCGCAGCACCTCCGCGGTCCTGGCGATGTCGGCCGAGCTTTCGTCGAACGGATCGACCTTCGCCACCAGGGCGGCGACCAGCCACGCATCGTGCACCGCATCGATCATCGCCGTGCGGGCCTCGTATTTCGGGTCCCACAGCAGCGTCCAGCTATCCGGATGGCCGGCGACCAGGTCGGTGCGGTAGGTGATCGAGGTGTTGGCCCAGTCCCAGGGCAGCATCCAGACCTTGCCGTCGGCGACCACCCCGGGGATCTGGCGCAGGATCGGGAACAGCCGGTCCCAGTTGCGGATCCGGCTGGTGTCGATCGGCTGGATCAGACGCGCGTCGCGCCAGTCCTGCACCCGGTCGATGCAGGGATGGGCGATGTCGGTGCGGTAGCCGGCGCGGACCTTGGCGAACTGCTCGTCGTCGTTGCTGACCACGGCGATGGTCGCGCCCTCGGGATGCGTGCGGTCGTAGTCCGGATGGAACTGCGGCAGCTCGTAGCCGGACCAGGTCATCACCGTCAGCCGGCCGGCGGCCATGCCAGGCAGCGGCGCCCCGGCCGCGCCCAGCGAGCACGCCAGCAGGAGCGCGCCGCGCAGACCCCTGGCGCAGCCGGGCGGAGCGGGCGTCTCACGCACGGCGCAGGCTCCCGAAGGCCAGCCGGCCGCCGGCCAGCGCCAGCAGGCTGGACACGGTCAGCAGGATGGTGCCGAGCGCCATCATTCTCGGCAGGTCGGCTGGAAAGCGCAGATGGTTCCAGATGAAGATCGGCAGGGTCTGCCGGCTGCCGGCCAGGAAGAAGCTGACCACGAATTCGTCCATCGAGGTGGTGAACGACAGCACCAGGCACGCCAGCAGGCTGGGCGCGGCCATCGGCAGCACCACGCGCAGCATCGCCTGCAGCGGCGTGGCGCCGAGATCGAGCGCCGCCTCCTCGACCGAGCGCGGGGTGGCGCGGAAATGGTTGCGCAGGATGATCAGGCACAGCGGCAGGCACAGCACCACATGGCCGGCGGCGACCAGCGCCAGCGACGGCGCCACCCCCGCTAGCTGCGCGGTCATCAGCATTGCCACCCCCAGCACCACGCCGGGGATCAGCAGCGGCGCCAGCGACAGCGCCGCGACCGGCCCGGCGGCGATGCCGCGCCGCCTGACCAGCGCATGCGCGGCGAGCAGTCCGGCCAGGCTGGCGATCGGCGCTGCGCACAGCGCCACGCCGAGGCTGGCGCCGAGCGCCGCACCGACCGCCGGATCGTGCAGCAGCAGCGCATACCAGTGCAGCGTCGGCCCGGTGATCGGCAGCGCCGCATAGGGCGAGGCGCTGAACGAGAACACCGGCAGCAGCAGCACCGGCGCATACAGGAAGACGATGAACGAGCCTGTATACAGACCAAGCACGCGGCTGGTGGCGCCGCTCCGGTTCATGCGCGCCCCGACATTGCCGCGCGCCTGGCGATCCACCTGGCCAGCAGCGCCGGCAGCAGCAGCACGAGAGCGATCACCAGCACCACCAGCATCGCCAGGGCGGCGCCGAACGGCCAGTCGGCGACGCTGTCGAACTGCGCCTCGATCAGGCTGCCGATCATGGTGCTCGACAGGCCGCCGACCAGCGCCGGCGCGGTATAGTCGCCGAACGTCGGGATGAATACGGTGACGAACGCCGCGACGATCCCGGGCAGCGACAAAGGCAGCACGATCCTGGTGAAGAGCGTCACCGGCGCCGCGCCGAGATCCCGCGCGGCCTCGATCAGACCCGGATCGATCGCCCGGAGCGCGACGTAGATCGGCAGCACCGCGAACGCCGCATAGGCATGCGACAGCGTGATGAGCACCGCCGGCGGCCGATACAGCAACCCGTGCAGCGGCGCCGAGACGACATGCATCGACACCAGCACGGTGTTGATCACGCCGCGATAACCCAGGATCGCCTTCCAGGCGAACACGCGCAGCAGATAGCTGGTCCAGAACGGCAGCGTGACGAGAGTGAGCAGCAGGGTGCGTCTGGTCCCGGCATGGAACGCCAGGAATCCTGCGACCGGATAGGCGAGACCCACCGTCAGCGCGCCGGTGGCGCCGGCGATCAGCAGCGAGCGGCACAGCACCTTGGCATAGAGCGGCGCCCAGAGCGCACGATAATTGTCGAGCGCGTAGCCATGACCGAACATCGCCCCGCCCTCGCCGCGCAGGCTGAGCCAGGCGATCAGCGGGATCGCCAGACCGACCCCGAACACGCCGATCAGCGCCGCGGGAATGGTGCCGAGGCGATCGATCTCGCGGGCGCCTGCCTGTGTCTCGCCCCGATCGATCGTCCGTCTCCATTGCGCCAAAGCCGTGCCCAAGGAAGGATAGGAGCCCGAAACGAGACGTGACAACAGCTTTGTTGCCCAAAACGATTGCCCGGCGCGATTGCCCAGCGCGAATGCCGGAAGCTGGCCCGAAACTTGCAAAATTCGTGTCGATGTCGTGTTGAATGCGACATGACCGGCGGGAGCGCGATGCGATGGATCGTTTCGTAGGCAGAGGCAGACCGGAATCCGGGCAGTGTCGTCGCGACTGATCGTGCGGGCGTCGACTTGCTGACCTGCGTACGGCCCTCGCTTCCGTCGGATCGGCCGGCTGAGGAACCGGCGCCTCTGTTGCGCCTGATCGGGCTCGCCAAGAGCTACGGCAACGCCGCGCCGGTGGTGCGCGACCTCGATCTGTCGCTGCACCAGGGCGAATTCCTGTCGCTGCTCGGCCCGTCCGGCTGCGGCAAGACCAGCACGCTGCGCATGATCGCCGGACTGGAACAGCCGAGCGCCGGGCGCATCCTGCTCGGTGGCCGCGACATCACCGCCGATCCCGCCCATCGCCGTCCGGTCAACACCGTGTTCCAGGACTACGCGCTCTTCCCGCATCTCTCGGTCGCCGGCAATGTCGGGTTCGGCCTGTCGACGCAGCGCCGGAAGCGGGCGGAGATCGATCGCAGGGTGACGGAGATGCTGGCGCTGGTCGGCCTGTCGGCGCAGGCCGGCGTCCGTCCCGCGACTCTGTCCGGCGGCCAGAGGCAGCGCGTGGCGCTGGCGCGGGCGCTCGCCAGGCAGCCGGACCTCCTGCTGCTCGACGAGCCGCTCTCCGCCCTCGACGCGCAACTGCGCCAGCAGATGCAGGCCGAACTCCGGGCGCTGCAACGCCGCCTCGGCAGCAGCTTCCTGCTGGTCACCCACGACCAGGACGAGGCGCTGTCGATGTCGGACCGGATCGCGGTGATGCATCGCGGCAGGATCGTGCAGATCGACCGGCCGGAGATCCTCTACGACCGGCCCCGCACCGCGTTCGTCGCGCGGTTCCTCGGCGCCACCAATCTCCTGCCGGCCAAGGCGGAGGCGGGCGGCGTGCGGCTGGCCGGCTCCGGCGAGCGGCTGGCGCTCCCAGACGCTCCCGGCGGCGCGGCCCGGGTGACATCCGAGAGGGCGGGGTGCCTGCTCGCGATCCGACCCGAAAACGTGGCGCTCGCCGATCCCGGTGAGACCGCCAACGTGGTGTCGGCGACGCTCGAGCGCTGCCTGTTCCAGGGCGGCCGCCACCGGCTGGAAGCCCGTCTGTCCGACGGCACGGCGATCCTCGCCGATCTGCGGCGCGACGGCGGTCCGGCGCCGGCGCCCGGCACGAGCCTGCGTCTGGTCCTGCCGCCGGCCCGGCTGGCGCTGCTGCCACCGGAGTCATGAGCGTGTGTCCCGCCCGTCACCATCCCGAACTGGCTTGAAGAGTCCGAGGCCACGATGAGCACGACCCAGAAACGCGCCTGCCTCGCCGGCGCACTGACGATCCTGTTCCTGCCCCGGTTCGCGGCGGCCCAAGCGCAGGCCCAAACTCAGACTCCGACTCCGGGCCAGTCTGCGATCCCGACCGCAGCCGCCAGATCCGCCGATGGCGCCGCTCCGCCGGCGCGATCGGAGGAAATCACCGTCACCGCGACCCGGCGCGCCAGCAGCATCAGCCGGGTTCCGCTCAGCGTGAGCGCCTACACGCAGCAAACCCTGGATCTGAAGGGCGCCCGCACCATCGAGGATGTGGTGCGCTTCACCCCGGGGGTCTCGTTCGATCCGACCACCAATAACATCTCGATCCGCGGCATCAGCTCCGAGGCCGGCGCCGGCACCACCGGCATCTACATCGACGACACCCCGGTGCAGGTGCGCAATCTCGGCTTCAACGCCGAGAACAGCGTACCGGAACTGTTCGATCTGGATCGCGTCGAGGTGCTGCGCGGGCCGCAGGGCACTCTGTTCGGTGCCGGGTCGGAGGGCGGCACGGTGCGCTACATCACCCCGCAGCCCGGCCTGGACAACTACAGCGCCTATGGCCGCAGCTCGATCTCCGCCTCCGCCGACGGCTCGCCCAGCTACGATGCCGGCTTCGCGCTCGGCGGCCCGCTGATCAAGGACCGGCTCGGATTCCGCGTCAGCGTCAGCCACGAGACCGACGGCGGCACCCTGGACCATCTCGACATCCAGACCGGCAACATCCTCGACCGCAACACCAACACCACCAACATCAACGTCTATCGCGGCGCCCTGGCGATCGCGCCGGTCGACGGGCTGCTGATCACCCCGGCGATCATGGTCCAGAGCCGTCTGAAGGGCGACACCGACGCCTATTTCGAGGGCCTGTCCGATCCGTCCGCCGGGCGGTTCCGAACCAACTCTCCGGAATACGTCAAGGACAATGACCGGTTCTATCTGCCGTCCCTGAACATGAAATATGCGCTCGGACCGGTCGACATCATCTCCAACACCTCGTACCTGCATCGCGACAACCTGACCGGATACAACGGCACGATCTATAACCTTTCGTTTTACAACACCTATCTCGACGACAGCTCTCCCTACTACCCGCTGCTGCTACCGACCGGAATCAACCCTGCGCTGCCCTCCTACATCTCGCCGTCGCGCATCACCAACCGGCAGCGCAACGTCACCCAGGAAGTGCGTATCCAGTCTAACGATCCCGGCGCCAGGTTCGTCTGGACCGCCGGCGTGTTCTACCAGCACAACGAGCAGCTCAGCTCGGAACAGATCGAGGATCCGGTCGCCAACACGCTGTTCCTGCCGGTGTTCGGCGACACCATCTCCGATTTCTTCGGCGCGCCGCTGTACGGGAAGGACAGCTACATCAACCAGACCCATGCGGTCGACGAACAGGAGGCGGTGTTCGCCGACGGCACCTACCGGATCGTCGACGGGCTCAAGTTCGAGGCCGGCCTGCGCTACGCGCACACCGATTTCAGCTTCGACAATTTCGCCGCCGGTTCGCAGAATGGCGGTACCACCGGCGGCTCCGGCGGCAAGGCGGAAGACCCGGTCACGCCGAAATTCACCCTGTCCTGGCAGGTGACTCCGCGCGACCTCGTCTACGTCACCTGGGCAAAGGGCTATCGCGTCGGCGGCGCCAGCCCGCCGGTGCCGGTCGAGGCCTGCGCCACCGATCTCGCCGATTTCGGCATCGCCTCCGCCCCCGACCAGTATGGTTCCGACACCGTCAAGAGCTGGGAGATCGGCTCCAAAAACCGCTTGTTCGACGATCGCGTCGAGCTCGGCCTCAGCGCCTACACGATCGACTGGGACAATATCCAGCAGAGCGTGCTGCTGCCGACCTGCGGCATCCGTTACACCACCAATCTCGGCAAGGCAGTCAGCCGCGGTTTCGATGCGCAGGCGCTGCTGCGTCCGGCGCCTGGCGTGACGATCGACACCGCGTTCGGCTTCACCGACGCGCACTACACCACCGACAGCAATGCCGGCACCGCGGCCGGCAGCGGACTGATCGCCCGCGACGGCGACAGCATCGGCGATCCGGCCTGGAAGTTCAGCATCGGCGCGCAATACACCGCCCCGCGCGGCCGCTTCACCGTTCTCGGAGCGCAGCCCTATATCCGGGCCGACTACCAGTATGTCGGCGCACCCTCCGGCACCACGCCGCTACGCGACGCGCTGACCGCGACCTACGATCCCGGCTATGTCCGCACCGATGCCACCAACTTCATCTCGCTGCGCGCCGGCTTGATCTTCAGGAGGGCGTTCAACCTGTCGGTGTTCGTCAACAATCTGCTGAATGCGACTCCGCGTCTCACCCAGGAGCACGAGACGATCGGCTCGCCGCTCTATTACGACACCACGCTGACGCCGCGGTATGTCGGCATGATGCTCACCTACCGCGACTGACGCCGGAAAACCCGTCCCGGCGGTTTCGGAGGGATCTCAGGAAATCAGATCCAGTGCCCGGCCGGAGGCGACGTGCCAGGCGACGCCGAGTTTCCAGAAGCGGTGCAGCTTCATCGGCCGGATCGGTGTGGCGGGGATCGGCAGCTCGTGTTCCGAGGCACCGTCGATCCAGCGCGCCATCTCGCGCCCCAGCAGCGTCGCCATCGCCACGCCGCGGCCATTATAGCCCAGGCACGCGAACAGGCCGGGCGCGGGATCGTGCAGATGCGGCAGATGGTCCACGGTCATGGCCAGTTGGCCGTTCCAGCCATGCGTCCAGCGCCAGCTTGCGACCTGCGGCCAGAGGCGCCGTGCATGGTTCTGCAGGAAGCGGAACGAGTCCGGGCCGGAGAGGTCGCGCGAGCGCGAGCGGCCGCCGATCAGCAGCCGTCCGCCGGCATCGATCCGGTAGTAGGTGGTGATGCGGCCGAGTTCGTACACCGACTCGCGCCCCGCCAGGATGCTGGCACGGATCGGGTCCGGCAGGGGCGCCGTGGCGACGATCGCGCTATAGACCGGCACGATGCTGCGCGGCAGCGCGGGCAGCAGCGCGTCGCTGTAGCCGTTGCTGGCCAGCAGCACCTGGCCGGCCTCGACCGTGCCGTCCGGCGTGCCGATGCGCCAGCCTGCGACGGTGCGCGTCAGGCTCAGCGCCGGGCTGTCGATCATGATCCGCGCGCCGGCCTCGATCGCGGCGTGTGCCAGGCCGCGCGCATAGGCCAGCGGATTCAACTGTCCGCCGCGCCGGTCGAACAGCGCACCGCGATACCGGTCGCTGCCGACGCGCGACGCGGTGATGTCACGGTCCAGCAGCCCGGCGGACTCGATGCCATGCGCGTGGCATTGCCCGGTGAGGCGTCGCAGCGCTTCCATGTCCCGCGCCGCGCGGGCAACCCGCAGCGTACCGCCGCGGACGGCGTCGCAGGCGATCCCATGGCGGGCGATGATGTCGAACACCAGGTCGGGCGCCTGCCAGGCGGCGCGCACCAGCGCCGCGCCGCGCGCGCCGCCGACCTGTCGCGCCACCGCGTCCGGATCCGGCTTCAGCCCGGGATTGACCTGGCCGCCATTGCGCCCGGAGGCACCCCACCCCGGCGCGTGCCGGTCCAGCACCATCACGCCGCGACCGCGCTCGGCCAGATGCAGCGCTGCCGACAGGCCGGTCAGACCGGCGCCGATCACCGCGATTTCGGTCGTCTCCCGGCCGCTCTGGCGGGCGCCGCCGCGGAAAGGCGGCGCGGAGTCCCCATACACACAGCCAACCAGGCTCATGCGACGCCGTAGCCCAGAACGGCCTTGATCTCCAGGAAATCGGCGAGACCGTACTGCCCGTACTCCCGCCCGTTGCCGGACTGCTTGTATCCGCCGAAGGGCGCCGACGGGTTCCAGGCCGGATGGTTGATCAGCACGTTGCCGGCGCGCAGCCGTCGCGCCACGGCGCGCGCCGCCGCCAGATCGCCGGACTGCACGTATGCGGCCAGGCCATACGGGGTGTCGTTGGCGATCGCGATCGCCTGCTCGACGTCGTCGTAGGGCATGATCGACAGCACCGGCCCGAAGATCTCCTCGCGCGCGAGCGTCATCGATGGCGTGACGTCGGCGAACAGGGTCGGGCGCACGTAGTAGCCCCGGGAGAGCCGGTCCGGTCGGCCCAGGCCGCCGGCCGCCAGCGTGGCGCCCTCGGCGATGCCGGTGGCGATCAGGCGCTGGATCCTGTCGAACTGCACCTGGCTGACCACCGGACCATGCGTGGTGCCCGGCGCGGCCGGCGCCCCGGTGACGAAGCCGGCGACGACGCGCTGCGCGATCGCGACGATCTCGCCCTGGCGTCCGCGCGGCACCAGCAGCCGTGTCGGCGCGTCGCAGGACTGGCCGCTATTGCCCATGCAGGCATGGATGCTGGCCGGGATCGCCTGCTCCAGGTCGGCATCAGGCAGCACGAGGTTCGGCGACTTGCCGCCGAGCTCCTGCAGCACCCGCTTGACCGTCGCGGCGGCCAGCTCGGCCACGCGGATGCCGGCGCGCGTCGAGCCGGTAAACGAGATCGCCTCCAGCCCGGGATGCGTCGCCAGCGCCTCGCCGACCCCCGGCCCGTCGCCCTGGATCAGGTTGAACACGCCCGGCGGCGTGCCGGCAGTCTGCATGATCTCGGCGAACAGCGTGCCGCTGAGCGGCGCGATCTCGCTCGGCTTGAGGATGCAGCAGCAACCGGCCGCGATCGCCGGCGCGACCTTGCAGACGATCTGGTTCATCGGCCAGTTCCAGGGCGTGATCAGCCCGACCACACCGACCGGCTCGTGGGTGACGAGCATGGTGCCCTCGTGCCGGTCGAACGCGAACGCGTCCAAAGCTGCGATGGTCTGCCGCAGATGGGCGGCGCCGATCCAGGCCTGGCTGTCGCGGGCGAAGCCGATCGGCGCGCCCATCTCGCGCGAGATCGCCTGCGCCAGATCCTCCAGCCGGTCGTCGTAGCAGGCCAGGATGCGCCGCAGCAGCGCCAGCCTCTCGTCGCGCGTGCTCAGCGAGAAGGTCTCGAAGGCGGCGCGCGCGGCGATCACCGCGCGGTCCACATCCTCCGCGCTGCCGAGCGAGATCTCGGCGAAGGGCTGTTCGGTCGCCGGGTCGATCACCTCCAGGGTGCGGTTGGTCGCCGGCGACACCCATTGGCCATCGATGAAGAACTGCAGTGCGTGGGTCATGCGGCTCGATCGTCCCGTCGGCGGCGTTGCGCAAGACGAGCATGAACCGGTCCGCCCGGTCTCGGCAACGCCGCGAACCGGCAGACCCGGCCAGGGCGTGGCCGGTCCGCAGTGACGCAAGTCAGTGACGAACGTCAGTGACGAACGTCAGTGACGCTCAGCCGAAACTGATCCCCGCATGGCTCGGATCGGCGTAGCCATGGAAGATCGCCTGCGCGCCGTCATCGAAGCCGACCACCAGGCTGCCGCCCGACACGGACGTGCTGGCGACATGGGTCAGCGTCGCGCCGGCTCTGGTCGGATCGAAACCCATGATGTCGATTTTGCCGACCAGAGACCCGTCGAGATCGACGACCGCGCCGACGGCCGCCGACAGATCGATGGTGGCGCTGCCCGCGCCGCCTGCGATGGTGGTACCGGTCCCCGCCGTGACGGTGGCGGCACCGCCGCCGAGCTGCAGCGAGGCCGGGTTGCCGCCACCCAGGAACCGCATCGTGCCCGAGAAGCCCTGGTCGACCACGATGCTCTGCGCCCCGGTGGCGGTCTGGTCGTCGGACACCAGCAGCGAGCCGGTCCCGGCGATGGAGATGGTCTGCTTTCCTGCGCCACCATGCACGACGTTGGTTCCACCGGCGAGCTGCAACAGCGCCGTCTTCGCGCCGCCATCGTCGGTGAAGACGCCGCTATTGCCGAGCGACAGGACGCGCGTGGTTCCAGTCTCGGCGGAGCCGGATCCGTGGATGGTCGTCGCCGCGCCTCCCGACAGCAGGATGGTGTCGTCGCCCGCGCCCTCCGAGACATCGAGGGTGGACGTCCCGGCCCAGATGGTGTTGCCGCCCTCGCTCTGGATGCTGGCCGCGCCGGTCTGTGAGTTTCCGTTCAGGACCACGACCGCATTGCCGCCGGTGAAGGCGAGATTGGCGTGACCGCCGAAGATGATATTCTTTGCTGTGCCGTCGGTGGCGATCGTCTGGGTCTCGGAGACGTCTCCCCAGACGTCGAATTCATTGCTGTCGGTCGATGCGCCGCCGTGCTCGCTCACGCTGGACGAGGTCGCCGCCATATCGCCAAGAATGAACCGGCTCGCGCCGCCGGCCACGTAGTCGATCGGTGCGGCCCCGACCCAGATTGCATTGTCGCCCAGGCTGTGGATCTCGGCCGCCCCGTTCTGGTTCGTCCCGTTCAGCACGACGACGCTGTGTCCCGCCGTCAGGTCCAGCGCGGAATTCCCACCGAAGACGACGATGTCACGGTTCGGGTTCGCCGTCAGATCGATCCTGGCGATGCGCGCGGGGTCGGAGAACACCGAGAACACATGGCCGGTATCGTCCGCGCCGGTGTCGCTGCCGTAAGTGGCCGGTGCTGCGACGCCCACCTGCTCGGTGACGGTGTTGCCGTCGAGACGCGAGGATCCCGCCGCATTCGACAACGCCACACTGAGCGTGCTGCTCCCCGGCAGGTTGGAAACGGGCATGGCCGGCACGAGCGTCAGCGCGCGCAGATCGGATTGCACGATGGCGGCCGATCCGGTGATGGTCGCGACCCGGCCATCTGCCGACAGCGTGACGCTGCCGGCGAGGCCGGAGGCGCCGAACTGTGCGGCATCGGTGGCGGTCACCACGGCGGTGACGCGATCGCCGACGTTCGCATCGGTCACGACGGCCTGGGCGAACGGGGTTAAGGCGATGCCGGCGCTCGCGGCCTGGCTGGACGGAATGCCGGACACGGCGTCGGCCACCAGCGCCGGCCCATCCACCAGGATCGTGGTCGAGGCGGTCATCGTGCCGGCATCGGCGGCGAGGGACAGCGTCGCGGTTTCGCGCGACTGGATCGCCGTCGCCGGCGAGGCCGGCGTCAACTGCACCTGACGCAGGGCCACGGTCACCGCAGCCGCGTCGCCGTCGATCTCGAGCCCGGAACCGTCGGCGCTGAACCGGGCGGTGATCTCGGTATTGCCCCGCTCCGCCTGCAGGAAGGCGGCCTGGTCGAAGCCGGCCACCGACGGGTCGGACAGGGTGATGGTGACGTCGATCGGGGTGAGCGGTCCGCTGACGGAGGCGGTCGGGTAGAGCGCCACCTCGGTCGCGCCGGTCTCGACCGTTCCATTGCCGGCCAGCACCGGCGCCGAGCCGGAGGACGCGATCGTGAGCTGCTCCGTGACGCTCGCGCTCTGGTTCGACGCCGTGGTCACGCTCAGCGAGACGGTCGCGGCCGTGCTGCCGCTCGCCGGGTTGACGGTGTGCAGGCGGAGCGCCGCCAGGTCGGCCTGGAGCTGCGCGGTGCTGCCGACGAGGGTCAGTGTCGCGCCGGTGCCGCCGAGAGTCTCGGTCACGCCGTCGGCGGTGCCATAGGGCAGGTCGCCGAGATCGAACGTTCCGCCCGCGGCCGGATCGGTGGCGACCGTCGCCGTGAGGCTCCCTCCGGACAGGTTGTTGAGGACCAGCTTGGCGAACACGGCGATGTCGGCGCCGCCATCGGCACTGGCCGACGCGGCGACGCCGGCGATGGTCACGACCGGCGCCGATCCGGCGATGTCCAGGGCGGTGCTGGTGGTGGCGGTGGTTCCGTTCACCGTATCGGTGCTGGCGATCGTGAAGGTTTCATGGCCGGTGGTGCCGGCGGCGGCGGCGACCGGAACGAAGCCCAGCGCCCGCAGACCTGCGGTCACGGTCGCCGCACTCCCGCTCAGGGTCACGGATCCGTCCGGATCGCGCGTGACCACGGCGCCCGATCCGCCCAGGCTGTCGGTTTCGAAGCGGCCGAGCGTGTCGTCGCTCATCGAGACCTGCACCGTCACCGTGTCCTGGTTCGCGGCCAGCACCGACGCGCTGGGCAGCAGGACGACCGAGGCGGCATCGCTGGCGTTGGAAACGGTCGGCACGCCGATCACGGCGACGTTGACGCCGGTGGACTGCACCGACGCGCTGGTGATGGCGCGCGGGAAGTTCTGCGAATCCGCCGTGTTGGTCAGGATGATCGTGAGATGGGCGGAGCGGCTGACGCCGGCGTTCTGTATCCCCGGATCGAAGCGCACCGCGCGGAGATCGGCCTGCACCGTGGCGGCTGTGCCCGACAGCATCAGCAGCGAGCCGTCCGAGGTCGCGACATAGCTCCCGGCGGGGAGCGCCGCGGCATCCAGCGTTCCGGTGACGATATCGTCGTCGAGCACGTACGCCGTCACCACGTCGGTGGAATCATTGCTGTCGGAGATCGAGGCGCTCCCGAACGGCGACAGGATCACGCCTTGCGTACTGCTGAAGGTCGCGATGCCGGAGAGAATGTCCTGTGTCGGTGTCGACGTCATGAGCGTTCCTGTGACTTGTCCGGAGATCGAAACCCTGCACGGCCGCTTCGCACGGTCGGCGACGCCAAGACCTAGGGTCAAAAGATTGCCCGGCGGTTAATCGTCGCGCGCAACCGACGCAAAGCGCGGCGCGAGCGCCTGGCGGCCCGGCGGCGCGGTTTTGACGGTCCCGCCGATTTCGGACAGCATCCGCCGGCGCCGGCCCGCATGGGCGAGCGCTCCTGGCCGTGCCATATGGGGTCCGCAGCATCACAAGGGTCATGCCATGATCGACACGGCTTTGTTTCGCGACGGGATGTCCAGGCTGGCCGGGGCGGTCAACCTGATCACCACCGACGGGGCCGCTGGACGGCACGGCTTCACCGCGTCCGCGGTCTGCAGTGTCACCGACACGCCCGCCACCCTGCTGGTCTGCATGAATCGGGCGGTCAGCGCCCGCGCCGCGTTCGAGCAGAACGGCACGCTGTGCGTGAACGTGCTGTGCGGTGTGCACGAGCCGCTGTCCAACCTGTTCGCCAGCCGCGCGGCGTCGATGGAGGAGCGGTTCGCGGCCGCGCAGTGGCGCACCGGCGACACCGGCGCGCCGATCCTGGCGGACGGCGCCGTCGCGTTCGACTGCACCATCGACCTGATCCAGGAGGTCGGCACCCATAGCGTACTGTTCTGCCGCATCGTCGGGGTGCATCTGTTCGAGGACGCCGTCGACACGCTCGTCTGGGGCAGCCGGCGCTACCATCGGCTGCCGGTCCAGACGCGGCCCTGATCGGTCCCTTTCCGAAAATCACAACGAGGCTCTGTCATGACCAGTGTCGGCCCGCGCAGCGCGGACTATCCCATCGCCCCGATGTTCCTGGCCCGGTGGTCGCCGCGCGCCCTCACCGGCGAGGCGATCTCCGAGGCGGATCTCCTCACCATGCTCGAGGCCGGACGCTGGGCGGCCTCCTCCTACAACTCCCAGCCGTGGCGCTTTCTCTACGCGCGCCGCGACACGCCGCATTGGGACCGGTTTCTCGGTCTGCTGAACCCGTTCAACCAGAGCTGGGCGAAGAACGCCTCGGCGCTGGTGGTACTGGTCTCGAACACGATGATGCGGCCGCCCGGCGCGGAGCGGGACGTGCCGTCCTACAGCCATTCGTTCGACGCGGGCGCGGCGTCCGGCTATGTCGCGCTGCAGGCCGGCGAGATGGGCTGGCACGTGCACGGCATGGTCGGTCTCGACATGGAGCGCGCCGCCGCCGAACTCGGCGTTCCGCAGGGCTACCGGGTCGAGGCCGCCTACGCGATCGGTAGGCTCGGTGACAAATCCATGCTGCCGGAGGGACTGCAGGCACGGGAGATGCCCAGCCCGCGCACCAGCCTGACCGAACTCGCCTTCGAGGGCGGCTTCCCGCCCCCGCCCTGAGGCGCTTCCGCATCGTTCACTCCAAGTCGTTCACACCAGTTCGGACGCCCTAGGTCGGGCGACCGACGCTGCTGTAGCTCAGCCCGGCCGCGAGCATCGCCGCCGGGTCCCAGATGTTGCGCAGATCGACCACCACCCGGCCGCGCATCAGACCGCGCAGCCTGGTGGCCGACATGGCGCGGAACTCGTTCCATTCGGTCAGCACCAGCAGCGCGTCGGCGTCGCGGGCGGCATCGGTGGCGTCGGTGCAGTAGGCGATTCCGGCCGGCAGCAACGGCCTGGCCACCTCCATCCCGACCGGGTCGAAGGCGCGCACAAGGGCGCCGTTCTCGACCAGCCGGTGGACGATCGGGATCGACGGCGCGTCGCGCATGTCGTCGGTGCCGGGCTTGAAGGTCAGCCCCAGCACGGCGATGGTCTTGCCGTGCACGCTGCCGCCGCAGGCGGCCATGATCCTGGCGCCCATCGACGCCTTGCGCGCCTCGTTGACCTGGACCGTCGCCTCGACCAGGCGCGAGGAGGCGCCGGCCTCCTGGGCGATCCGCATCAGCGCCAGCGTGTCCTTGGGAAAGCACGAGCCGCCATAGCCGGGGCCGGCATGCAGGAACTTGCGGCCGATCCGGCCGTCGAGGCCGATGCCCCGCGCCACGTCGTGAACGTTTCCCCCGACCTTCTCGCACAGGTCGGCCATCTCGTTGATGAACGAGATCTTCATCGCCAGGAACGAGTTGGCGGCGTACTTGATGAGCTCCGCGCTCTCCAGGCTGGTGAACAGGATCGGCGCCTCGATCAGATAGAGCGGGCGATACAGCCGGCGCATCACCTCCTGCGCGCGGCCGGCCGGGGACACGCCGTCGGGCCGCTCTGCGTCCAGCCCGATCACCACGCGGTCGGGCCGCATGAAGTCGCCGATCGCCGAGCCCTCGCGCAGGAATTCGGGGTTCGAGGCGACGTCGAAGGCGAGGTCCGGCCGAACCCGCCGCACCAGATCGGCGATGCGCCGCCCGGTCCCGACCGGAACGGTGGATTTGGTGACGATGACCGCATAGCCGGTCAGCGCCCTGGCGACCTGCTCGCAGGCGGCGAACACGTAGGTGAGGTCGGCGTGGCCGTCGCCGTTGCGCGGCGGCGTGCCGACGGCGATGAACACCGCTTCGGCGCCGTCGACGGCGTGCGAGAGGTCGTCGCCGAACCAGAGGCGGCCGCCCTGCACGTTGTCGGCGATCATTTTCTCCAGGCCCGGCTCGTAGATCGGGATCCGCCCGTCGCGCAGCATCGCCAGCCGTGCGGGATTGGTCTCGACCACCCGCACTTCGGTGCCGAACTCGGCGAAGCAGGCGGCCGACACCAGCCCGACATAGCCGCCGCCGATCATCGCGATGTGCATTCTGCGGTCTCCTGGACGTCGGCTCTCGGTACGCTCCGGTCCCGCAGGGCCGGCGCGCGGTCGACATAACCATAACCGGCTGTCCGGGCGAAGGGTGCCCGGGCGAGCGGCCGAGGTAGGCTGCTCGGCGGCGTGCGCCCCGCTCAGGATAAAGTATTCGCGGTAAAATCAGACTATAGACGGTGGATTGGTCTGTCCTGGATCGGAGGGAGCGGCCCGACCCGGCCGTGACCGCTCCCGGAAGGCCGGCGTCAGACCAGACGCCAGGTCACCACCACGCGGCGGTTCTCCGCCGCCGACGGCGCCTCGTTGGTCACCGGGTCCGAGGCGCCCATCGCCCGCAGCAGGAGCCGGTCGGCGGGAATGCCTCGGGCGACGAGCGCCTTCTTGACCGCCTGCGCCCGGCGCGCCGACAGCAGCAGGTTGGCATATTCGTCGCCGCTATTGTCGGAATGGCCGGTGGTGAACATCAGCACCGGGTTGGCATCCCTGAACAATCTGGCGGCGAGATCGAGCTTCTTGTTGGCGTCGTCGGACAAAGCGGCGCTGCCGTCGGTGAAGGTGATGGCGATCTGGTCGTTCACCACCGCCCGGGCCTCCTCGCCGGTGGTGGGTTTGGTCGCGAGCGGGACGTTGGGCGGCGCCTGGACGCTGGACGCTGCGACGTTCAGACCGGGCTGGGGCGCGGCGCAGGCGGAGAGCAGGAGCGCCACCGCCAGAGCTGACGCAGCCGGACGGCCAAATTGCGGGACGATGCAGAAGCCTCTGCGAGGGACACTGCGAGGGACACGTTTCATACGACGATTACTCCCCTAATTTCTGGAATATTAACTTTCTACTTCCTTTCGGAAAAGAAAGGGAAGATAAAACAGCGGGAGTTCAGCGTTCTTCCCCTCTTTTTATAAAGGAGACGCTCATGAAAAGCGCAACAATCGCTATTTTGGTGACTTTGTCTTGTGCCGTGGGACACGCCAGGGCCGAAACAGGTCAACCATCGCACACCGACGCCATGCAGGCGTTCCAGGACGGCGCCTTCGCCGAGGCGCTGCATGGCTGGATGCAGGCGGCGTCGCAGGGCGACGCAAGGGCGGCCCGCTATGTCGGCATCCTGTACGACACCGGCGAGGGCGTGCAGCAGGACCAGGGCCAGGCACTCGTCTGGTACAAGCGGGCCGCGGAACTCGGTGACGTGCCGGCGATGTTCAACGTCGCGGTCTGCTACGATTCCGGACGCTGCGGCGCGCATGATACGGCGCAGGCGGCGCGGTGGTATCAGCGCGCGGCGTCGCAGCGTTTCGGTCGCGCCGAATATAATCTCGCCCTGATCTACAGCGAAGGCGACGGTGTTCCGCGCGACGCGCAGGCGGCGAGAAGCCTGTTCAGGGACGCCGCCGCGGACGGCGTCGGCGCGGCAGCGGCACATCTGCCGCGCGCCACGCCGGCGTCGCTGCGGATGAGGGCGGCCAGGCCGGCCGCGCACGGGCCGAATACGCAGCACAACGGCCAGCAGGACGATGAGAGCAACCAGGACCGGCTGTTCCTGGCTGCGCAGCGCCAGTTGCTGAGCCGCACGCCGGCTGCGACCGCGGCGGCGGCCGTCGCGTTCGAGCGCACGGCCTCCAGCACCGGGCCGAACGCGCTGATGGCGCGCTACGATCTCGCCTGGTGCTACGAGAACGGGATCGGCGTGGTGGAAGACCGGCAGCGGGCCTATGCGCTGTTCGTCGAGGTGGCCAGCCGCACCGACGATGCCGCCCTGCGCGGGCTCGCCGAGACCGGCGCCATGTCGGTCGCGCGTCCGAGCGTCACGGCGTCCGTGGTGCTGCCCTGATCGGATGAACAGGAGCCGGGGGACGGGTGTCTCCCGGCGGAGCCGCCATACCGGGTCGGTTCAGTGTCTTGGCCAACCCGCCGCCGGCGGCGGAAACACCAGCCTGGTGCCCGGGCGCACCACAGGGTTCAGGGCCGCGATCTGCGCGAACGGCGGCGCGCCGTCGTCGCGGTATACCGCCTTGTAGAGCGATTGCAGCGTGTCGCCGGGCTGCGCCAGCAGCAGCAGGCTCGCGGCGGTCGGCGCCGGTCCGGGCGCCGGAACATCGTCGAGGTCCGGCATGGAGGGAGCGGCCGGAACCGGCACCGAGAGCGCCGTCTGCAGGGAACGCGCCGGCCCGGAAGAGGGCGCGATCGGTCGGATCGCGGGGTCCGCGGCGTCGGGCGCGCCAGGCGCGCCAGGCGGCGGCGGCGAGAGCGTCGTCGGCATGGTCCGGATCAGGCCGGCCGACAGCAGCGCGGTCAGGGACAGGCCGGCGAAGCTCGCCGCGGCCAGCCCGGTGAAGAGCGGCCGGAGAGGCGTTCGCGCGGCGCGGCGCGGTCGCTCCGCCGACCGGCGCGACCGGTCCGCCGGCCTGGAAAACAGCGCGACGCGGGAGACGACGTCCTGCGGGTGCAACACCAGCGTTCTCGACAGGCTCTCCCGCAGATGCGGCGCGCCGCCCGAGGCCAGGCGCGGTTCCAGCTCCGTCGTGCCGGCGAACAGGAATTGCAGACCGCCGAACCGTGCCGCGGCCGAAGCGGCGAGATCGAGATCCAGCAGCACCGCGTCCGACAGCGCCTGCGCGCCCTCCACGACCAGGAGCAGGCCGGCACCGGCGCTGGCCGCGCTCGCGGCATGCGCCGCGGCGGCCGCCGCACGCACCGTATCGATCGTCGCATCCGCGGCGTCGATCGGCACCGGCAGCAGGGACGCCGCCGGACACAGGCCGCTCACCTGCCGCACGAGTGCGGCGGTGTCGCCGCCGGCGCCGATCAGCGTCACTCCCGGGGCGCCGCACAGCAGATGTCCGGCGACGATGTCGCGGCTGCGCGCGCAGTGCGCACTCGCGTCGTCCGGCCAGTCCGCGGCTGCGCTCAGATCGATAACGCCGGACAAGGCGGTCCCCAGCCGATCGGTGCCGCAAGCGGCGAATCGGGCGCCCAGGCTCTTGGTCGCGGCGAGGAGGATCTTCAGGCCGCCATGCATCGAAGCGGCCTCGGCCGCCTGGTCGAGCTCGCAGAGCAGCGCGTCCGACGCGATCTGCGCCTGGGCCACGATCAGCAGCAGATCGGCCGATCGGTCCATCGCCGCATGCGCCTTGCCGACGCGATCGCGCAGCGCGTCCCGGGTCGCGCCGGAGGCGCTCAGGCCGACGGCGCGCAGCGAATGGGTCGCGAGCAACGGCAGCAATCGGCCGATCACCTCGGCGGTCTGGTCCTCCGTCCCGATCAGCATCATCCCCGGCCGATCGCCGCGGAGACCCGCCAGAACGTCCTGCGCCGCGGCGTCCGCATGGCCCGCGTGCGGCGCCCGATCCAGGGAGCCGATCGCGATGTCGCGGCGCCGGACTGTCATCGTGCGTCTCCACCAAGGACGGCCGTTCTGGCGCCCCAACAAGACCCCAACAGCGGACGCAGTTCAATCGCCTTGTTCGTGTGTCTTCATCATTGGTGGGCCACACTGTCGAGACCGTCCACGCGCGAGGATCAATCGTGAGAAACCGGCGCGAAACATCATGAGCGAGACGCAAAAGGATACGCGACCGGCTGCATCGATCGCCGAACAGCCGAGGCAGGACCGCGGTCGCGCTTCCTGTTGCACGCATCGAGCGCGACCGCACCGGCCCAGCGCCGGCTCGGGATGCATAGCCCGCGTTCAGTTTCGACAAGGTTAAGTTTTCACATTTCAGCGAAAAATTCTGGCCGGTGTAAATTCTGGCCAGATCGGACCAGCTGATGACAGCGCTACCATCGACATGCTAGCCTGGCGGCGGGACGTCCCAAAAAAGAAGAGAGTTTTCATGATCGAGCGCAGCAAGAGGCGGAATTCCCGTCGAGCCTTCCTGTTCCTGCTCGCCGCCCTCGGGCCGGCGATGCCGATCGCCGCCCGGGCGGACGAGACCAGCGCGGCGCCACGCCGGGTGCCGGCCAAGATTCTGCAGGTCCCGACGGCGGATGTCAGCCCGGGCATGCAGAAGATCATCGCCGCCCCGCTCAATCCGGCCTGGAACGACCAGTTCAGCACCGGCAAGGAATGGCGCGCCTTCGCCGACCACCAGGCGATCAAGATCAATGCCGGTATTCCCGGCATGCTGCAGCGTCTCGGCGTGACGATGGACCATTCCGTCATCGACGGCGTCAGGGTCTATACGCTGACCCCGAACGAGATCGCGCCGGAGAACCGCAACCGCGTGCTGCTGCACGAGCATGGCGGCTGCTACGTGCTGTTCCCGGGCGAGACCGGCGCCACCGAGGCGATCATGATGGCCGGGTTCGGCCACATCAAGGTGGTGATGCCGGACTACCGCATGCCGCCGGAAGCCTATTTCCCGGCGCCGATCGACGATTCGATCGCGGTCTACAAGGCGCTGATGAAGACCACGCCGGCGGCGAACATCGGCGTGTTCGGCACCTCCGCCGGTGGCGCGCTCACCCTGGAGCTGGCGTTGCGCGCCAAGCAGCTCGGCCTGCCGCTCCCGGGCGCGCTCGGAGCCGGCACGCCGATGTCGGACGCGACCATGGTCGGCGACAGCTTCTATGCCAACAAGCTGGTCGACAACGTGCTCGTCTCGCCGACCGGTTTCTGTCAGGCGGCGACGGTGGTCTACGCCAAGGGGCACGACCTGAAGGATCCGCTGATCTCGCCGGTCTATGGCGACATGCACGGTTTCCCGCCGACGATCCTCACCACCGGAACGCGGGATCTGCTTCTGAGCAACACGGTGCGCGTGCATCGCGCCCTGCATCGCGCCGGCGTCGAGGCCGATCTCGAAGTGTACGAGGGCGAGTCGCACGCGCAATACCAGTTCGACGATCGCGTTCCCGAAACCAAGGAGGCGTTCACCGAGATCCAGGCCTTCTTCGACAAGCATCTCGGCAAGTAGCGCCGGGAGCGGTCTGGGCCGGGAGCGGTCTGGCGGGGCGTGGACCCGGGTCGGATTGCCCAATCACAATTTGACCCGCTCTGCGGTGGCGTCCACAGCCCCGACCGTCGCCGGGGAGACCGCGCATGGTTCGATCTGCATCTCACGCCGAGCGTCACGCGTCCGACCGGCTCGGCTGGCTCCGGGCGGCGGTGCTCGGCGCCAATGACGGGGTTCTTTCGACCTCCAGCCTGATCATCGGCGTGGCCAGCGCCCAGGGCACGCCGCATGCGGTGTTCCTGGCCGGCCTGTCCGGCCTGGTCGCCGGAGCGATGTCGATGGCGGCCGGCGAATACGTCTCGGTCAGCTCCCAGTCCGACTCCGAGCGCGCCGATATCGCCCGCGAACGCCAGGAACTCGCTGCCGACCGCGACGCCGAAACCGGCGAGCTGGCGGCGATCTATGTCGGACGCGGCCTGTCGGCCGACCTCGCGCGTCAGGTCGCCGATCAGCTCATGGCGCATGACGCGCTGGGCGCGCACGCCCGCGACGAGCTCGGCATGACCGATGCCGGCAGCGCGCGGCCGGTCCAGGCCGCCTTCGCGTCCGCGGCGTCGTTCGGAATCGGCGCGCTGGTGCCGCTGCTGGTCGCGCTGCTCTCGCCGCATGCGCTGGTGGTGTGGACGGTGGCGGTCGCCTCGCTGCTGTTCCTGGCGATCCTGGGCGTGGCGGGCGCCGTGACCGGTGGCGCGCGTCCGCTGCAGGCGGCGCTGCGGGTGACGTTCTGGGGCGCGCTGGCGATGGCGGTCACGGCCGGCGTCGGCGCCGCGTTCGGCACCGTCGCCTGACCGCCTCAGGGAACCGCGTCAACCGGGCCGCCGGCCGGTCCCGTCACGGGGAAGGCGGCGCGGAAGCGCGACCCGGTCGCCGGTCCCGCATCAGCCTCGGATACAGCGACGGCAGCACCAGCAATGTCAGCATCGTCGCGGTGATCAGGCCGGCGATCACCACCGTCGCCAGCGGACGCTGCACCTCCGAGCCGGTCGAGGTGGCCAGCGCCATCGGCACGAATCCGATCGACGCCACCAGGGCGGTGGTCAGCACCGGACGCAGCCGCTTTTCCGCCGCCGATCGCGCCGCCTCGGTCGGAGCGAGCCCGCGGGCGCGCTCCTCCTGGATGTAGCTGACCAGCACGACGCCATCGAGAATGGCGATGCCGAAGGTCGAGATGAAGCCGATCCCGGCCGACACGCTGAACGGCATGCCGCGCAGCAGCAGGGCGAGAATGCCGCCGGTCGCCGCCATCGGCACGTTGAGGAAGATCAGTCCGGCGAGACGCAGGCTGCCGAAATTCAGATACAGCATCAGATAAACCAGTCCCAGCACCGCCGGGACCACCAGCGACAGACGCGCGCTGGCACTGCGCAGATTCTGGAACTCGCCGCTCCAGTCGAGCGTGTAGCCCTCCGGCAGGTGCAGTTTCGCGGCGATCGTCTTCTGCGCCTCGGTGACGAAGCCGTTCATCGAGCGGCCCTCGACGTCGATCTTCACCGCGATCCGCCGCCGCAGCGTCTCGCGCTGGATCTGCGCCGGACCCTCCGCGACAGCGATCGTCGCCAGCGACGAGAGCTGAACCGTGCCGCCGTCGGCGAGCGCCACCGGCAGCGTGCCGATCTGGGCGGCGCTGGTCCGGCTCTCCGCCGCCAGCCGCACCACGATCGGGGTCTGGCTGTCGTCGCTGCCATAGACCGTGCCGACCACCCGGCCGCCGATGCTCTCGACCAGCGACAGGATTTCGGCGGCCGGCACGCCGGAGCGGGCCAGGGCGGCGCGATCGAGCGTGACGGTCAGGTCCGGCAGGCCGCCCTGCTGCTCGGCCGCGACGTCGGCGGCGCCCTTGATGCCGCCGACGATGCCGACCGCCTGGTCGGCGAGCCGGCGCAGCGTCGCCAGATCGTCGCCATAGATGGTCAGCGCCACCGGCGACCGCACGCCCTGCAGCAGATCGTCCATCCGCATCTCGATCGGCTGGCTGAACTCGAACTGCACGCCGGGGACCGCCTTCGAAAGCTTGCTTTCGAGATCCGCCTTGATGTCGTCCTGGGTGCGTCCGTGCCACTGGCCGGGCGGGGTCAGGATCGCGTAGCTGTCGGTACTCTCCACCCCCATCGGATCGGTCGGAACCGCGGCGCTGCCGGTCTGCGACACCACGGTCCGCACCTCGGGCACGGTGCGGATCACCTTCTCGATCTCGGTCACGGTGCGCAGCGACGCGCTGAGATCGATGCTCGGCAGCTTGTTCGAGGTGACCACGATGGCGCCCTCCTGCAGTTGCGGAATGAATTCGCCGCCGAGCCTGGTGCCGAGGAACGCGCTGATCGCGAACGCGATCGCGGCGGCGCCGAACACCGTCCAGGGACGCGCGGTGCTCCAGCGCAGCGCGGGCGTGTAGACGCGCCGCGCCGCGCGCACCACCAGCGTGTCGCCGGTCTGCGGCCGGTCGGAGAGGAAGGTCGCCGCCAGCGCCGGCAGCAGCAGCATCGTCACCACCAGCGCGCCGGTCAGCGCCAGCATCACCGTCAGCGCCATCGGGCGGAACATCTTGCCCTCGATGCTCTGCAGCGACAGCACCGGCAGATAGACCGCGAGAATGATCGCGACCGAGAACGTCACCGGCCGCGCCACCTCGGCGGCCGCCTTCGGCACCATCGACGCGACGCTGTCGGGCTCTTTCCCGGCCGCGTCGTTCCCGGCGTCGGTCTGCCGTCTCAGCACGTTCTCGACCAGCACCACCGCACCGTCGACCACCAGACCGAAATCGATCGCCCCCAGGCTCATCAGATTGGCCGGGATGCCGAGCACGCGCATGCCGACGAAGGCGATCATCATCGCGATCGGGATCACCGCGGCGACGATCAGCCCGGCCCGCAGATTGCCGAGCAGCAGAAGCAGGATGACGATGACGAACAGCGCGCCCTCGACCAGATTGTGCGCGATCGTGTCGATGGCGCGGCCGACCAGATCGGACCGATCGTAGAACACGTCGATCGCCACCCCCGGCGGCAGGGTCTTGCGCACCGAATCGAGCCCGGCCTTCAGCTTCGGCAGCACCTGGCTCGCATTCAGCCCGTACTCCATCGAGGCGACACCGACCACGGTCTCGCCCGCGCCGTCATGGGTGACCGCGCCGAGCCGCACCTTGGGGGCCAGACGCACCGCGCCGAGATCGCCGACGGTGATCGGGATGCCGCCCGGCGTGGCGCGGACCACGATGCTGGCGATGTCGGCGCGCGACTGCACCATCGCCATGCCGCGCACCACCTGCTGCTCGTCGCCATGTTCGATATAGGCGCCGCCACGCGCGGCGTTGTTCGATTCGATCGCCGAGAACAGCTCCGGAAGCGAGACCGAACGCGCCCGCAGCTTCTGTGGATCGACGGCGATCTCGTAGGTCTGCAGGTCGCCGCCATAGATGTTGACGTTCACGATTCCCTGCACCAGCCGCAACTGCGGGACGATCTTCCATTTCAGCATCTGGTAGAGCTGCATCTGCGTGTAGCCCGGTCCACGCAGCTCGAATTCCAGGATCTCGCCGAGCCCGGTGGTGAGCGGCCCCTCTTCCGGCGTGCCGACGCCGGGCGGCATGGTCGCCTGCGCGGCCTGCAGCCGTTCGAAGATCCGCGCCCGCGCCGTGTCGACGTCGACGGCGTCGTCCAGCGTCACATAGACCGCCGAGAGACCGAAGCTGGATTTCGAGCGCACCCCGGCCAGTCCGGGCAGGCCGGTCATCTGCATCTCGATCGGCGCCGTCACCAGCCGCTCGACCTCGAGCGGGCCGAGCCCGTTGGCCTGGGTCAGGATCATCACCTGCTTGGGCGAGATGTCCGGCACCGCATCGATCGCCAGATGCTGCATGTTCCAGATGCCGCCGGCCAGCACGATCAGCGACAGCACGATCGCCAGCCAGCGGCGCGCGACGATCGCGGAGAACAGGCGCTGCACCCTCGTCAGCCGCCGCCGAGCATGGATTTCTGCAGCACCGTCTTCAGCGCGAAGCTGCCGTCGGTCACCACCCTCTGCCCGACCGACAGGCCGCGCCGCACCTCGATCCAGTCGGCGCGCTCCACCCCGAGGTCGAGCGTATGACGCCGGAAGCTGCCGCCGCCCTCGTCGGTGAAGGCGACGTGGTCGGACCCGACCAATTGGACCGCCGAAGGCGGCACCACCAGCCCGTCGCCGCCGGTCGGCGCGAACAGCGACACCGCCACCGCCATGCCGGCGCGCAATCGCCCGTCCGGATTGGCGACCCGGATCCGCACCGGCAGGGTGCGGGAGCGGGGATCGATGATCGCGCCGGTGGCGAAGACCGTCCCGGTCCAGTCTTGGGCGCCGGGCGCCGAACCGGCGCCGAGCGCCACCGTGGCGCGCTGCCCTGGCTGCACCCTGACCGCATCCGTCTCCGCCACCTGGGCCAGCGCGATCACGTCGCTCAGATCGGCGACCACGAACGCATCCGCGCTGGCGGATGGTCCGGTCAGCGCGCCGGTGGTGACGTTGACCTCGGCGACCACGCCGCCGATCGGCGTGGTCAGATGCGCGATGCCGCGCGCGATGGCCGCGCCCGGCTTGGTGCCAGGCGCGCCGGGCGGCGCCGCGCCGAGGCCGGACAGTTCGGCGGTCAGGCTGCTCTGCCGCGCCTGCACCGTCGCCGCCTGCGCCTGCGCCTGTTCCACCAGCAGCCGCCGCCGTCCGACCTCGGCCCAGGCGAGCGAGCCGTCGCGCGCCAGAAGCTGCGCGCGGCGCAGCGCGTCCCGCGCCACCGCCACGGCATCGGCCGCCTCCCGCACCTGCGCCCGTACCGACGCGACCGAATCCTGCGCCGCGGCGATCTGGCCGGAGAACAGGTCGGCCAGCCCGTCGCCGGCCTTCACCGTGTCGCCCTGCTGCACCAGCAGGCGGATCACCCTGGCATCGCCGATCGGGCGCAGGCGCGCGGTCAGCGCCGGATCGAGCGCGATGGTGCCGGGCAGATGCAGCGTGGCGACGATCGGCCGGGAGATCACCGGCTCGGTCCGCAGCCCGACGGTCTGCTGCTGCTGCGCGTCCATCCGCAGCAGGTCGGGATCGGCGGGCGGCTTGCCGGCGCCGTCCGGCGCCGCGGCGGCTAGCAGCAGCAGCAGAATCGTCGGGAGGAGGCGTTGGCGCATCAGGGAAGGCGTCCGGTTGCAAGGGTCAGGCGCTGGATCGCGGCGTCGCGCTGGGTCCGGGCGCGGTCCCGGGCCAGCTCCGCCTCGAAGGCGGCGGCGTTGGCGCGTACCGCCTCGATCAGCGGCACCTCGCCGACCCTCCAGGCGCGATCGATCTGCTGCCGGCGACGCTGCAGATCGTCGGCCGCCCGGTCCGCGGCGAGGGTGGCGCGCTCGGCGGCCGCCTGGCGAAGCGTCGCCTCGGCGAGGGACGCCGCGACCTCGCGCCTGGCCAGCGTCAACCGCACCATCGCCCGCGTGACCTCCTGCGCCGCCGCCGCGCGCAGCGGAGCGTTCCGGGCGGCCGACGCGAACGGCACCCGGAACGTCACGCCGAGCCGGGTATCCCAGGGCGAGCCGGGCTGCTTGTCGTTGGTGACCTGCAGGCCGAGCTCCGGATCGGCCCGATCCTGCAGCCTGACCAGCCGCTCCCTGGCCTCCGCGGCGGCGACCGCCTGTCGCTCGGCGACGATCCTGGGATGGCGCTCGATCGCGTTGGCGTCGTCGCCGACGATCGCGTCCGCGTCGTTCCCGACGAGCGCGTCCGCGTCGTTCCCGACGAGCGCGTCCGCGCGCTGCGTCCGGTCGACGGTCAGCACCGGCAGCGCAGCGCGTCCGGTCAGGCTCGAGAGCGCGAGCAGCGCCGCGCTCAGGGAGGCGTCGGCATCGTTCAGGTCGAGCGCGTCGGTCTGCGCCGCGGCGTCGGCGGCGAGCGCATCGCTCTGTGCGCCCTCGCCGACCCGGAACCGGTCGGCGGCACCGGCGGACAAAGCCTGGTCCGAGCGCAGCCTGGCCTGCGCCACGTCGCGGCTGACCTTGGCGAGCCAGGCGCGGGTGGCCAGATCGAGCACCTGCTGCGCCAGGGCCAGGTGCGCCGCCGCGTCGCCGGCCAGCGCGGCGCGGCCCTCGGCGCTGGCCGCACGCTGCGTCGCGGTGCCTTCGCCCGGCAGCCAGAGCGGCGTGCCGACCCCGACCCGGGTGGTGTGGTAATTGTCGTTGCTGCCGGCCCGGTCGTCGTCATATTCGCCCTCGCTGTAGGGCGCATCCGGAAACAGCGCCGCGCCGGAGCGGAACTTGGCGGCGGCGAGGTCCGACGCCGCCTTCGTCTCCGCCCGCTGCGGCAGACGGGCCCAGGCCTCCTCGATGGCGTCGTGCAGGGTCTCGGCGGCGGTGGTGGTGACCAACATGGCGGACCATGCGCCTGCCGGTGCGCCTGCCGGTGCGCCTGTCGATGCGCCGGCCGGGGGCAGCGACAGAACGAGCACGCTGCCGAGCAGCAGACCCAGGCGAGATCGAGCGAACATCCAGCTATATCTTAGAGGAATACCGACCGCGTGTCAGCGCCCGGCGTTCCCGCCGGCGGCGGCGCTGCCGTCATGCAACCGGTGAGCGAGAAACAGCGGCAGCATCATCGCCGGCTTGCCATGATGCAGCAGCGTGGCCGGCGGCAGGCTCTCGATGCGATCGAACGACCCGCCATAGCGCGCGTCGATCGAGGCCAGCGTCTCGCGCGGCGCCACGATCAGCACGTCCTGACCGACATGCGCGCTGGCCGGATCGGCCAGCCCGTATTCGCGCGGATCGCTGCCGAGGCAGATCACCGGCACCCGGCCGCCCAGCACGTAATCGATCTTGCCGGCATCGTGCCAGCGTATCGCGCCGATCACGACGCCCGGCGACGCAGCCCCGGCCAGGCCGGCGGACGCCGAAATCCGACGCACCGCGGCCACGTCGCGCAGGTTGGCCCAGTCGACCGCGTCGAGATCGGGATCGTTGCCGAGCGCGAAATCCTCGATCACGTCGGGCATCCAGTTGTAGCGCACCTCGCTGCCGACCAGGACGGCGCCGAGCGGCAGCAGGATGGCGGTCGCGAGCAGCGCGGCGCGCAGCGGGCGGCTGCTCATCCGATGCCGGACCACCAGATCGCCGACCAGCGGCAACCCCATCATCAGCCCCGGCGCCGCCCAGTGGAACAGGACATGGCCGCGCAGCGAGACCAGCACGAACACCAGCAGCGACGGGACCGACAGGCACAGCAGCAGCCAGCCGCGACCGTCGCGCGGTCCGGTCCTGGCGGCGCGCCAAAGGCAATACAGCAGCGCGCCGAAGATCCACGGCATGAAGAACAGCGCCTCGCCGCCGAGGGTCGAGAGCGGACCGAACGGATGCCAGCGCGCGCCATGGGCGCGGCTGCCCTGGAACAGCAGCGACACCCAGCCATGCCGCGCGTTCCAGGCGATCACCGGCGAGAACAGCGCCAGCGCAACGAGCGCCGCGGCATAAGGAAGCGGCCGCCGCAGCCAGCGCCGGCCGCCCGGCGTGGTGAGCAGGAACAGCCCGGCGCCGCCGGCGGTCAGGATCGCGGTGTATTTCGAGCACAGCGCCAGCCCGAAGCAGGCGCCCGCGCCCAGCCACCAGCCCCACGCCCCCCGCCCGTTGGCCGGCAGCGCCCGCACCAGGCAGAGACCGGCGCCGAGCAGGGCGGCGATCAGCGGACCGTCCGGCAGTACCCAGGACCCGGCGGTGATGCCCAGCACCGGCACCGCATTGAGCAGCACGGCGGACCAGAGGCCGGTCATGGTGTCGTACAGGTCGGCCGCCAGGCGGAACATCAGCCAGGTGCTGAGCGTGAACAGCAGCACGAACGGCAGCCGTACTACGAGTTCGGACTCCGAGCCGGCCAGATGCGTCGCGGCCCAGACGATCCACCAGGCGACCGGCGGGTGGTCGAAATAGCCGGGATGCAGCGCCCGCGACGACGCGACCATGTAACTCTCGTCGACCCCCAGACCGAGCGTGACGGCGAACAGCAGCCGGGCGCAGAGGGTGGTGAGCAGCAGCAGCATCAGGCAGCGATAGGGTTTGCCGGCCCGGCCGGTCAGGATTCCCGCGCTGCGCGGCTTGCCGAGGCGGGTCGGGAGCAGCGCGCCCTGAATGGAGCTGCCGGCGGCGACGATCGCGGCGCTCGGCCAGAGCCCGGCTGCAAGAGCCTCAGGACGCATGGTCGTCTGTCGGCATGATCGGGCCTCGCGCGACGGGACAGCGCGAGACGACGGGCCCCGCTGAAACACGACGTTACATGCGGCGGCGGAGGCTGGCGAGTTACCGAATCCCAATCTGCAAGTCCTGGCAGCGTGCGAAACCTCTCCGACGACGCAAGGTGCAACACAGAGGCATCTGCATCCGACAACGACGAAGCATTCGCGCCATGGCGGAGCGCATGGCGTTATGACGATTTATTGCAAGCAATTCTCGTTTGCATGGGCGACTCCGAAGAATGCTTTACCGATTTGCGTTTTTTCCATTTGCCAAAATCCGGAAGCCTCACCATCCTCCCCGACATGACTGTGCGTGGAACGGTTCGTCGAGGACGGGACGGGCGTCGTTCGCCTGGTCACGAGACCGTATGATCATGATGTCGAGATGGTCGGACGGCCGGCTGCGCGTCGAAGAGAATGCCGCGCATGCTGCAGACGGTGGCGCGCCGGCACGGCGCGGCGAATTATGCGCCTGTTGCTGATCGAGGACGATCCGCAGACCGCGTCCTTCGTCGCCGAGGCGCTGCGCGGGAACGGGCACGCGGTCGAGATCGAACATGACGGCGAGGCCGGCCTCGCCGCCGCGAGTCCGCCCCGGGACAGGATTCCCTGGGACGTCGTCATCGTCGACCGCAAATTGCCGGGGCTGGATGGGCTTTCGGTCGTCAGGCTGCTGCGCGCGCGTGGCATACGGACGCCGATCCTGTTCCTGACCGCGCTGGACGGTATCGACGACCGCGTCGCCGGTCTGAATGCCGGCGCCGACGACTACATGATCAAGCCGTTCGCGCTGGTCGAATTTCAGGCACGCATCGAGGCGTTGGCCAGACGCTGCGACAGCGTCGCCGCCCCGCCGACCAGCGTCCGCCTGGCCGACCTGACGATCGACCTGCTGTCGCGGACGGTCCGGCGCGGCGGCGAGCCGGTCGTGCTGCAGCCGCGCGAGTACCGCCTGCTGGAGCACCTGATGCGCCACCAGGGCGAGGTGGTCACCCGCACCATGCTGCTGGAGCAGGTCTGGGATTTCCATTTCGATCCCAACACCAACATCGTCGAGAGCCACATCAGCCGGCTGCGCGACAAGCTCGGCCGCTCCAGGCCGGAGCTGATCCATACCATTCGCGGTGCCGGCTACGTGATGCGTGCCGACGACGATGCCGGATAGGCGGACAGGCGGTGCGGCGCTGCGTCTGACGCGCAGTTCCTCGTTCCGTCTGATGCTGATCTTCGCCGCGGTGTTCACGCTCTCGTCGCTGGCGCTGTTCGCGATCGTGTTCGTCACCACCGACGGCTTCATGACGCGCCAGATCGACGCCACCGTTTCGAACGAGATCGCCGAGATCGGCGCCGATGCCGGCGGCGATCCGGCACGGCTGCAAAGCGTCGTGCAGGCGCTGGTGCGTAACGCGCCTGGCTTCTTCTATCTCTTGCAGGATGCGCAGGGCCGGGTGCTCGCCGGCAACATGGACGCGATACAGGCCCGCGCTGGCCGGCGCACGCTGGAGCTTCCGGCCGAGCTCCCGGCACCGGTTCCGGCGAAGGTCGGGGCAGCGATCGCCGCCGGCCATCGCACGCTCCATGTGCGTGGCCAGGGACGGATCCTGCAGGACGGCCTGTTCCTGTTCGTCGGCAGCGACGCGGCCGCGCGGCTGGCGATGCGGCACTCCCTGGTGGGCGCCTTCCTGTGGAGCCTGGGTGCGATCGTCGCGATCGGCCTGGTCGGCGGTCTGCTGATGGCGATGCTGGTGCTGCGACGGATCGAATCGATCAGTGTCGGGATCCGCGCCATCATGGCCGGCGATCTGACCCAGCGTATCGCCCTCGGCGGGTCGGGCGACGAGTTCGATCATCTGTCGGCGACGCTGAACGCGATGCTGGAACGGATCGAGACCCTGCTGCAGGGCATGCGGCAGATCTCCAACGACATCGCTCACGACCTGCGCACGCCGCTGACCAGGCTGCGTCAGGGGCTGGAACTGGCGCGGCGGCGCGAGCCGAGCGTGGAGGCGCTGCAGGCGCAGCTCGACAGCGCCACCGCCCAGGTCGACCAGATCCTGGTCACCTTCAGCGCCCTGTTGCGGATCGCCCAGATCGAGTCTCTCGCCGCGCCCGAGCTGGGCTTCGCGTCGGTCCCTCTCCGCCCGCTGATCGAGACCATGCTGGACGCGTTCGGCCCGGTCGCGGAAGAGCGCGGCCAGCGCCTCGAGGCCGTGGTCGATCCTTGCCATCCCGACCTCTCGGTGCGCGGCGACAGGCCGCTGCTCGGCCAGATGCTCGCCAACCTGATCGAGAACGCACTGCGCCATACGCCGGACGGCAGTCGCATCCTGGTCGAGGCGCGCCGGACCGAAGCCGGGGTGACGCTCGCCGTCTCCGACGACGGCCCCGGCGTCCCAGCCGGCGAGCACGCCTTCGTGCTGCGACGCTTCGCCCGTCTCGATGCCAGCCGCAGTTCGCCCGGCAACGGGCTGGGGCTGAGCCTGGTCAAGGCGATCGCCGTCCATCATGGCGCCACGCTTCGCCTGGCCGACAACGCGCCGGGCCTGTCCTGCAGCCTGCTGTTCCGGCCCTGACCCGTATCGTGCCGGCGGCCGCGTCGGCGGCTCAGCCGCGTCCCAGGAACGGCATCTTGTTCGCCATCACCGTCATGAACGGGACGTTGGTGTCGAGCGGCAGGGAGGCCATGAAGACGATGCTGCGGCCGACATCGGCGATGTCCATCATCGGCTCGACCGCCAGATGGCCCGCCGCCTGCTTGGCGCCGGTCTGCATCGCCGACGAGATCGCGGTGGCGGCATTGCCGATATCGATCTGGCCGCAGGCGATGTCGAAGGCGCGCCCGTCGAGCGACAGCGTCTTGGTCATGCCGGTGACGCCATGCTTGGTCACGGTGTAGGCGATCGAATCCGGCCGCGGCGCATGCGCCGAGATCGAGCCGTTGTTGATGATGCGTCCGCCGCGCGGCGACTGCGCCCGCATCATCCGGAACGCGCCCTGCGCGCACAGGAACATGCCGGTCAGATTGACCGAAACCACCCGGTTCCAGTCGTCGAAGCCGAGATCCTCCAGCGTCACGCCGCTGACGTTGGTGCCGGCATTGTTGAACAGCAGGTCGAGCCGTCCGAAACGGTCGCGGATCGCCGCGAACAGCGCGTCCACCGAGCCGGGATCGGTCACGTCGGTGCGGGCGAGTAGCGTGCGCGCGGCGTTCCCGCCGGCCAGCGCCACCGTCTCCGCCAGCGTGTCCGGGTGCCGTCCGGCCAGCGCCACGCTCCAGCCGTCGGCCAGCAGCGCCAGGGTCGCGGCGCGGCCGATTCCGCTGCCGGCGCCGGTGACCAGCGCGATCCGCGTGCGGGCTTCGGTCATGATGCAACTCCTGCTGTGCTCTGTCTCGCGATCACGGTGAATCCGACATCCACCGCCATGGACGGCGACGGGGACGGGCTCGGCGGGCCCGCGTCCCGCGGCCGCAGCAGCGCGGCGATCAGCCTTCCCGCCCGGCGGCCGAGTGCGTCGAAATCGACGGCGATGGTGCTCAGGCTCGGCACGGTCTGCTGCCCGATCTCGAAATTGCCGAAGCCCAGCAGGGAGAGCTGGCCTGGCAGGTCGATGCCGCGCCGGCGGCACTCCATCAGCGCGCCGACCGCGGCCAGGTCCGACACCGCGAACACCGCCTGGAGGTCGGGCGCCTCGTCGAGCAGCCGGCCCATGAGGCGCGCGCCCTCGCCGAACGAGAGCGGGATCGCGCCGTCGCCGCGTACCAGCCCGGTCGGCAGGCCGGCCCTGGCCAGGGCGTGCGAGAACCCGGCCAGCCTGGCCTCGCCGCGCAGGTCGCGCCGGTCGGCGCAGCGCGCCGGTCCCAGCGCCGCGATCCGGGTATGGCCGAGCCCGATCAGGAACTCCGCCGCCCGCACCCCGACCGCGTGGTTGGAGAAACCGATCATGTGGCCGAGCGGCTGCTCCGGAAGATCCGCGACCTCGACCACCGGGATGCCGGATCGCGCCAACTGGCGGCCGACCGATTCACGATGCGCCGACGCCGCCAGCACCACCGCCTCCGGGCGACGCGACAGCAGGGTGCGGACCTGACGCTCCTCCTCCTGCATGCTGTAGCCGGTATAGCCGATCAGCAGGTCGTAGCCCGACGGACGCAGCGATTCCGTCAGCCCCTCGGCGAGGGCGGCGAAGTTGCCGTTCACCAGGGTCGGCAGCACCAGCCCGACGAAGCCGCTGCGACGCGTCGCCAGGCTGCCGGCGGCGCGGTCCGGCACGTAGCCGAGCTCGGCCACCGCCTGCTGCACCCTGGCGCGCGTCTCCGGCAGCACCTGGTCCGGCCGGATGAACACCCGCGTGACGGTCATGCGCGAGACGCCCGCGCGCAGCGAGACGTCGCGCAGCGTCGGCTCTCGACCGGGCCGGCTCAAGGCGCCCGGGTCGCGCCGTCAGGCGCGCCGCGCCGGTTTACGCCGTCAGGCGCGCCGCGCCGGTTCAGGTAGATCGCGTAGACCTCGTGGCTGGCGCAGATGAACAGCCGGCTGCGATGCCGGCCGCCGAACGCGACGTTGGACACGGTCTGCGGAATCCTGATCCTGCCGAGCAGCTCGCCCTCCGGGCTCACGCAATGCACGCCGTCGCCGGCGCTGGTCCAGACATTGCCGTCCTCGTCGCAGCGGAAACCGTCCGCGGCACCGACCGAGGGCGCATAGAACGGCCGTCCCGCGCCGAGACGGCCGCTGTCGGCGTCCAGCACGTCGAACACGCTGATCTGGCGCTCGACGGAATCGTCGCCCAGGCGCCCGGTCTCGGCGATGTAGAGCCGGGTCTCGTCGGGCGAGAAGCAGAGCCCGTTCGGACAGGCGAACGCGTCGCTGACCACGTCGATCCGGCCGCCCGGATCGAGACGATAGACGCGGCACGGCAGCTCCTCCTCGGCGCGGCCACCCTCGTAATCCATCGCGATGCCGTAATGCGGATCGGTGAACCAGATCGAGCCGTCCGACTTCACCACCACGTCGTTCGGCGAGTTCAGCCGCTTGCCGCCGATGCGGTCCACCAGGGTGGTGATGCGTCCGTCATGCTCGGTGCGCACCACCGATCGTGCGCCGTGCAGGCAGGAGATCAGCCGTCCCTCGCGATCGCGGGTGCCGCCATTGGCGTAGTGGCTCGGCTGGCGATAGACCGAGACGCCGACGCCCTCGATCCAGCGCAGAATGCGGTTGTTGGGAATGTCGCTGAACAGCAGGCAATCCGCATCGCCGAACCAGACCGGCCCCTCGGTCCAGCGACACCCGTCGGCGATCCGCTCCAGCCCGGCATTGAACAGCACGTAGCTCTTGAAGCGCCGATCGAGGATCTCGAAGCTGCTCATCGATCAGCGTCCCCAGAGCGTCCGGTAGGCGTCGCGATAATGGTTGTCGGGATCATAGATGTCCTTCTTGCCGCCATCGAGGTCGACATTGTCCGCGGTGACGAGATGCACCGGCGCCACGTAGCCGGACGGCTTCTGTCCGGCGAAGCCGCGATTGAGCTCGTCGATCACCTGCCAACCCTGCAGCAGCAGCGGTTCCGGCACGGTCGCGGCCTGGAACTGGCCGTTGCGGATCCGCTCGTAGGCGGAGTTGCTGCCGTCGCCGGCGCTGATGTTCACCGGCGGGCCCTTCGGATCCCGGCCGGCGGAGATCAGCGGCGGACCGATGAAATCGAAATACAGGTCGTTGATCGCCAGCGTGTAGGTCCATTTGGTGCCGTAGCGCTGCAGCAGCGCCGTGGTCTCCTGCGACATGCGCGTCGAGGTGTCGGCCAGCGGCGTGTCCTCGAACGACAGCACCGTGCAGCCGGCGCAGGTCTTGATCTCGTCGCGCATCATCTGCGCCTTCGACAGGGCGATCGCGTAGGCGCTGTCGGTGAAGATGATCACGCCGGCCTTGCCGTCGCTCTGCGCGATCGCGTAGTCGGCCGCCACCTTGGCGACCTGGGCGCTGTCGCTGCCGATATTGGCGATCACCTTCTGCTCCGGCATCGGTCCGGGCTTCGGTCCGCCATGCCAGGACACCACGGTGATGCCGGCCGAGACCGCGCCGGCGATGTCGGCGGCGTTCTGCACCACGTCGTAGCCGCCGACGATGATCCCGGCGGGCTTCAGCGCCATCGCCTGGCTGAAGGCGGAATGGATGCCGGACACGCTGCCCTGACCGTCGAGCACGCGCACGTCCCAGCCGATCGCCTTGCCGGCTTCCTTGACCCCGTCCGAATTCTCCTGGATTCCGCCGTTGCGCAGGTCGGCCGCGACATAGATCACCACCTTCCCCGGCACCGCCTTCGGACCGGTGGTCGGGCCGTCCCAGGTCGAGGAGGGCTTGGTCGCCGCCGCGACCACCGCCCGGGCGCGCGCGACCGTGTCGTCGGCCGCCGCGGCCCGGGTCGGGCCGATCGAGGCCCCGGCCGATGCCCCGATCAATGCCAGGATGGTTCCGGCCATCAGCGCGTGTCGTGTCATGCGTCTCTCTCCCGTTGCGGCCCGCTTTGCGCGGTGCCCGTCATTGTCCGGTGGTTCCGGGGTGCGGCGGCATCGCCGACGGCCGCGCCCGCGCCATCACCCGGCGTCGTCCGGTCCAGCCGGCCAGGCCGATCGCGATCAGCAGGGTGGCGCCGTTGAAGGCGGGCTCGACCCAGAACGCCCCGCCGAGCTGCTCGATGCCGGAAATGCCGATCGCCAGGATCACCACGCCCACCACGGTGCCCCAGATATTCACCCGTCCTGGATTGATCGTGGTCGAACCCAGGAAGGCGCCGACCAGCGCCGGCAGCAGGAACTCCAGCCCGACGCTGGCCTGACCGACCCGCAGCCGCGCCGCCAGGATCACGCCGGCGAAGGCGGTGATCAGGCCCGACGTCATGAACGCCAGCATCACCATGCGACGGGTGGCGATGCCGTTGAGTTCGGCGGCGCGCGGATTGGCGCCGATCGCATACAGATAGCGTCCCAGCGGCGTGTAGGTGGACACCACCCACAGCAGCGTCGCCAGCCCCAGCACGTAGAACGCCGGAACCGGGATGCCGCCGATGCTGGCGATGTCGAGCGCGAAGAACGACGCCGGCAGATGGCCGATCACCTGCCGTCCGCCGGTCCACCACAGCGCCACCGCATAGGTCACGGTGCCGGTGCCCAGCGTGGCGATGAAGCTGTCGATCTGCGCCACCTCGACCAGCAGCCCGTTCAGCAGGCCGAACACCAGCCCCATCGCCAGCACCATCAGCACCGCGATCGGCCACGGCACGCCGGCGATCTGCAGCGAGATCGCCAGGATGTGCCACAGCACCACCCCGTAGCCGACGGTGAGGTCGATCTTGCCGGTCATCATCGGCACGGTGGCGGCCAGCGACAGCATCGCCACCACCGCCTTGTCGCTCAGCATCGAGCGGACATTGAGCCAGGTCGGGAACGTGTCCGGCAGGATCAGCGAGAACAGCAAAGCCAGCAGCACCGTCAGCACCACCAGCCCATAGACCGGCAGCAGCCCGGCGATCTTGCGCCCGAGCGGCAGGCCGGCGAGGCTGCCCGGCGCGGGCTCCAGCGCGGTGGATTTCAGCGAGGTCATGCCGGCACTCTTTCGTTTGTGGTCTCGGCCGGCGCGCCGCCGGCGGAGGCGGCCTGCAGCAGGCTCCCTACCGACAGATCCTCGCGGCCGATCTCCGCCGTCACTCTGCCCTGGCTGAACACCAGCGCCCGATGGCAGATCGACGCGACCTCCTCGAAATCCGTCGCCACCACCAGGATCGACAGACCGTCCGCCAGCGCCTGGCGCAGCAGCCGATAGATTTCCGCCTTGGCGCCGACATCGACGCCGGCGGTGGGTTCTTCCAGGATCAGCACGTGCTTCGCCAGCCCGAGCCAGCGCGCCAGCACCACCTTCTGCTGGTTGCCGCCGGACAGCGTCTCCACCGGACGGGCCGGATCGTTCGGCCGCAGGCTCATCCTGGCGCCGGCCTCGCTGCACGATGCGCGCTCCCGGGCCGGAGAGCGCAAGGCGAGCAGGGCGTCGCCGCAGGCGCCAGGATTCAGGAACATGTTCTCGCGCACGCTGAGCGGCATGCCCAGGCTCTCGCCGACCCGATCGCCCGGCACCAGTCCGACGCCCTGCGCCATCGCCCTGGCGGGCCGGTCCGGCTGGTACGGCTCGCCGTTCAGGAGCGCCTGTCCGGACCGGATCGTGCGGCACCCGAACAGCGCCCGGCCGATCTCGTCCTGGCCGGCGCCGCGCAGCCCGACCAGCCCGACCATCTCGCCGCGCGCCAGGGTCAGGCTGACCGGCCCGCTGTCGCCGACCACCAGCCGGTCCAGGACCAGACAGGTCCGGTCCAGCGCCCGGCCCGGTGCCTGGAACACCTGCTCCGGCGGCCGGCCGACGATCATCGTCACCAGGTCGGCCGGATTGGTGTCCGCCACCGGCTTGCGCCCCACCAGGCGGCCGTCGCGCAGCACCGCCACCTGGTCCGCGACCCGGAACACCTCGTCGAGCCGGTGCGACACGTAGATCATGCCGATGCCGGTGCGACGCAGATCGCGCAGCACGCAGAGCAGCCGCTCGACCTCGTCGGCCGGAAGGCTGGCGGTGGGCTCGTCCAGCACCAGAATGTCGGCCTTCGCCGCCAGCGCCCGCCCGATCGCCACCAGCGAGCGCTCGGTGCGCGAGAGATGCATGATCCGCGCATCGGGATCGAGATCGGCGCTCATGATCCGCAGCACGTCCAGCGCCTGGCGGCGTGACCGGCCCCAGGAGATCAGCCCCATCCGCCGCCTGTAGCCGACGCCGAGGGCGATGTTCTCGGCGACCGTCATCCAGTCGATCAGGCCGAGATCCTGATGGATGAACGCCACCGACGGGTGCGTGCCGGAGCGGCGCTTACCGAGATGATGGTACGGTGCGCCGCGGAAGCGTATCTCTCCCGAGTCCGGAAGATGGATCCCCGCCAGGGTCTTGATCAGGGTCGACTTGCCGGCACCGTTCTCGCCCAGCAGCGCCAGGATCTCGCCGGCGCCGACGCTCAGCGACACGTCGTCCACCGCCAGCGTGCCGCCGAAGCGCTTGGTCACCCGATCGAATTCCAGAAGCGGCTGCTCCATCATGTCATCCTTGGGCCTGTGGTCAGCCGATTTCGAGATGGACCTTGATCGCGCGCTGCCGGTCGCCGGCCATCAGGAACGCCGCGTTGGCGTCCTGCAGCGCGAAGCTGGCCGACAGGATCGGCGTGACGTCGATCCTGCCGGCGGCCAGCGCCGCCACGGCGATGTCGAACGATTCGTGGAACCTGAACGAGCCGATCAGGTCGATCTCGCGCGCCATCAGCAGGTTGACCGGCAACGGCACCTCGCCCGGCGGCAGCATGCCGAGCTGCACGATCCGGCCGCCCGGCCGCACCAGATGCGGCATGCGCGCCACCGATGACGCTGCACCGGTCGCCTCGATGGCGACATCGAACCCGCCACGCTCCGCCGCCAGCCGGTCGAGCGTCTCCGGGTCGCCGCTCACGTCGCGCGCGTCCGATGCCCCCATGCGGCGGGCGATCTCCAGCGGCGGTTCGCAGAGATCGACGATCGCGACCCCGGCCGCGCCGGCATGCCGCGCCGCGGCCAGGCAGAGCAGCCCGATCGGCCCGGCGCCGGCGATCAGCACCTGCCGCCCGACCAGGCTCCCGGCGCGCGCCACCGCATGCAGCGCGACCGCGAGCGGCTCGGCGCAGGCCGCCAGCCGGAACGAGAGAGCGTCCGGCACCGGCACGCACTGGTCGGCGCGCACCACCAGACATTCGCTGAACCCGCCTTGCACGTGCGGCATCGGCGCGGCGCTGCCCAGGAAGCGCATCGCGCTGCAGAGATTGCCCCGTCCCGCGCGGCAATAGCGGCAGCGCAGACAGGGCCGGCTCGGATTGACCGCGACGCGGGTGCCGACCGGCGGCCCGGACGCATCGGGCGCCAGCTCCACCACCGTGCCCGACACCTCGTGGCCCAGGGTCAGCGGTTCGCGCACCCTGAAGTCGCCGACGCCGCCTTTGTTGAAATAGGACAGGTCCGACCCGCAGATGCCGCCGGCGGCGACGCGCACACGCGCCTCTCCAGCCGCCAGGCCGCGATCGTCCTTGTGTTCGACGCGCAAATCGTGCGCGCCATGCAGCACGGCTGCCAGCATGGACCTCTCCCCGTGGTCATCGTTTCGGGCCGGCTTGCGTCGCCGGCTCTTGCAATGTGACCGTTCACATCGCTATGCCATCTCCTGTCGTCCGACGGAAGCCCATTTGTGGCGATCCGCCTCGGGGGCAGGGCGGATAAGGAAGATCCATGACCGGACTCAAGGCGTTCGACCTCGACGGCCGCCTGGCGCTGGTGACCGGGTCGAGCCAGGGGATCGGGCTCGCTCTGGCGCGCGGCCTGGCCGAGGCGGGTGCGCGGGTGGTGCTGAACGGGCGCGGCGCCGCGCGGGTCGCCGAGGCCGCGGCCGGGATCGGCGACCGGGCGGTGGACCCCGCCGAGGGGCTCGGCCTGTTCGATGTCACCGATCCGGACGCGGTCGAGGCCGGCGTCGCGCGGATCGAGCGCGAGGTCGGCCCGATCGACATCCTGGTCAACAATGCCGGCATCCAGCGGCGCACGCCGCTCGAGGATTTTCCGGTCGAGACCTGGCGCGAGGTGATGCGCGCCAATCTCGACAGCGTGTTCTTCGTCGGCCAGGCCGTGGCCAGGCGGATGATCCCGCGCCGGCGCGGCAAGATCATCAACATCGCCAGCCTGCAGAGCGAGGCCGCGCGTCCGACCATCGCGCCCTACACCGCCTCGAAGGGCGCGGTGAAGATGCTGACGCGCGGCATGTGCGCCGACTGGGCCAGGCATGGCCTGCAGATCAACGCGATCGGTCCAGGCTATTTCGAGACCGCGCTCAACCGGCCGCTGCGCGAGGATCCGGTGTTCGATGCCTGGCTGTGCAAGCGCACCCCGGCCGGACGCTGGGGCAAGGTCGAGGAGCTGTGCGGCACCGCCGTGTTCCTGGCCTCCAGCGCCTCGGACTTCGTCAACGGCCAGGTCATCTACGTCGATGGCGGCGTTCTCTCGGTCCTCTGAACGACTGTTCGCAACCGCCCTTCCACCTTCCAGGACAACGCCGATGACCGAAACCTTGCTGCAGCTCTGCCCGGTCCTGCCCGCCACGCAGACGGTGCTGGACCGGACCTACACGGTGCTGCGCATGCCGTCGCGCGACGCGCCGGAGGCGGAGCGGAACGCCTGGCTCGACGCGCATGGCGCCAAGGTGCGCGCCGTGGTCACCGGCGGGCATCTCGGCATCGAGACGGCGCTGGCCGAGCGCCTGCCCAATCTCGGCATCGTCGCCGTCAACGGCGTCGGCTACGACCGGATCGATATCGAGGCGATGCGCCGGCTCGATGTCCGCGTCAGCAACACGCCCGACGTGCTGACCGACGACGTCGCCGACCTGGCGATCGCGCTGATGCTCAACGTGATGCGCCGGCTGCCGGCCGCCGAGGCGCATGTGCGCGACGGGTCGTGGCCGACCGCGCAGCCGGCGCTGGCACGGCGCGCCTCCGGCCTGCGCTACGGCATCGTCGGGTTCGGACGGATCGGCCAGGCGATCGCCGCCCGTCTCGCCGGGTTCGGCGGCAGCATCGCCTATACCGGCCCGCGCCGGAAGCAGACCGGGCACACCTATCACGACGATCTGCGCGCGCTCGCGGCCGCGTCGGACGTGCTGTTCGTCGCCACCGCCGCCTCGGCCGCCACCGCGCGGATCGTCGATCGCGCGGTGCTCGACGCGCTGGGCCCGCAGGGGGTGCTGGTCAACATCGCCCGCGGCTCGATCGTCGACGAGACCGCGCTGGTCGAGGCGCTGGTCGAGCGCCGCATCTGGGGCGCCGGGCTCGACGTGTTCGAGAACGAGCCGCATGTGCCGCCGGCGCTGCTGGGGCTGGAGAATGTCTCGCTGGCGCCGCATGTCGGCAGCGCGACCGGAGAGACCCGCCAGGCGATGGGCGCGCTGATGCTCGACAATCTCGCGGCCTTCTTCGACGGACGGAAGCTGCCGACCCAGGTGGTCTAGCCTCGGCCTCGCTCGGCGGCTAACGATTGCGCGAGCGGGGCGCGGCTGCTCGAACCGCACCCCCTCGGACCGTTTGTGATGGCCTGATGCGTGACACAAGTGCCTGCGTGCCCTTCCGGCCCGTTCCCTGCCGAACTGCCGACGGGCCCCCGGGGGCGGGCGCGCCAGTGCCGTGAGCGAGACCGAACTGGAGCGCCTGCGTCGCCGCGAGCGCGCGCTCGAGACCGCCAACACCGCCCTGCGGGTGATCCTGGCGACCCAGGGTCCGGACAGCGCCGCGGCACCGGACACGCCCGCCGGCCTGGCCGCCTACGACGTGCTGATCGCGACCGTCGAAAAGGCGCGGAGCGCGATGGTGGTCAGCAATCCCTCCCTGCCCGACAATCCGATCATCTTCGCCAACCGCGCGTTCCAGGAGCTGTCCGGCTATGCGCCGGAGGAGCTGATCGGCCGCAACTGCCGCTTCCTGCAGGGTCCCGAGACCGATCCGGACGCGGTGGCGCGGCTCGCCGCGGCGATCCGCGAGCGGCGCGACATCACCATTGATCTGCTGAACTACCGCAAGGACGGCACCCGCTTCGTCAACGAGCTGTTCATCAGCCCGGTGTTCGGGCCAGACGGCGATCTGCGCTATTTCTTCGGCTGCCAGACCGATGCCACCGCGCAGCGATCGACCTCCGAGCAGTTGATCGGCGCCGAGGGACGTTGGCGCAGCCGGTTCGAGCAGCTCCAGGAAGGCTTCACGGTCGGCGAGGTGCTGTGGGATGGCGACGGACGCGCGACCGCCTGGCGCATCCTGGAGGTCAACGATGCCTGGGAGCGGCTGACCGGCCTGTCGCGGCACGATGCGGTCGGGCGCACCAGCGCCGAGCTGCTGCCTTCGGTTGATCCGGACTGGCTGGCCGATTTCGCCCGGGTGACGCGCGTCGGCGAGCCGATCACCGTCACGCGCTGGAACAGGGTCAGGGGTCGCGCCTACGAGGCCAGGATCTTCCGGCCGGAGCCCGGCCAGTTCGCGGTGCTGTTCCACGACGTGACCGACCGGCTGCACGAGGAAAAGCGGCGCGACATGCTGCTGCGGCTCGGCGACATCCTGCGCGAGGATGCGCATCCCGACCTGCTGGCGCATCGTGCCGCGGCGCTGCTGGGCCAGACGCTGGGGGCCAGCCGGGCCGGCTACGGCACCATCGATCCGGTCGCCGAGACCATCACGATCGCTCCGGACTGGAACGCGCCAGGCATCGCCTCGATCGCCGGCGTGCTGCGGTTCCGCGACTATGGCTCCTACATCGAGGACCTCAAGCGTGGCGACACCGTCGCCATTGCCGACACCCGCGACGACCCGCGCACCAGGGCGAACAGCGCGACGCTGGAGGCGATCAGTGCGCGCGCCTTCGTGAACATGCCGGTGACCGAGGAGGGCGGCTTCGTCGCCCTGCTGTTCCTGAACTGCGATGCGCCGCGCCACTGGCCGGAGGCCGATCTGGCGCTGATCCGCGAGGTCGCGGACCGGACCCGCATCACGGTGGAGCGGCGACGCGCGGAGCAGGCGCTGCGCACCCTGACCGCGACGCTGGAATCCCAGGTCGAGGCCCGGACCCGCGCCCTGATGGCGGCGGAGGAGCAGTTGCGGCAGTCGCAGAAGATGGAGGCGGTCGGCCAGCTCACCGGCGGGCTGGCGCATGATTTCAACAACCTGCTGACCGGCATCACCGGCAGCCTGGAGCTGCTCGGCACCAGGATCGCACAGGGACGCGTGAGCGATCTCGCCCGCTACGCCGCCGCGGCGCAGGGTGCGGCGCAACGGGCGGCGGCGCTGACCCATCGCCTGCTGGCCTTCTCCCGCCAGCAGACGCTCGATCCGAAACCGACCAACATCAACGAGCTGATCGCCGGCATGGAGGAGATGATCCGTCGTACCGTCGGACCGGCGGTGGCGATCGAGGTGGTGGGGGCGGCCGGCCTCTGGCCGGCGCTGGTCGATCCGAACCAGCTCGAGAACGCGCTGCTCAATCTGTGCCTGAATGCCCGCGATGCGATGCCGGATGGCGGGCGCATCACCATCGAGACCGCCAACACCTGGCTGGACGCGCGCGGCGGCACCGAGCGCGATCTGTCGCCCGGCCAGTATCTCTCCCTCAGCGTGACCGACACCGGCACCGGCATGACGCCGGAGGTGATAGGCCGCGCCTTCGATCCGTTCTTCACCACCAAGCCGATCGGCCAGGGTACCGGTCTCGGTCTGAGCATGATCTACGGCTTCGCCAGGCAATCCGGCGGCCATGTCCGGATCTATTCCGAACTCGGCCTGGGCACCACCATGCGGCTGTACCTGCCGCGCCATCATGGCGCGGTCGAGACCGCGTCTGACCAGGAGATCGCCGGCGTGCTGTCCCGCGCCGAGCAGGGCGAGACCGTGCTGGTGGTGGACGACGAGCCGACCGTGCGCATGCTGGTCACCGAGGTGCTGGAGGAGCTCGGCTACACGGCGATCGAGGCGGCGGACGGCGCCGCCGGGCTCAGGGTGCTGCAGTCGGACGCCAGGATCGACCTGCTGGTCACCGATGTCGGCCTGCCCGGCGGAATGAACGGGCGTCAGGTCGCCGATGCTGCGCGCAGGCTGCGCCCGCGTCTCAAGGTGCTGTTCATCACCGGCTACGCGGAGAATGCGGTGATCGGCAACGGCCATCTCGATCCCGGGATGCACGTCCTGACCAAGCCGTTCACGATCGACCGGCTCGGCAGCCGGATCCGTGACCTGATCGAGGAACGCTAGCGCAAAACGAAGGAGAGCATGATCGGACGATCAGGCTCCAAGGCGTTCCGCCTGCTGCGCGGCGCGGGGTTTCGGTGCATGGTCGGCGGATCGTCCCCCGGGGAATCGTGATGCAGCAGCGCGTGGCGCCGGTGGGCACCGCAGGCGAGGTGTTCGGCGCCTTCCTGAAGCTCGGCCTGACCGCGTTCGGCGGTCCGGTAGCGCATCTCGGCTATTTCCGCGCCGACCTGGTGGTGAGGCGCGGCTGGCTCGACGAGGCGGCCTATGCCGAGCTGGTGGCGCTGTGCCAGTTCCTGCCAGGCCCGGCCTCCAGCCAGGCCGGCTTCCTGCTCGGGCTGCACCGCGCCGGTGCCGCCGGCGCGCTGGCGGCGTGGGCCGGCTTCACCCTGCCATCGGCGCTGATCATGATGCTGCTCGGCCTGGGCGCGCACGCGCTCGCCGGGCCGCTCGCCGGCACGGTGGTGCATGGGCTGAAGCTGGTGGCGGTGGTGATCGTGGCGCAGGCGGTCTGGAGCATGGCGCGCACCCTCGCCCCTGACTGGCGTCGGCGGGCGCTGGCGCTGAGCGCCGCTCTGATCGTGCTGTCAGCCGGCGGGTCTCTGGTGCAGGGCGTTGCTCAAACGGGGGCGATCGCGCTCGCGTCGCTGGCCGGCCTGGCGCTGTGCCGCGACCTGCCGATCCCGCCGGGCCGCTGGGTGCTGGAGGGGGTCTCCCGCGGTGCCGGGCTGATCTGCCTGGCGCTGTTCGCGGCGCTGCTCGCGTCGCTGCCGCTGCTGGCGGCTTCGGGGTCGAGAGCCGTGGCTCTGTTCGGGCTGTTCTACCGCAGCGGCGCGCTGGTGTTCGGCGGCGGCCACGTGGTGCTGCCGCTGCTGCGCGACGCGCTGGTGCCGTCCGGCTGGCTGACCGACGACCGCTTCCTGGCCGGTTACGGCGCCGCGCAGGCGATGCCGGGACCGCTCTTCACCGTCGCCGCCTACGATGGCGCGGCGGCGGGCGGCGTCGGCGGCGCGGTCGCGGCGCTGCTGGGGCTGTTCCTGCCGGGCCTGCTGCTGGTGCTCGGCGTCCTGCCGTTCTGGAGCGCGCTGCGCGAGAACCGGTCCGCACGGGCCGCCGTCGCCGGCGCCAATGCCGCGGTGGTCGGAATCCTGGCGGTCGCGCTCTACGATCCGCTCTGGACCGGGAGCGTCGCCGCCTGGACCGATGCGCTGATGGTCGGCATCGGCCTGCTGGTCCTGCTGCGCTGGAAGGCGCCGCCGCTGGCGATCGTGGTCGGCATGGTGGCCGCATCCCTGGCGATGGCGGGGTAGCAACCCTCGCCGCCGACAGGGACGTCGCCGACAGGAACGTCGCCGGGCCGGGGCGGCGGCGGGCCGAACAGCGGGCCGGACAGCCGATACGCGTCGCGGCCGGCATCCTTGGCGGCATAGAGGGCGAGATCCGCCGCGCGGGCGACCGAGTCCGGGTCGTTCCGAGTCAGGCGCAGCGTCGCCGCGCCAATGCTCACGGTCACCAGCACCGTCTCCGTGCCGGTCGAATACGGCACCCGCGCCGCCTGCAGGATGGCGGCGCAGACCGCGTCCAGTTCGGCGGTGCCGAGGTCGCGCGCAAGCAGCATCGCGAATTCGTCGCCGCCGAGCCGCGCCGCCTCTCCGGTCAGGCCGCGCGCATGCTCGGCCATGCGGCAGGCGAACATCTGCAGCACCAGATCGCCGGCCTGGTGACCGTACGTGTCGTTGACGCGCTTGAAGTGATCGAGGTCGATGAACAGCACCGTACCGCCGACGCCGGAGGCCGCGCAGGCGGAAAGGCGCCGCCTGAACAATTGTCGGTTCATCAGCCCGGTCATGGCATCATGGGTCGCGGCATGTTCCAGGTTGGCGCGCATCCGGCCGAGGCGGCGGGCGGTGCGCCGCTTGTCGCCGAGCGCGTTGTTGGCCGGCAGAGCCGACAGGAACAGCGACAGCAGATAGGGCTGCAGCATGTTCTCGCGCATCATCGGCCCGTCGGGCGACAGGAACGCGATCGGACCCAGCCCGTGCGCCGTCATGGCCGACACGAAGATCGACACCATCAGCACGGTGGTCAGCACCCAGGCCGGCGGCGCGCGGAAGGCGAGCGCGACCATCGCCGGATAGAGCAGCAGGAACAGGAACGACCTTGGGGAGAGAAACCCGACCAGGGTCAGACCGAGCGTCAGCATGAGCAGCAGCAGCGGCTCCGCCGGAAGGGCGGACGGCAGCCGCCTGGCGCCGATCCGGCGCACCGCCAGCAGCAGGGTCGGCGTCGCCGTCAGCAGGCCGAGCGCGTCGCACAGCACCCATTGCGACCAGTCGCCGACGATATTGCCCGAATCGTTCATGAACAGCGCCTCGACCGCCACGCCGATGCCGGCGCACAGGCCGGTCGCGGCGCCGACGACCAGGGCGAAGGTCGCGAGCCTGCGGAACCGCGTGAGATCGGTCAGGGCGCCGCAGAAGCGACGCGCCGCGATGGCGACCAGGATCGCCTCGACGACGTTCAGCACGCAGGCCTGCAGGCTTTCGTCCGCCGCCAGCAGGCTCAGCCGGTTGAGTGCCAGGTTGAGGCAGAAGCACGCCGCCACGACCGGCGCGGCATAGGCGGCGCGCAGCGTCAGCAGGGCGACCACCAGCGCGGCGTTGGCCGGCCAGAACGACGAGTAGCCGTCGGCATCGGCGCACAGCAGGCGTGTGCTCAGTCCCAGCAGCGCGAACACCAGCACGAGCATCGCGGCGGCGGCGGTGCCGCGCGAGCGCTCGGCCGCTCTGGCCGGCATCCAACGGCTCTGCCAGCCTCCCTGCATTCGTCCGTCTCCCGGCCTGCCTGTCGGGCCATGCCGAACTAGAGAAGCATAATCCGCGCTGAGTAAACTGATTACTAAGGCGAAACTGTCATCAATCGCCGGCTTGACCGCAGGCGCAGACTGCGACAATCTGCATAGATAGTTTTGCATGAATATATATTCATGCAGGCTCGGGACGGCTCGCGACGGCTCGTCAGACGAAGCCGGACCAAGCCGGACCAAGTCGGAAAGGGCTCGATGCATGCAGGGGAAGAGCGCGATGCGTCAGGACGGACACGGCCGATGAACAGCCTGGCCAACGATCGCGCCGCCCGCCTGGCGGAGATCGCCCGCGAGACTCGGATCTCCATCGTCCACACCATCGATGCGCCGCGCATGGGCCATATCGGCGGCGACTTCTCCGTCACCGACATCCTGGTCACGCTGTTCTTCGACGTGATGCGCTATCGCGCCGAGGAGCCGGGCTGGGCCGGGCGCGACCGCTTCATCCTGTCGAAGGGTCATTGCTCGGCGGCGCTGTATTCGGTTCTGGCCCGCGCCGGCTATTTCAGCCCCGATCTGCTGGCCTCCTTCATGGCGCCGCTGTCGCCGCTGAACGGGCATCCGAACCGTCGCAAGGTGGCGGGCGTCGAGGCCAATACCGGTCCGCTCGGCCATGGGCTGCCGATCGCGGTCGGCGCCGCGGTGGCGGCGACGATCTCCAAGTCCGACTATCGCACCTACGTGGTGCTAGGCGACGGCGAGCTGCAGGAAGGATCGAACTGGGAGGCGGCGATGTTCGCCGGCCATCGCCGGCTCGAGGGGCTGACCGCGGTGGTCGACCGCAACCGCCTGCAGCAGGGCGCGCGCACCGAGGACACCAACGGTCTCGATCCGCTCGACGAGAAATGGCGCGCCTTCGGCTGGGAGGCGATCGTGCTGGACGGCCACGACCATGCGGCCCTGCTCGACGCGTTCGAGGCGCCCAGGATCGGCAAGCCGCGCGTGCTGATCGCCAACACCAGGAAGGGCAAGGGCGTGTCGTTCATCGAGGACCGGGTCGAATGGCATCACAAGGTGCCGTCCCGCGAGCAGGTGGCGCTGGCGCTCGAGGAGCTGGCGGGATGAACCAGATCAGCGTTTCGCATGCCGGCGCGCCGGAGACCTTCGACTGCCGCGTCGCCTTCGCCGAGACCATGATCGCGCTGGCGCGCGAGAATCCGCGCATCGTCGCGGTCTGCAACGATTCGGTCGGCTCCTCCAACATGGGTGGCTTCCAGAAGGAATTCCCCGACCGGCTGATCAATGTCGGCATCGCCGAGCAGAACATGGTCGGCGTCGCCGCCGGCCTCGCCAACGGCGGCTTCGTGCCGTTCGTCTGCTGCGCCGGCCCGTTCCTGACCGGACGCGCGCTCGAACAGATCAAGGCCGACATCGCCTACAACCATTACGGCGTGGTGCTGTGCGGCCAGAGCCCCGGCCTGTCCTACGGCGAGCTCGGCCCGACGCATCATTCGATCGAGGATTTCGCCTGGATGCGGGCGCTCACCGACATCACCATCCTCAATCCGGCCGATCCGAAGCAGACACGCGACGCGGTGCGCTGGGCGGCGCAGGCGGACCGCCCGATCTACATGCGGGTCGGCCGCTTCAAGGTGCCGGCGGTGACGCCGGAGGACGCCGCCTTCGAGCCCGGCCGCGCGCTCCTGCTGCGCGACGGCAGCGACGTGACGCTGATCGCCACCGGCGTGCTGGTGTCGCGGGCGCTGGCGGCGGCGGAGCGGCTTGCGGCGCGTGGCGTCTCCGCCAGGGTGCTGAACATGATGACCATCGCCCCGCTCGACCAGGCGGCGGTGCTGGCGGCGGCGCGCGAGACGAGGGGCATCGTCACCGCGGAAGAGGCGATCGTCACCGGCGGTCTCGGCGCCGCGGTGGCGGAGACGGTGGTGCAGCACCACCCCGCGCGCATGCGCATTCTCGGTGTGCCGCATTTCGCCCCGACCGGCTCGGCCGCGTTCCTGCTCGACCATTTCGGCCTGAATGCCGACGGCCTGGAGAAGGCGGCGCTGGAGCTGATGGCTTGACCATGCCCCGGTCCACCGTCCTCGCGATCGATCAGGGCACCAGCGCCACCAAATGCGTCCTGGTCGATGCCGGCGGCCGCTTCGTCGCACGCGGTTCGGCGCCGCTCGGCGAGACCCACCCGCGGCCCGGCTGGGTCGAGCAGGATGCCGACGCGATCTGGGACAGCGTGCGCGCCGCCGTCGCCGCCTGCCTGGACGGGCAGGATGCCGCCGCGGTGGTCGCGGTCGGGTTCAGCACGCAGCGCGAGTCGCTGGTGCTGTGGGAACGCGACGGCGGCCGGGCGCTGTCGCCGGTGATCTCCTGGCAGGACCAGCGCGGTGCGGCGGTGTGCGACGCGCTGCGCTCCGACGACGCCGAACGGCTGGTGCAGGCGCGTTCCGGCCTGCCGCTCGATCCGATGTTCTCCGCGGTGAAGGCGCGCTGGCTGCTCGACACCCATGATCCCGACCGGATCCGCGCCAGGGCCGGCGAGCTGTGCCTCGGCACGGTCGATAGCTGGCTGCTGAGCCGCCTGTCCGGCGAGGCGCTGATCGAGGCGGGCAATGCCTCGCGCACGCAGTTGCTGGACGTGCATGCGGTCGCCTGGGACGACGATCTGCTGGCGCTGTTCGGGGTGCCGCGCGCCTGCCTGCCCAGGGTGCTGCCCTCGACCGGGCCATTCCCGCCGGTGCGCGGCCTGGCGCCGCTGGCGGACGGAACCCCGGTCGGCGCGGTGCTGGGCGACAGCCATGCCGCCCTGTTCGGCCACGGCGCGCTGACGCCAGGCCAGGTCAAGGCGACCTACGGCACCGGGTCGTCGGTAATGGGACTGATCGACGCGCCGGCGGACCTGCGGGCCGGCCTGTGCCTGACCATCGGCTGGATGACCGAGACGCCATCCTATGCGGCGGAGGGCAACATCCGCTCCGCCGGCGCCACCCTGCGCTGGCTGGCCGGCATCCTCGGCATCGAGGTCGCCGAGCTGGTCGCGACCGGCCTCGGCGCCTCCAGCGACGGGGTGGTGCTGGTGCCCGGCTTCGGCGGTCTCGGCGCGCCCTGGTGGGATCGCGACGCGGTCGGGCTGCTCACCAACCTCACGCTCGGCACCTCGCGCGCCTCGCTCGCGCGCGCGGCGCTGGAGAGCGTGGTGTTCCAGGTCGCCGATCTGGTCGAGGCGATCGCGCACAGCGTCGGCCGTGTCGACACGCTGTTCGTCGACGGCGGCGCCACCCGCAGCGACGGGCTGATGCAGATGCAGGCCGACCGCTCCGGCTGCACCATCCTGAGGGCGCGCGAGCCGGAATTGTCGGCGCTTGGCGCCGCGCATCTGGCGGGGCTCTCGGTCGGGCTCTGGTCGCGTGCCGATCTCGATGTCCTGCCGCGCCCGCGCGACCGGTTCGACCGGCGCGCCGACCCGGCCGCGCACGACGACGACCGGCCAGTCACCGACAAACGCCGCTGGCACGACGCGGTCGCGCGCGCCGCGAGCCGGCGGATCAGGGAGACTCTCCGATGAGCCTGCAGCCGGCGCTGTCCGCCAAGGCGATTCCCGCCGCCAGGAGGCGCTCGCTGGCGTCGCTGCTGAGCGGCGCGCAAGGGCCGCTGATCGGCCTGGTGCTGCTCTGCGTGGTGTTCGCGCTGACCACCAACGTGTTCCTGACGCTGCGCAACGCGCTGAACGTGGTCGACCAGGTCACCACGCTCGGCATCCTGGCGCTCGGCATGACCGGGGTGATCATCATCGGCGGCATCGACCTGTCGGTCGGCTCGATCCTGGCGCTGTCGATCATGGTGCTGGGCTGGCTGCCGCAGCAGTACGGCGTTCCGTTCCCGCTCGCCCTGCTGCTCTGCATCCTCACCGGCGGGCTCTGCGGTATCGTCAACGGCCTGCTGGTGACGCGGGCCCGCCTGCCGGCCTTCATCGCCACCCTGACGATGATGTCGGTGGCGCGCGGCCTGGCCAACATCACCACCGACGGCCAGCAGGTGGTCGGCTATCCGGACTGGTTCACCGCGCTCGCCACCGAGCGGCATCTCGGCATCCTCTCAGCCACGGTCGGGCTGTTCGTCGCCCTGTCGCTCGGCGCCTGGGTGTTCCTGCGCTACCGCGCCACCGGCCGGTCGCTCTACGCGATCGGCGGCAGCGCCGAGGTGGCGCGCCTGGCCGGCATCCCGGTGCGCAAGCTCACCGTCGCGGTCTATGCCGCGTCCGGATTGCTGGCCGGCGTCGCGGCGGCGGTGATGGCGGCGCGCCTCGACAGTTCGCAACCTTCCGCCGGCCTCGGCTACGAGCTCGACGCGATCGCCGCGGTGGTGATCGGCGGCGCCAGCCTGTCCGGCGGCATCGGCTCGATCGCCGGCACCGTGGTCGGCGTGTTCATCATCGGCGTGCTGCATAACGGCCTCAATCTGGTCGGCATCTCGCCCTTCATCCAGCAGGTGGTGATCGGCGTGGTGATCGCGGTCGCGGTCACCTTCGACACGCTGCGCCGCAAGGCCTGACGCTTCGCCCAAAGGCGGCGACCAACGCTGCCGCATCGTTCGTAGAAAAGGGAAACATCATGTCCAGGACACGCTTTCTTGTCGCCGGCCTCGCCGCCACCTCGCTGCTCGGCGCGGCCCCCGCGTTCGCCCCCGCGTTCGCCCAGACCAAGCCGGCGATCGGTCTCGCGGTCGCCAACCTGCAGGCGGATTTCTTCAACCAGATCAAGCAGGCCGCCACCGCAGAGGCGAAGGCGAAGGGGGTCGACCTGATCGTGGTCGACGCGCACGGCGACAGCGCCACCCAGGTCAATCAGATCCAGGATCTGATCACCCGCGGCGTCAAGGCGATCATCTACATCCCGGCCGGCGCCACCGCCGCCGGCGTGCCGGTGCGCGCCGCGCAGGCGGCGCATATCCCGGTGGTGGCGGTCGACCGCAACGCGCCGGACGCGCCGGCCACCAGCTTCATCGCCTCCGACAGCGTCGCCGCCGCGCACACGCTCGGCGACTATGTCTGCAAGCAGACCGGCGGCAAGGGCAAGGTGGCGATCATCCAGGGCCAGATCGGCACCACCCCGGAAATGGACCGCGACAAGGGCTTCACCGAGGCGCTGGCCGCCTGCCCGGGCCTGAGCGTCATCGCCAAGCAGGCCAGCCAGGAATGGTCGCAGAGCGAGGGCTTCTCGATCGCCCAGGACATGCTGCAGCGCCACCCCGACATCACCGTGTTCTTCGGCCGCGCCGACGGTCTGGCGCTGGGTGCCGCCCAGGCGGTCAAGGTCGCCAACCTGGACCATCCGGTGATGGTGGTCGGCTTCGACGGCGACGTCGCCGGGCTGAAGGCGGTGCAGAAGGGCACGCTGGCGGCGACCATGGCGCAGAAATCGCAGTTCATGGGCCGGCTCGCGGTCGATACCGCGCTCGACCTGGTCGCCGGCAAGAGCGTGCCGGCGCAGCAGCTCCAATCCGCCGACCTGGCCACCAAGGCCAACGTCGCCCCGTTCATCGCGCATCACCCGTAGGCGAGGAGGTCGGCACTCATGGCCCGTCTCTCCCTGCGCGGCATCACCAAGAGCTACGGCGCGGTCACGGTGCTGCACGGCATCGATCTCGACGTGCGCGACGGCGAGCTGGTGGCGCTGCTGGGAGAGAACGGCGCCGGGAAATCCACCCTGTCGTCGATCGTCTCCGGCCTGACGCCGCCGGACAGCGGGACCATGTCGTGGGAGGGCGCGCCCTACGCGCCCGCCTCGCCCGGCGACGCGATCCGGCACGGGCTGGGGCTGATCCACCAGGAGATGCGTCTGCTGCCGGACCTGTCGATCGCCGAGAACGTGTTCGTCGGACGCCTGCCGATGCGCAACGGCGCCATCGACCGCGCCTTCATGAACCGGCGCGCCGGCGAGCATCTGCGCGCGCTCGGCCTCGACGTGTCGCCGTCGCGGCCGGTGCGCGGCCTGTCGGTGGCGGCGCAGCAGCAGGTCGAGATCGCCAAGGCGCTGACGCTCGGCGCGCGGCTGCTGATCCTGGACGAACCGACCGCGGCGCTGGGCCTGGCAGAGACGCAGCAGCTCTTCGCCCAGATCCGCCGGCTCAAGGCGGAGGGCGTATCGTTCATCTATGTCAGCCACCGTCTCGAGGAGATCGCGCAGATCGCCGACCGGGTGGTGGTGCTGCGCGACGGCCATCTGGTGGCGACCCACGATACCGCCCAGGTGCCGGTCAGCACCCTGCTGCGCGACATGGTCGGGCGCGCGATCGACCGGATCTTCCCGGAGATGCGGCCGCCGTCGGACCGTGCGGTGATCCGCATCGAGGGGCTCACCTCCGCGGCGGGCGCGTTCCGCGATATCGGATTCTCCGTGCGCGCGGGCGAGGTGTTCGGCATCGCCGGCATCGTCGGCGCCGGGCGCACCGAACTGGTGCGGGCGATCGCCGGCGCCGATCCGGTCGCGTCGGGGACCATCACGCTCGATGGCGACGCGCTGCGTCTCGGACGGCCGGACGAGGCGATCCGGCGCGGCATCGTCCTGGTGCCGGAGGACCGCAAGGGCCAGGGCGTGGTTCTGGACCATTCGATCGCCGACAATCTGGCCCTCGGCAACGCCGACCGCCTGTCGCGGCGCGGCTGGCTGTTGCCGGAGACGGTGACGGCGTTCGCGTCCGGGCTGGTGCAGCGGCTCGGGGTCAAGGGGCGGCCGGAACAGAGCGCGCGGTCGCTGTCCGGCGGCAACCAGCAGAAGGTGGTCATCGCACGCTGGGTGGCGCGCAATCCGCGCGTGTTCATTCTCGACGAGCCCACCCGCGGCATCGACATGGGCGCGCGCGCGGCGATCTACGACGTGATCGCGGCCTTGGCCGCGGACGGCATGGCGGTGATCGTGGTGTCGTCGGATCTCGAGGAGGTGCTCGGCCTGGCACACACGGTGATGGTGCTGGCGCGCGGGCGGCAGATGGGCGTGCTGCCGCGCGATGCGGCGAGCAACGTCAGGGTCATGGAACTGGCGACGGCTTAGGAAAACACGATGGATCTGTTCGACCTTTCCGGCGAGATCGCCTTCGTCACCGGTGCCGGCAGCGGCATCGGCCAGCGCATCGCCGTCGGCCTGGCCGAGGCCGGCGCCGATGTCGGCTGCTTCGACATCGAGTCCAGTCCCGGCCTGGCCTCGACGGTGGACAGGATCGCCGCCCTCGGGCGTCGCGCCCTCGCGCTGCGCGGCGACGTGACCGCGGACGGGTCGGTCGAGGCCGCGATCCGCACGCTCGGCGAGACCCTCGGCACCGTTTCGGTGGCGGTGAATTGCGCCGGCATCGCCAACGCGGCACCCGCCGAGGCGATGGAGCGCGCACAATGGCAGCGCATGTACGACGTCAACGTCACCGGCCTGTTCCTGTCCTGCCAGGCGGAGGCGCGGGCGATGCTGGCCGCCGGACGCGGCTCGATCGTCAACATCGCCTCGATGTCCGGCGTGATCGTCAATCGCGGCCTGATGCAGGCGCACTACAACTCGTCCAAGGCGGCGGTGATCCATCTGTCCAAGAGCCTGGCGATGGAGTGGTCGCAGCGCGGCGTCAGGGTGAACGCGATCAGCCCCGGCTACACCGCGACGCCGATGAATACCCGCCCGGAGATGGTGCACCAGACCAAGGCGTTCGAGGACCAGACGCCGATGGGCCGCATGGCCGGCGTCGACGAGCTGGTCGGTCCGGCGATCTTCCTGTCTTCGAAGGCGGCGTCGTTCTGCACCGGGGTCGATCTGCTGGTGGATGGCGGCTTCTGCTGCTGGTAGGGACGGACGACGCGTCCGGGGAGTGTGATGGCCCGTTCCGACGAACTCAGGCTGATCGCGCGGGTGGCGCGCATGTATCATCTCGACGAGATGACGCAGTCCGAGATCGCGCGCCGGATCAGCGTGTCGCAGGCCGGCATCTCGCGTCTTCTCAAGCGGGCGCGCGAGGAGGGTCTGGTCCGCATCACCGTCGACGCGCCGTCCGGCACCTATCCCGAGCTCGAGGAGCGCCTCGCCCGGCGCTACGGCCTGACCGAGATCGTGGTCGCGGAATGTTCGGAGGATCGCGAGGAACAGATCCTGTCGCGCATCGGCGAGGCGGCGGCGCAATATCTCGAGGCGACGCTGCAGCCCGGCGAGATCATCGGCATCTCCTCCTGGAGCGAGAGCCTGCTGCGCATGGTCGACAATCTCGATCCGAGCCGCCGCGTTCAGGCGGCGCGCGTGGTGCAGATCCTGGGCGGCATGGGCAATCCCGGCGTGCAGCGTCATGCCACCGCCCTGACCACCCGTCTCGCCAGGCTGACCGGCGCCGAGCCGATGCTGCTGGCCACCCAGGGCGTCGCCGGGTCGGTGGAGGCGCGCGAGGTGCTGGTGGCGGAGCCCTATGTCGCCTCGACGCTGGCCGAGTTCGACCGCCTCACCATGGCGCTGGTCGGCATCGGCGGGGTCGAGCCGTCGAAGCTGCTGGCCGACAGCGGCAACGTCTTCACCGGCGCGGAGCTGCAGGAGCTGGTGGCGCTCGATGCGGTGGGTGAATTCTGCCTGCACTTCTTCGACCGCTTCGGCCGGCCGATCCGCTCGCCGATCGAGGGCAGGGTGATCGGCATCACCCTCGACCAGCTCCGGGCAATTCCCCGCGTGGTCGCGGTGGCCGGCGGCGCGCGCAAGCAGGACGCCCTGCTCGGGCTGCTGCGCGGCGGCCTGATCGACGTGCTGGTCACCGACCAGTTCACCGCCCAGCGGCTCGACGCAGCGCCGGGCCCAGGAGAAACATCATGAGTCTCGAAGCAAAAGTCGCGGTCGTCACCGGCGCCAGCCGGGGCATCGGCGCCGCGATCGCCGCGCGCCTGGCCAGGGACGGCGCTGCGGTGGTGCTGAGCGCCAACGAAGCGGCGGTGACGCAGGTGGCGGCGCGGATCGTGGCGGATGGCGGCCGAGCGATCGCGGTCGAGGCCGACGTGACGCAATCCGCCGACGTCGCCCGCCTGTACGACGCCGCCGAAGGCGCGTTCGGCCGCGTCGACATCTCGGTGCAGAACGCGGGGGTCATCACCATCGCCCGGATCGAGGATCTGCCGGAGGCGGACTGGGACAAGGTGATGGCGGTGAACACCAAGGGGGTGTTCCTGTGCTGCCAGGAGGCGATCGCCCGCATCCGCCGGCATGGCGGCGGCGGACGGCTGATCAACACCGCGTCGGGCCAGGCACGCCAGGGCTTCGTCTTCACCCCGCATTATGCCGCCAGCAAGTTCGGCGTGATCGGCATCACCCAGAGCCTGGCCAAGGAGGTGGCGAAGGAATCGATCACGGTGAACGCCTTCTGTCCGGGCATCATCGAGACCGACATGTGGGCCTACAACGACCAGGCCTGGGGCAAGCTGCTCGGCGACTACGCGCCCGGCGAACTGATGGCCGAATGGGTGCGCAACATCCCGATGGGCCGGGCCGGGCAGGGCGACGACGTCGCCGGCCTGGTCTCGTTCCTCGCCGGACCCGACGCCGCCTACATCACCGGGCAGACGATCAACGTCGATGGTGGCCTCATCATGTCCTGAGACCGTTCGTAAACGCGCCCTGGCGGCCATCCGCGGGCGAACCGCTGTGCTCCGGTGCTCGCGGCCATCCAGGCCGCTCCGCTCCCGTGCTCGCGATTCACCCGCGGCCGGCGTCGCTCCGCGCCGCCTCTGACTCGCCAGGACACGTTTCCAAACGGTCTCCCGGTCTGATCTGGAGATTGTGTGTAAACGCGCGTTCGCGGTCATCCGCGGCCGGCGTCGCTCCGCGCCGCCTCTGACTCGCCAGGACACGTTTCCAAACGGTCTCCTGGGGGGCCCGCAAGCTGCGAAAGCGCTTGACGGGGGTTGGGCGGGCGGTTGATTTGCTGGGGTATGAGCGGAGAGACAAGCACCGACGATCCGTCCGAGCTGGACCGGTTGCGGGTGTTGGTGGCCGAGCAGGAACGCGCGATCGAGCGGCTGCGCCGGGATGCGTTTCCGGCCGATACCGATGCGGCGCTCTGGCTGGCGATCCGCCAGGCCGGGCTCGGGCGCTGGGACCACGACATGGTCACCGGCGTGCGGTTCTGGGACGACAACCAGTATCTGATCTTCGGCGTCGACCGCGATCGCGGCGGGCCGCCGGATGCGGCCGGGTTCCTCGCTTTGGTGCATCCCGACGATCGCGCCGGCCTGGAGGCCGCGATCGCCGACGCGCTGCACGACCCGGCTTATGGCCCGTTCCGCCGCTCCTACCGTATCCATCGTCCGTCGGACGGCAGGCAGCGCTGGGTGGTCAGTTTCGGTCGCGCTTTGTTCGACGAGCGGCGCTGCGTGCGCTTCGTCGGCGTCACCCAGGACGTGACCGACCGGGAAATGCTGGAGCAGGCGCTCCGCCGGATCAACGACACGCTCGAGGCGCAGGTCGATGCGCGCACCCGCGAGCGCGACCAGATGTGGATGCTCAGCCAGGATCTGATGGTGGTGATCGACGCCGACCGCCGGGTGATCGCCGCCAACCCGGCCTGGATCGGCGTGCTCGGCTATTCGGCCGCACAGGTCAGGCGCGGCGATCCGCTGGCGCTGGTGCATCCGGCGCAGCGCCAGATCCTCGAACAGGGCGTCGCCGGTCTGCTGCGCGGCGAGAGCCTGCGACGGCTCGGCGTCAGGATGCGCCACGCCGACGGCACCTACCGCTCGCTGTCCTGGACCGCCACCGCGTCCAACGGGCTGATCTACGCGCTCGGCCGCGACGTCACCGCGGAGCAGGAGGCGGAGGCGGTGCTCCGCCATACCGAGGAGGCGCTGCGCCAGAGCCAGAAGATGGAGGCGGTCGGACA